>DATIOK010000001.1:0-19246 GCA_035473255.1 Gaiellales bacterium
GTGCCGACCACGTCCGGCACCGGCAGCGAGGTGTCCGGCGGGTCGGTGGTGGTCGACCCCGTGCAGGGGCGCAAGCTGGGGGTGGCGCATCCGCTGATGCGCGCCCAGGACGCGCTGGTTGACCCGCTGCTGACTCTGGAACTGCCGCCGGAGCCAACCGCCTATACCGGCGCCGACGCGCTGGCCCAGGCGATCGGCGGCGCGGTCGTCTCGAACGGCAACCCGATGTCGCTGGCCGTCGGCCTCGAGGCCTGCCGCCACGTCGCGGCCGGCCTGGAGCGGTCGGTGGCCGACGGCTCCGACGTCGACGCCCGCACCGAGCTGAGCCTGGGCAGCATGATGGCCGGCCTGGCGATGAACCTGTCCGACTCCGGCGCCGACCACGCGCTCGGCCACGCGATCGGATCGACCCTGGGGCTGCCGCACGGCCTCACGGTCGGCCTGGTGCTGGCCGAGACGCTCGAGGTGAACCGTCCCGCCTGCGCCGGCCGGCTGGAACGGGTCGCGGATGCGCTGAGCGAGCCTGACGACGGCAGCGGCGACGGCTCGCGGGCGGTGCGCGCCGTGCGCCGGTTGCTGGCCGCGATCGGGCTGCCCACACTGCGCGAGGCGGGCGTCCGGGAGGGCCACATCGACCGCCTGGTGGAGCTCTCGCTCGCCGACTACTGCCTGACCGTCAATCCGCGCAGCTGGACTGAGCGCGATGTCCGCGCCGCCTACGCGGCGGCGATGGCGCTCGACCGGCGCTGACCCGCAGCGCGGCTCATGGCCGGGGCGGATTCAGCCGATGCAATCCTCGAGACCTTGAGCACAAACATGGCTCCGAACGATCCCTCAGACCAGGACGCGGCGGTGGCCGCGCTGCTTCGGCGCGTGGCTGCGACCGCCGGCGTGCACATGTACGAGATGGAGCTGTTCGACGACTTCGAGTACGTCTGCCACGTCTGGATCGGCCAGGCCCTGGACAGCCTGCTGGGCGGCGTGCCGGAGGGGATGGACAAGGAGGCGGCCTGGGAGGCCTGCATCCACCCCGACGACCGTGCCACCTACGAGGCCGCGTTCGCGCCGCTGCAGCAGGGCTTTGTGACCGAGATGGAGTACCGGCTGGTCGGGTTCGACGGCGCCACCCGCTGGGTCTGGGAGCGTTGCATCCCCAGGCCGGTGGTCGACGGCCGGCGGCTGGTGGACGGCATCGTCACCGACATCACCGACCGCCACCTGGTCGAGCGGGAGCTGGCCGAGGCGCACGCCCGCCTGGCGCACCTGGCCTACCACGACCACCTCACCGGGCTGCCCAATCGCGCCCAGTTCCAGGAGCATCTCGACGCCGCTCTGGCCCGTGCCGGCAGCGACGGGTCCTGCGTGGCCGTGCTGTTCATCGACCTGGACGGGTTCAAGCAGGTGAACGATGCCCATGGCCACGCCGCCGGTGACTCGCTGCTGCGCGCGGTCGGCGAGCGGCTCTCGACGATCTCGCGCGACGGCGACGTGGTCGCACGCCTGGGCGGCGATGAGTTCCTGATGCTGGCCTGCCTGGGCACCGCCGACCAGGCGCACCTGGACGGGCTCTGCAACCGTGTCTACCAGCAGCTGCTGGCCCCGGTCAGCCTCGACGGCGCCGACCTCAAGGTGTCCGGCAGCGTCGGCCTGGCGCTGTTCCCGCGCGACGCACGCACAGGCGACGACCTGATCCGCGTGGCCGACGTGGCGATGTACAGCGCCAAGCAGCACGGCCGCCGCCGCGCCGCCTGAACGCCGCCCGCTTCAGACAGCCAGGTCGATCCCGTCCCGCGCCAGGTTCTCGGCGAAGGCCGCGGCCCGCTCGCCCCGCGGCTGCGACAGCTCCCCGGCGCTTCGGAACTGCGGCCCGATCTGGCGTCCGCACTCCAGGTACAGCGGATAGGTCTCGTTCACGAGCTGCTCGGCCGTCTCGTGCGGGAGCGCCTCGGCGGTCACCACCAGCAGGTCGATGTCGGAGTGCATCGGCGAGCCCGCGTCCCACATGTCGCCGCGCGCGGCCGACCCGAACAGCACCACGCGCAGCAGCGAGCCGCCCAGCCGCTCGCGCAGAAGCGCGCAGTAGCGGAGCAGGCAGTCGCGCTCGAGCGGGGCCAGGTGCCGGAGCGGATCGTCGGTGCCGGCGAGGGGCGTCACATCTCGACCTGGATCTCGCCGTCGTGCTCACGCACCGGGTAGGTCTCGAGCGAGGCCACCGCGGGGCCCACCAGGGCCTCACCGGTGCGGATGTTGAAGACGGCGCCGTGGCAGTAGCACTCGAGCTGCTGGTCGGTGAGCGTGCCCTCCGCCAGCGGGCACTCCTCGTGCGTGCACCAGCCCTCGAACGCATACAGGCTTCCGCCGCTGCGGGCGACCACCACCGGCTCGCCGCGGTTGTCTGCCTCGAGCATCTCGCCCTCGGGCAGCTCGCCGGCCGCCGCCACGGTCGTCCAATCAGCCACGAGATGATTGATCGATATCTCTCGCGAGCCTGGCCGCTGCGAGAGGTCGGTGGTGGACGGGGCATGGGTGGCTACGGCTGCGAACCGTCGCCTCGCGGCGTCCTCGGTCGCGCTAATATTCCCGATATTGACGCTCCCTCGATCCTGGCGAGACTCGGTTCTGGCCTTCCAGGACATCACGGAGATAACGATCAATCATCTCAGCCCCATCTCGCGTGCAGCGCCAGCGGCGCCCGGAACTCCCAGCCCGACAGCTCCACCGGCCGCTCCGCATCCAGGCGCAGAAGCGGCAGCCGCTCCAGCAGCAGTCGCAGCGGCAGGCGCACCTCGTGGCGGGCCAGCGACGCGCCCGCGCAGTGGTGCGCCCCCAACCCGAACGCCGCGTGCGCGCCGGTGCGGTGGATGTCGAACCGCTCCGGTTGCTGCCAGTGGCGCTCGTCCTGGTTGGCCGACGCCAGCACGGCGGCGATCACCGTGCCCGGCTCAAGCGTCACGCCCGCGATCTCCGTGCGCTCGGTCACCTGGCGCGTCTGGGTGCCCACCGGTGAGTGCCAGCGAAGCGCCTCCTCGACGGCGCCGTCCAGCAGCTCCGGCTGCGCCCGCACCTCGGCCAGCGCCTCGGGATGCTGCAGCAGCGCCCACAGCGCGATGCCGAGCGCGTGCCCCGGCTCCTGCATGCCGCCCAGCAGGATCAGCTTCAGGTTGGCCAACACCTCGGCCTTCGACAGCCGCTCGCCGTCCGGCGGCTGGGTGTGCAGCATGTCCGACAGCACGCTTCCGTCCGGCTCCTGCTCCAGCCGGGCGAGCAGCGGCAGCACGCGATCGTCCACCTCCGCGCTCGCGGCATCGGCGATCGCCTGCTTAGCGGGATCGGACTCGAAGTTGGAGCCGCCCAGCGCCAGCGCCCCGAACCAGCGACGCAGCGTGTCGGCGTCGGCGTCTCCGAGGCCCATCACCGAGCCCAGCGCCAGCACCGAGACCGGCTCGCAGTAGGTGGCCATCAGCTCGCCGCCGCGGTCCGGCTCGATCGCGGCCAGGTGCCGCTCCGCGATCGGCTCGATCACGGCCGGTGCGTAGCCCGCCACCACGCGCGGCCGCATGGCCGGGTCGATGGTGGCCCGGATCCGGCGCTGCTCGCCGCCGTCTACGGTCAGCATGTTCTGCCCCAGCGTGCGGGTCAGGGGGGAGGAGCCGACGTCGGCGGTGAACAGCTCCGGGTGGCGCGCCACGTGGTGGACGTCCTCCCAGCGCGTGACCAGGGTCAGCTCCACCGCCGGCACGTGGCAGACCGGCGCCTCGTCGCGCAGCCGCCGGTAGATCGGGAACGGATCCCGCTCAAGATCCGCGACCGTGATCGACCCGGCGAACGTCTCGATCGAGCTCATAGGTGGTGGGTGTACTCGGCGAACTCCCAGTCGGTCGTCCACAGCCGAGCACGGTTGAGCTCGTACTGTTTGATCTGCAGGAACGTCGAGACGAGCTCCTCGCCCATCACGCGCCGGAGATACTCGTCGTTGTCGAGGGCTTCCAGTGCCGCCTCGAACGAACGCGGCAACGGAGGGCAGTTCTCGGCGTTGGGATCCTCGTAGACGAGCCCACTGAGCGGAGGCGGCGGATCGAGCTCCCGCTCGATCCCGTCGAGTGCTGCGAACAGCGCCGCCGCCGAGGCGAGGTAGGGGTTGGCGGCCCCGTCGGCGACGCGCATCTCGATCCGGGTCGCGGCTCCCCGTTCACGGGGGATGCGCACTTCGCACAGTCGATTGTCATGCCCCCAGCTGACAAGCGTGGGGACCTGTCCCTCTTCCTGAATGCGGCGATAGGCGTTCGTCGTCGGGTTCATGAACGCCATCAGCGATCGGCCGTGCTCGAGCAGGCCGGCAACGGCGTGATGTGCCACGCTCGAAAGGCCCTCGGGGCCGTCCCCATTCAACAGGTTGGCTCCCGATTCGTCGGCGAGTGAGATGTGCAGATGGAACCCCGACCCCTCGTCGTCGTTCCATGGCTTGCCGACGAACGTCGCCAGAAGGCCTTCCATCGCCGCCATCTCCTTGACGGCGTCCTTGAACAGGAAGGCCCGGTCGGCGGCGTCCAGCGCGTCGGAATGACGCAGGTTGATCTCGTACTGGGCGCGCCCGTACTCGTGGTTAGCGGCGTAGGCGCCCAGCCGCATGTCGGAGAATGCATGCATCATCCTGCGCAGGATGCCGCGGGGATCGGCCACCGCTCCGACCGTGTAGACGTGGCTGTCGTTGTCGACATAGCGCCGGTAGCCGTTGGGCGCGGCTGCGTCCGGCTGGCACAGGTAGAACTCGAGTTCGGGGCCGAGAATCGGTGTCAGCCCGCGCTCGGCGAATCCGGCGATCGAGCGCTTCAGCGCTCCCCGCGAGTCGACCCCGTAGGGCGAGCCGTCCATCCGCTCGAGGTCGGCGATATACACCGCCACCTCGGGATCCCACGGGACACGGCGGAGCGTCGCCGGGTCCGGCCGGGCGATGATGTCCTGGAAGCCGTGCTCGAACCCCGAAACGACGTTGTGGCGGAGGTCGACCGTCATGATCGCCTCGCAGTACCCCGCGCCGTCTTCGAGCAGGTGGTCGAAGAACGACGCCGGGAACTCCTTGCCGCGCGCGATCCCGTGCAGGTCGGGATAGCTGAGGCGCACCGTGGTGACGCCGTCCTTGACGAGCTGATCGAGCGTTTCGGCCATCTACCGACCTTTCCGAGAGGTGGGATCGAAGTGTTTCACGCCGGCGTGACCCTCACCGGCATGGTCTTGTAGGCGTTGGTGAAGTTCGAGTGCATGCGGCTGGCGGGAGCGGTCGGCTCGACCGCGGAAACGCGCGGCAGCAGCTCCTCGAACATGATCCGCGTCTCCAGCTTGGCCAGGTGCGCGCCCAGGCAGAAGTGGGG
The DNA here is from genome assembly GCA_035473255.1 of Gaiellales bacterium. Taxonomy (GTDB): domain Bacteria; phylum Actinomycetota; class Thermoleophilia; order Gaiellales; family JAICJC01; genus JAICYJ01. The sequence goes on from DATIOK010000001.1 coordinate 5,370, forward strand.
GCCGCCGCGGCCGAACGTGACGTGGTTGTTGGGCTTGCGGGTGATGTCGAACCGCAGCGGATCGGGGAACTGCTGCTCGTCGTAGTTGGCCGATACCAGCCAGGTGACGACCTTGTCGCCCTCGCGGATGCGGACGCCGTGCAGCTCGGTGCCGGCCGTGGCCGTGCGCCGGAAGTGGATCACGGGCGAGCTGTACCGCATGATCTCCTCGGTGGCGGTGCCCATCAGCTCGGGCTGCTCCTGCAGCCGCCGCATCGCATCCGGGTTGTCCATCAGCGCCTGCATGCCGTGGGCGATCGACTGGCGCGTGGTCTCGTTGCCGGCCACCACCAGCAGCAGGAACATCGTGTCGAACTCCTGCTCGGTCAGCCGGTTGCCGTCCTCGTCCTCCCACATCACCAGCTTCGAGACGAGGTCGTCGGTGGGATGCTGGCGACGCTCGCGGGCGATCTCGTGGCCGTAGTTGTAGAGCTCCATCGCGTACGGGCTGCGGAACGGGTAGAGCCGGTACTTGGCGCTCTCCGGGCTGGCCGGGTGCAGGCCGCCCAGGTCGGGATCGGTGTTGCCGATCATCTTGTCGCCCCACGCGATCAGCCGCTCGTCGTCGGACAGCGGTACGCCCAGGATCCGGCACAGCACCTGGATCGGCAGCTGCTTGGCGACCTCCTCGACGAAGTCGAACTCGCCGCGGGGCAGCGACTCGTCCAGGATCTGGCGGGTGAGGTCGCGTAGCAGCTGCTCGTACGCGGCCACCGCCCGCGGCGTGAAGCCCTTGTTCACGATCGAGCGCAGGCTCGAGTGCTTGGGCGGGTCGGTGTCCAGCATCGACTTGCGGGCCTCGATCTGGTCGGGGTCGAGGTCCTCGAGCGCCGTCGCGCCGGTCTCCGATGAGAAGGTGCGCCAGTCCTTCAGCACGGCCACCACGTCGTCATAGCGGGTGATGCACCAGAAGCCATTGCCGTACTCCCAGTCGTACCAGTGCACGGGCGCCTGGTGGCGCATCAGCGTGAACGTCTCGTGCGGGATCCGCTCAGCGAAGGCCTCGTTGTCGAGGTAGACATCGGCCAGGGTCTGGGTCATGCGGTGCTCCCATCCAGGATCTGCAGCGTCTTCAGGTCGGAGTAGAAGTCGAGCGCGTAATCGCCGCCCTCGCGGCCGATGCCGCTGATGCCGACCCCGCCGAAGGGCGCCGTCAGGTCGCGCACCAGGAAGGTGTTGACCCAGACGGTGCCGGCGCGGACGGATCGCCCCACCCGCTCGGCCCGCTCCTGGGTGCCGGTGTAGACGATCGCCGACAGGCCGTAGCGGGTGGAGTTGGCCAGCTCGACCGCCTCCTGCTCGTCGCGGAAGGTCTGGAACGTCAGCACCGGGCCGAACACCTCGCGCTGCACCACCTCGGAGTCGTTGGACCGGGGCTCGATCAGCGTCGGCTCGTACCAGAGCCCGCCCATGTCCGGCTGCCGGCCGCCGCGCACGATCGTGTCGCCGTTCGCCCGTGCCCGCTCGACGTAGCCCTCGACCCGGGCCAGGTGGTCGGGGTGGATCAGCGGCGAGATGGTGGTGCGGTCGTCACGCGGGTCGCCCAGCACCTGCGCGTCGACGCCGGCGTGGAACCGCTCCAGGAAGGCTTCGCGGACCGACTGCTCGACCAGCAGGCGGGTGCCGGCCAGGCACACCTGCCCGGCGTCGTCGTACTGGCCCGCCGCCTTGGCAGCGGCCGCGTCCAGATCGGAGTCGGCGAACACGATCAGCGGCCCCTTGCCGCCCAGCTCGGCGGTGAACGGCACGATGTTGGCGGAGGCCGCCAGGCCGATCGAGCGCCCGGTCTCGGGCGAGCCGGTGAAGCTGATGCGGCGCACGCCGGTGCTCGAGACCAGCGCCGCGCCGGCCTCCTCGCCGATGCCCTGGACGACGTTGAACACGCCGGGCGGGAATCCGGCCTCGGCCGTCAGGTCGGCCAGCAGTGAGCACGACAGCGGCGCCCACTCCGGCGGCTTCAGGATCACGGTGCAGCCCGCGGCCAGGCCCGGCGCCGTCTTCCACGTGGACAGCATGAACGGGGCGTTCCAGGGCGTGATCACGGCGGCCGCGCCGCTGGGCATGCGGATCACGCGGTTCTGGGTCGAGTTCGAGCTCCACACGCGCTCCTGGTAGGAGGCGGCCAGGTCGGCGTAGGCGCGGAAGTTGCGGGCGCCGCGGGGGATCACGCGCGCCCTCAGTGACCGCTCCAGCATCGCCATGTCCAGGCACTCGACGGTGGCGATGCGGTCGATGTTCGCGTCGATCAGCTCGGCCAGGCGGTGCAGGTGGGCGGCGCGGCCCTGCGGGCCAAGCGCGGCCCACTCCGGGAAGGCGGCGCGGGCCGCGTCCACGGCCCGGTCGACCGCGCTCTGATCGCCGCGGGCGACCTCGGCGATCACCCGCTGGTCGATCGGCGAGATCACCTCGAACGTCTGGTCGCCCTCGACGCGCTGGCCGCCGATGAAGTGGCCGGAGGGGACGGTGATGTTGGCGACCGTGCTCACGTCCGGAACTCCATCAGGCCCAGGTCGAGCACGCTCATGCCGCCGTCGACCGGGATCACGGTGCCGTTGACATAGGCGGCCGCGGGCGAGAGCAGCCAGGCCACCAGCCCGGCCACCTCGTCGGCCTCGCCGGCGCGGGGGATGGGCATGTGGGCGTGCGCCAGCCGGTAGGCGCCCTCGCGGTCGGTGCCGTGGATCCCGGCCAGTTCGTCCATCGCGTCGTCGGCCATGGGGGTGCGGATCCAGCCCGGGCAGACGGCGTTCGCGCGCACGCCGCGGGGGCCGAAGTCGACGGCGATCGACTGCACGAGCATGTTCAGGCCGGCCTTGGAGGTGCAGTAGGCCGATGAGTCGGGGCCGGCCCGCAGGCCGGCCAGCGAGGAGACGGCGACGACCGAGCCGCCGCGCTGCTCGAGGTGGGGGAGGGCCGCGCGGGCTGTAAGGAAGGCGCCGGTGAGGTTGGTGCGGAGCACCGCGTCCCAGCTGTCCGGCGTCTGGTCGACCACGCTGCCGGAGTGCGACACGCCCGCGCAGTAGACCAGCGCGTCCAGGCCGCCCAGCTCTTCAACGGCGGTGCGGACGGCGGTCTCGGCGCCGGCCGGTTCGCCGCAGTCGCCGGCCACCGCGATGCCGCCGACCTCGGCCGCCACCTGCGCCAGCGGATCAAGCCTGCGTCCGGCCACGACCACTCCGTAGCCGTCGGCCGCGAGCCGCCGTGCGACGGCCGCACCGATGCCCGTGCCGCCACCGGTGACCAGCGCCGCCGGGCTCATTCCGGGATCGTCTCGAGGTCGTCGACGGTGTAGGCGAACTGGAAGCGGAAGCCCTTGCCGACCCGCAGCGGCGCCAGCGCGTCGTGCTCCTCGCCGGGCGCGGGGTACAGCGCCAGCGTGGCCGCGCCCTCGTGGATCTGGGAGGCGGAGCGGTTGCTGGAGCGGGCCCGCACCAGCTCGTCGACCGCGGGGTCGTCCCACCGTCCCGCCGCCAGGCGCGGGAAGTGGCGGTGGTTGACCAGGGGCGGGTCGTTGTGGGTGGGGCCGGCCTCGCTCAGCCGGTCGGGACTGACCGTGCCCTCGGCCAGCAGCCGGCCGTTGGCCGTGAGCGTGCCGGCGAAGATGCGGCCCTCGGCCCGGCAGTCGAGGCCGAAGCTGCGCGTCATGTGCACCTCGCCCAGCTTCTTGGGGAAGCCCTGGATCCAGCCCCGGATCAGGGCGAAGTCGCGGTCGACCCAGATATAGGGGCAGGTGGTGACGTGCTCGTCTCCCAGCATCGCGTTGGCGACGATGAAGAACTCCTTGTACTGGCCGCGCACCGGGTCGAGCAGCTCTTCGCCCGAGTCGGAGCAGGACTGCCAGTCGACGAACAGGGCCGCGCAGCGACCGGGGTCGTCGGCAAACGGGGTCAGCCGCGGGGGCAGCACGGCGGCCACCGCATCCGGGTAGGCCCAGAACTCGATCACCAGGAAGTCGCCGACGTAATGCCACGGCGGCGGCGGGATGATGGACGCGTCGCCATGCGGCGAGAGCGGCAGCGAGTAGCCGCGCGGCCCCGTGCTCATGGCCGCTCCAGGGAGCCGACCACCTCGTACATGACCGCGTCGTCGGCCGGCGACACCTCGATGCCGAGCCGCTCCCGCGCCTCCTGGATCTTCGCCATCGCGGCGTCCGCGGCATCGGCGTCCTGGAACACGGTCACCGACACCGCCGAGCCGTCCTCGGCCAGGCAGTGGTAGAGCGCGGTCACGCCCTCCACGTCGCGCAACGCCTCGATCACCCACTCGGAGCGATCGAGGCCGAGGTCGCCGCGGCCCGCGTCGAAGCGGGCGACGCGGACGATCACGAGGGCTCCTCGAGGAACTGCTCGACCAGCGACTCCGGGAACGACTTGTCGGCGATCTTGTAGGCCAGGGCCGTCATCCGGTAGGAGTCGGACAGGTAGAAGCGCTCGTAGAGCTCGCCGCGGCCACCCAGGTCGCTGCCGATGTAGTCCCAGGCCAGGCGGAACAGGCGGATGCGGCGCTCGGCGTCGGCGCCCGCCGCCTGGTAGTACTTGGCGATCTCGTCGGCCAGCGGGCCGTCCATGTCGGCCCGCGACGGCGTGGCCATGAAGCCGCCGCCGCCGATCAGCTGCAGCAGATCGTTGACGTATGGCAGCCACTTCGGCATCTCCCCGCGCAGCGCTAGGAACGGGCGGTCGTCCGGATACCAGACGCCGCCCTCATCCAGGTGCGAGCCGGCCTCGGCCGAGATCAGGCCGGAACGGGTCAGCTCGGCCATGTTCCAGATCTGGCCCAGCTTCTCCTGGATGTGGTCGAAGCGCACGACCCCGGTGGTGTTGGCCAGCAGGTGGCCGAGCCCGAGCGCGAACGACAGCTTCACGTAGGCGCGGGTGAAGGCCTGGTGCATGATGTGGCCGCGCCAGCCGGTGTCGGTGATCACCTCCGAGTAGGCCTCGGTGTCGCCGCACAGGAACAGCCTGTCCTTCGGCACCTCGACGTTGTCGAAGATGACGACGGCGTCCATCTCGTCGAAGCGGGACGACAGCGGGTAGTCGAATGTGGAGCGCTGCTTGGAGTAGCTGTCACGGCAGATGAAGCGCAGGCCGGGCGTGCCCATCGGCAGCGCGAAGGCGAGCGCGTAGTCGCCGTCCTGGGGGCGGATGTCGGAGCCGGGGTAGATGGTCAGCTCGTCGGCGTAGGGGGCGAGCGTGGCCAGCATGCGGGCGCCGCGCACGGTGATGTGGTTCTCGGTCTCACCCACCTTGTGCAGGGCGACCTCGCCCGCCGCCTGCTCGGCCTCCGGCTTGCTGCGGTCGACCTGCGGGTTCATGATCGAGTGGGTGGTGGAGAGGTCGCGGTCGCGCATCAGCTTCTGGTAGGCGACCAGGTTGGCCGCCCCCTGCTCGTTGCCGCGGCGGGCCCACACGTCGGCGCGGCCGGCGAAGCAGGCGAAGGTGACGTTCAGGTAGTCGGGGGTGCGGCCCATCATGCCGGCGGTGAGGGCGGCGGTCAGCTCGATGGCGCGACGGCGGCGCTCGAGGTCGTCGCGGCTACGCGGGATCAGGTGGGTGACGTTGACGAGGCGGCCGTCGTCCGGCGACGGCGCCAGCATCTCGTCGGCGTGCTGGTGCTGCAGGTCATAGACGCGGGCCATGGTGCGCGCCGCCTCTGCCAGCTGCGGGTGCTCGAGCGGGTGGGTGATCTTCTCGCCATTCAGCCAGATCTCGCGGGCGTCGCCGCGCAGGCCGTCCAGGAACTGCTGGCCGGTGCGGGCGGCTGTCGGCGTCTGCTGCTGCGCGGTTGCCATCAGGCCTCCTGGTGTGTCAGCGGGGGCAGCTGCTCCCCCTTGGCGAGCAGGCCCTCTCGTTCGTAGCGGACAGCCTCCCCGTCGAAGCGGAAGTATGACCGCGGCGGCAGGATGCCCCAGACGTTGCTCGAGTGGGGGGTGTCGTCCCAGTCGCGCGGCTCGTGATCGGGCTCGAGTTGCTCCATGTCGCAGTAGCACTCGACGATCAGCTGCTCGTCGGGGATGCGTACGTACCCGCACAGGTTCTGGGCCAGCGCGTGGCGCAGCGGGCCCCAGACCAGCCAGCGACCGTGCTGGCCGAGGTGGTCGAACACCACCCGCAGCTCGCCCCAGTCGACGTACTCGAACGCGAAGTGGTGGAAGTGGGCGAAGTCGTGCTGCACCAGCGCCATCGAGTGGTGGTCGGAGTTGATCGAGAGCCAGTTGCCGGCGCCCAGCAGGCGGTCGGAGATACGCATGCCCAGCACGTCGGTGTAGAAAGAGGTGGCGCGGCCGAGGTCGGTGGTGAGAACGTTCACGTGGCCGAGCTTGCGCGGGTGCAGGCCAGGCAGCGTCTCGGTCGAGCGTGCCACCGGCGGCCGGCGGTCGTCCTCCTCACGGAAGGGCATCAACTCGATGCCGTACCCGTCGGGGTCGGCGAAGTGGAGGGCGCCGTCGTGGTGCTCGTAGGCGACGCCGTGGTGGTCGAGCTGGGCGGCCGCGTGCTCCAGCGTGCAGCTGCGGCGAAGCTCCCAGCCGGTGTGGTCGTGGCCGGGGGCGGCGCCGGCGCCGACCAGCTGCAGCGAGTAGGGCTCGTAGGCGCAGCGCAGGAAGGCGTGATGGCCGACCCGCTCCACCTCGGTCAGGCCAAACTGAATCGTCCAGCGGTGCTCGGCCTCGTCCAGGTTCGCGACCCGCAGCGCCACGTGATCGATGCGGCGGATCTCGATCATGATCGCGTCATTCCCTCCTGTACGGCACGCTCCGCCTCGTCCTCGGGCATGGCCAGGGCGACGTGCAGCGTGTTGGCCGAGACCTGCAGCTGGTCGCCCGGCCCGGACAGGTCGACGTCCCAGTCGACCACGGTGTTCGAGAGCCGGCCGAGGCCGGTCACCTCGACCTCGACCACGTCGCCCGGCTCCATCGGCCGCGAGTGGGCGGGGGTGCCCGACAGCACGACGTCGCCGGGCTCGAGCGTGATCACCCGGCAGAGGTCGGCCAGCAGGTAGGAGATGGGCCAGATCAGGTCGGCGGCCGAGCCCTCCTGTGCCACCTCGCCGTTCAGATAGGTGCGGATCTCGAACGTGGTGGGGTCGAACTGGTCGGCGGGCACCAGCTCGGGGCCGATCGGGCAGAAGCCGTCCTGGCCCTTGACGCGCAGCATCGAGCCGCGGTCGGCGTGGCGGAAGTCGTGCAGGCCGACGTCGTTTGCGCAGGCGTAGCCGGCGACGTATCCGAGCGCGTCCGCCTCGGGCACGCCGTGCATGGCGCGGCCGATCACGACGGCCACCTCGCCCTCGTAGTTGAGGAAGCGGGCGCCGCGCGGACGGCGCAGCTGGCCGCGGTGGCCGTTCAAGGTGGTCGGCGGCTTCATGAAGTAGGAGGGCTCGGGCGGCGTGCGCGCGGCGTACTCCTCGACACGGCTGCGGTAGGTGAGGTGCGTGGCGATGATCTTGGTCGGCTCGACCGGTGCCAGGAACTGCGCGGTCGCCTCGTCCAGGCGTTCGCCGGAGTCGAGGACGACGCTGCCGCCGTCCAGCCGGCCCCAGCTGGGAGACCCCTCGACCAGCACCCGAACCCGTCGCTCAGACACGATTGGATACAATATGCGCTTTGCTGCTGGAGGGCAAGCCCGGCTCCCCGGCCTGGTGGACGCGGTTACCTGACCGAGTCTATCCCTGCTTCGGGGCGAGCTCGTCGCGCCAGCGGCGGAGGGCGGCGACGCCGGTTTCGACCTGGTCGCGGGTGAGGTCGTGGCGGGTGACGTTGGGGATGCGCTGCAGCGGGCCGGTCAGCGGGTCGTCGCCCGCGGCGGCGTTCATGAGCATGCGCAGCGGCAGGTTGTGGCTGACCACCAGCACAACCGGCCCCGGCAGTCTCAGCACCCGGCGCCATCCGGCCAGGAAGCGGGTTGTCGCATCCAGCGCGCTCTCGCCGCCGGGCGGGGCAGCGGTCAGCGGGTTGTTGCGGAGCCAGGTGGAATAGGCGGATACGGGGCCGTCCTCGAACGGGCCGACGCCGATCTCGGCGAGCTGGTCGACGACGTGGGTGGAGACGTCGCGGTCGGCCACAAGCGCCGCGGCCGTCAGCCGCGTGCGCAGTGACGGCGCGACGACAAGAGCGTCGATTCGCTCGGAGGCGAGGTCGCGGCCGAGGCCGCGGGCGGCGCGCTCACCGGGTGCGGTCAGGCCCACCTCGACGGTCGAGTCAGGGTTCATGCGGCCCTGAGCGCTGTAGGGGGTCTCCGCGTGGCGGACGAGGATGTAGCTGTTGACCATGCTCTCATCGTGTCGCATGGGTCGGCTGTCCGTCCAGCGCGGCGCGGCCGGCGCGTGCTGGATATGGTTGGGCGGTGACCGAGCAGGAGGACGGAATGGAGAGCGCGACGCGGCACGAGCGCGGCCTGGCGCGGCTGAAGGAGCTGGGCGACGAGCCCGGCGGCGACGCCTTCATCGAGCGGATGGGCAGCCCGATGGGTGACTGGCTGGTGGACTGGGTGTTCGGCGAGGTGCATACACGCGACGGGCTGACGGCGCGCGAGCGGGAGCTGATCATCGTGGCGGTGCTGACGGCGATCGGCAGCTCGGACCCACAGGTCGCGGCGCACATCCGGGCGCTGCGGGCGATCGACGTGCCGTGGCAGGAGATCGAGGAGACGATCCTGCAGACGGCGCCCTACGCGGGCATCCCGCGGGCGATCAATGCGCTAAAGGTGCTGCGGACGGAGCAGGGACGATGAGGGCCGTGCGGTTCCTGGATCCGTCCGGCGACGTCAAGCTGGGGCGGCTGGACGGCGAGGTGATCTTCGACGCGGGGCCGGCCGGGCCGCGCGGGTTCGTGCCCAGCGAGCAGGGCTGGCGGACGATCGCCGACGCCTCGGGGCTGGCGCATCCGATTGAGGACGTGCGGCTGCTGCACCCGACCGAGCCCGTGAAGCTGCTGGCGATCGGCCTCAACTACCGCGACCACGCGGAGGAGGCGGAGCTCGAGATCCCGGACGTTCCGGTGGTGTTTGCGAAATGGACAACGTGCCTGATCGGCCACCGCCAGGCGATCGTGGTGCCGCGCGAGGAGACGCGACCGGACTACGAGGGAGAGGTGGCGGTGGTGCTGGGGCGGGACGTCTACAGGGCCGACGACGTCACCGCGCGGGCAGCGGTGGGCGGGATCACGGCCTTCCACGACGTGTCCGGGCGGCGGGCGCAGCTGGAGACGCCGCTGCGGCAGTTCACGCTGGGCAAGAGCTTCGACACGTTCGGGCCGATGGGGCCGTGTGTGGCATCTGCCGACGGCGTCGACCTGGCCGACATCGACGTCTCGACGAAGGTGAACGGCGAGCAGCGGCAGTCGTCGAACACGCGAAACCTGATCTTCTCCGTGGTGGAGCTGATCGTGTACCTGTCGCGGGGGATGGCGCTGCAGGCCGGGGACGTGCTGGTCACCGGCACGCCGGCCGGGGTCGGCGACTCGCGGGTGCCGCCGGTCTATCTGCAGGAAGGCGACGTCGTCGACATCACCGTGGGCGGGGTCGGTACGCTCTCGAACCCGGTCACGCTCGAGCGCTGAGCCAGGGGTCAGACGGCCCCGAACAGGGCTCAGAGCCCGATCAGGTCCCCGACAGGGATTCGGCACAGCATCGTTGCGTCTCGTGACGAGGGCGTGATGCGGCCCGGCGGCCGTCAGGCGCGGAACACGGGGCGGCCGTCGACCACGGTCAGCAGCACCGGGAGGTCGACCAGGTCGTCCGCGTCGCAGTCGACCGGGTCGGCAGCGAACGCCGTCAGGTCGCCGCGGTAGCCGGGCTTGATCCGGCCGGCGACTGCCGAGTCGTTGACCGCCAGCGCGGCCTGGGTCGTGTAGCCCTCAAGCGCCTCCAGCGCTGACAGCCGCTGGTGCTCGCCGTAGCCGCCCGCGTCGCGGTTGCCCGGCCGCCGTCGCAGCCGCGCCCAGGCCATGCACTCGCGTGGGTCGAACCCCGCCACCGGCCAATCCGAACCCAGCGCCAGCACCGCGCCCGAACGCCGCAGCTCGGCCGTCCGGAAGCCGCGGCCGGCGCGCTCTGGCCCCAGCGACCTGCTCCAGGGATCGCTCATGTCCGGTGTCATCCACTGCAGGTGGCTGGCCTGCTGCGACGCCACCACGCGCTCGGGTGCGAACCGGGGCAGCTGGTCGTCCTGCAGCGTCTCGATGTGCTCGACGCGGTGCGGCCCGCGCACCACCGGTCCCGCCCGCCGGTAGGCGTCAAGCGCGCAGCGCACGCTGCGGTCGCCGATGGCGTGCGTGATAGACGGCATCCCGGCCTCGGCGAAGCGCGCGATCACCGCGGCGTAGCGCTCCGCATCCGGCCAGTTCGGCTCGGTGCCGCGTCCCTCGGTGTCGGGCTCTTCGAGCCACGCGGTGCCCGACTCGACAACGCCGTCGATGAAGAACTTCGCCCAGCCCGACCGCCACAGCCGCCCCGACTGCGCGCCGGCCGCGATCGCCGCATGGATCTCGTCGTCGCTCATCGTCGGCTGCACCGTGAACGGCACCACCTGCCGCACCGTCAGCCGGCCGCTCCCCTCCAGCGCCCGGCAGTCGTCGGGCGTGGCCAGCGTGCCGTCCATCATGTGTGAGGCGGTCAGGCCGACCCGGTTCATGGCCGCCAACGCCTCCGCGATGTAGGCCAGACGCTGCTCATCGCCCGGTACAGGCATCGCCTCCACCACCAGGCCGATCGCCTCCTCGCGCAGCTCGCCCGTGGGCCGGCCGTCCGGGCGGCACACGATCTCGGACGCGTCGTCGAAGCTGCGCGCTCCCGTGATCCCGGCCGCGGCCAGCGCAGGCGGCGTGGCCAGCGCGGTGTGGAAATCGAAGAACGTGAGCAGCGCTGGGTTGCCGCCGACCGCCTCCTCAAACAGTTCACCGCTGGCCTCGATCCCGTCGAACACCCGGTACTCGAGCGAGAACCCGGTCACCCACTCGCCCTCGCCGCAGTGGCGCCGCTCGGCCGCCAGCCGCTCGCGCACCTCCTCCACCGTGGCCGCGCCGGCCAGGTCGGCCCCGCGCGTCTCCAGCGCGCCCAGGAACGGATGCATGTGGCTGTCGGTCAGCCCCGGCACCACCGTCATGCCGGCTCCGTCGATCAGTTCTGCGCCGGGCCCGCTCGCCCTGCGCACCTCGTCGTCGTCGCCCACCGCGACGATCACGCCGTCGCTGACTGCCACCGCGCTCGCCCACGGCCGGTCGGGATCGAGCGTGCGAATCCGCGCGCCCAGAATCGCCAGGTTGCCGCCGTTGTTCACGACGGCGCCACCGGCGGGTGTGCCGACACGTGCTCGCGCGTCAGCCGCTCGGCTGCGTCCGCGTCGCCGGACGCGATCGCGTCGACGATGCCCTCGTGCTCGTCGGCCCAGCCCGCCGCACCGCGCGGCTCCGCGGCCTGTGCCTGGTAGATCGGAACGCCGATCCGCGGCACCCACAGCATCTCCGCGAACCGCGTCAGGTGCGGGTTCCCGGACGCCGCCGCCAGCGCCAGGTGAAACGAGCGGTTGGCGGCGAAGCTGTCCATGCCGTCGCCGGCCGCCTGCCGCTGCAGCTTGACCGCGTCGCGCATCACCGCGATCGACTCCGGGTCGCGCCGCTGCGCCGCCAGCCGCGCCGCGCCCGGCTCGAGCGCCACGCGTGCCGACCAGGCGTGGCGCATGTCACCGAAGTCGAGCTCCGACACGGTCGCGCCGCGGTTCGGCGAGAACTCCACCAGACCCTCGGTGGACAGCCGCCGCAGCGCCTCCCGCAACGGCGTCCGCGATACGCCCAGCTCGTCGGCCAGCGACGCCTGGCGCAGCTTGGCGCCGCGGGGCAGGTCGCCCGACAGGATCCGCTCTCGCAGCGCCGAGTAGACGTGGTCGACGACGCTCTGGATGTGGAGCGGGGCGATGGCCGGCTGCGCGCTCATGGTCTTTGCATACATTACGCCGTCGCTCGAGCGGGTCAAGGCGACCAGTCTTGACAGCCGTCCGCCTCCGGTGCGAATGTATCCAATCCAACCGACCCGAGGAGGGACGTCATGGCAGCAACCTCACCGCCGCCCACCGATGGCGGGGGATTGGGTGAACGGCGGCTGGGCACCATGGCCGCCGTCGCGCAGGCTCTGGCCATCGGCCCCATGTTTTCGACCGCTCTCGTCCTCAGCCTGGTATCGAACCCGGTCAACGGTTCGACGTTCAACACCGCCCTGAGCGTCCTCGTCGCCGGCCTCGGCGTGCTCGCGATCGCCTACGCCATCGCGCTCTTCGCCCGCAAGTACCAGGGCGCCGGCGCCATCTACGAGTACCTCACGCATGGCGCGCATCCCGCGGTCGGCGTTTTCTTCGCGGGCGTCTTCTTCGTCGGCACCCTGTTCCTGGGCGGCGGCGGCATCTACCTCGGCCTCGGCATCCTCACCCAGGGTTTCTGGGCGCAGCACATGGACTGGCTCACCTCCACGCTACCGGCGTGGTGGGTGTTCGCCCTGTTCTTCCTAGTCCTGGTGCTGATCCTGAACTACGTCGGCATCCGGCTTGCGATCGGGCTGATGCTCAGCTTCGCGGCGATCTCGTTCACCGTTATGACGATCCTAGCGCTGGCGATCATCTTCCAGGGCGGCGAGAACGGGAACACGCTGCAGATGTTCAATCCCGGCACCACGTCGATCAGCACCATCTTCGACGGGGTGATGCTGGGCATCCTGCTGTTCGTCGGGTTCGAGGCGGCGGCATCGCTGGGGGAGGAGAGCAACGACCCCCACAAGTCGATCCCGCGCGCGCTGCTGTGGACGGTGGGCGTGTCGGCCGCCTTCTACGTGCTGATGTCCTACGCGATCGAGGTCGGCCTGGGCAAGGCGGCAGTCGACAAGGGCGCATGGCTCGATCCGGCCACGCTCGACAACCTGGCCACGCAGTACATCGGCAAGTCCTACGCCGGCCTGGTCGACCTGGTCGTGATCCTCGACGCCACCGCACTGGCGCTGGCGATCTGCGTCACCATCGGGCGCGGCTACTTCGCGCTCGGCCGCGACGGGCTGCTGCCGTCGGCGTTCGCCAAGACCTCGCGCCACAACACGCCCTGGGTCGGCAACCTGATGGTGGTGGTCGGTGGCGTCGGCCTGATCCTGATCGGCATGTACAGCCACACGATGGATCGCTTCATCCCGATCGCCGGGTCGCGTGAGTTCAGCGCGTTCCTGGTCTCAGCCACGGCCGGGTCATTCGCGATCGAGCTCGTCTACATCGCGCTGTCGGTGGCGGCGATCGGCCTGCTGGTCAGGGACAACGGCGCGTGGTGGCAGTACCTGGTCGTGATCGTCGCCGTCGCCACCCCGGTGCTGGGCTTCTACGGCGCGTTGCACCCCGGCCCGCACGACACCACCAACCTGAACTGGCTGGCGATGTGGTGGGCGCTGGGCGTGGTGTTCCTGTCACTGATCTGGTACATCCTGATGCAGGTCTGGAAGCCGGAGCGGATCAAGAACGCCGCCTCCCACGCGGCCGCGCATCACGGCGTGGCACCGCTCGACGAGAACGTCGACTTCACGCCGGCGCCTCCCGACACGACCATCTGATCCGTCCTGGATCGCGTCGCCCACCGGACATTGCCGGTGGGCGACGCTGTGCTACAACTCCTGGAAGCACCTTGTATCAGGAGGCACAAGTGCGGATCGCCGAGATTATGCAGACCAACCTGGTTACGGTCACGCCGGCGACCACCGCTGTCGAGGCGGCCGGCGTGATGAAGGAGCGGCGGGTGGGCGCCTGCCTGGTGATGGAGGGGCCGGAGCTGGCCGGGATCTTCACCGAGCGCGACCTGCTGCTCGCGTTCGCCGATGGGC
>DATIOK010000002.1:0-13964 GCA_035473255.1 Gaiellales bacterium
GCTGACCTGGTCGAACGGCGCCTGGGTCAACGGCGACGGCAGCGACCCGTCGCAGGTTGCGACGGTGGCGGACATCGCGCTGTACGCCCACGGCACCGGCGCGCTGCCCCCCGGCGTCGAAGGCGGGCTGGACGCCCAGACCGTCTACAGCGACTGAGCCGTTCACGCGTTCGTGACCGGTGCGTGACACCGAATAGTGCAACGAACCTCACGCCGCTGTGGCGATGCCACCGCCACGCGTCACGATCCGCTCCGCTCGGCCAGCGCCAACATCACGGCTCCGAACCGGCCACCGCGCTGCCATGCGGGGGCGCATCACACCCCGGCAACGACCAGCAACGACTCCGTGCCGGACCGCCCACGCCGCCCGAGTCGGGCTCTGAGCCCGTTAGGAGCGCGCCGGGGGTTGCACGCCCGGGAGGGCAGCGTGACGGATCGTGCCGGCACGGTGCGAAACCATCACCCTCCCGGTATCTAGGAGCCGAGCCGCGCGACGATGCCGACCTCGACCTCGTCGACCACCTTCAGCGCTCCGAACAGCGTCGAGTAGGGCTTCATGCCCCAGTCCGTCTGCTTGATCACGGCCGTGGCGCCGAGCGTTCCGTCGCCCGTCATGGCGACGTCGAAGCCCAGCGGACGGGTGGTTCCGTGGAGCGTCAGATCGCCTTCGACCCTGAGGCTGTCGCCGTCCGCGCGCACCGATGTCGACTCGAAGCTGATCTGCTCACCCCTCAGCACCTCGTTGTCGACCGTCTGCTCGATCTCCGCCTTCTGATCATCACTCAGCGACTGCACACCGCCGCTGCCCTCCTGAACGCGCAGCGACCCGCCGTCGACGCTGACCTCGATCACCACATCCGCCGGGTTTTCTCCCACCACCAGCACGGCTTCCCAGGAGGTGACGTGGAGCAGCAGGTTGTGGCCGGCCATGGCCGCCGCCCCGGTCCTCTGGGTGCGCACGGACAGCGTGCCGTCGTCGGGCCCGAGCGCGTATCTGCCAGCGGGAATCGCCACGTCCCCAAGCCTATAATGCCGGGCTCGCTCGCACGCACCCACCCGCTCACAAGGACGGCACCATGGCGGTAGAACTCGACCACTCGTTCACCACGTCGCGGCCGCTCGACGACAGCTATGCCACCATCCTCGATCTCGAGCGCGTGGTGCCGTGCGTGGAGGGGGCGACGGTGCTCGAGCGCACGGGGCCGGACTCGGTCAGGGCCGAGATCAAGGTCAAGATGGGGGCGATGTCGATGACCTTCACCGGCACCCTGGAGACGACTGAGCAGGACGCTGCCGCACACCGCGCAGTGCTGACGGTGAAGTCCCGCGAAGCGGGCGGGCAGGGCTTCGCGAACGGCACCATCACGTTCGCACTGCACGACGGCGGCGGCGACATCCACACGAGCGCCCAGATCACCGGCAAGGCGGCGTCGATGGGCGAGGGCGTGGTGTCGGGCGTGCTGGACGCGCTGATCAGCGACTTCGCCGGCAAGCTCGGACAGCTCTGAGGTCGGCCGATGGCGACGATCACGATGCGCCACATCCGCGAGGGCGAGGTGCCGCGCGACGGCGGTACGGCGATCCAGGATGACCCCGACCGCCCCGTCTTCCGCGGCAACGGCCCCGACGACTACGTGTGCGTGGAGTGCGGGAATCTGCTGGCCGCATCGATGGACGGCACCTACATGACGAAGAAGGTGCGCGTGCGCTGTGGCCGCTGCTCGACGGTGAACGTGGCGATCACCGCCGAGTCGGCCCGGCCCCGGCGCTGAGCTCCGGCGCGGTGCTAGAGCCGGGCCTTGAGCGCCACGATGCGGGCGTATGACGTGTTGAGGCCGCCCATCGGCAGGGTGCCGTTCCTGGCCGCCGCGAGCAGCGCCTTGAACACGGCTACGCTGGAGGCCCGCGGGCCGGTGATCAGGATCAGGTCGGAGCCGGCCGCTGCGCTCTTCAGCGCCAGCGGAGGAGCGGTTGTGTGGCGGACGTGCGCGGCCGCGTCCAGTGAGTCGGTGATGGTGACACCCGTGAACCCGAGCCGCTTTCGCAGGATGCCCTTGATGACCGCCGGCGACCAGGCCGCCGCGCGCCTGTCGAGCGCCGGGTAGACGGCGGTGGACAGCATCACCATCGGGTCGAGGTTCTGGCGGAACGCGACCTTGTAGGGCAGCCACGCCCGCCCCAGCTGCTGGGCGGTGGCGGTGATGTGCACCAGCGCGTCGTCGGTGGACACGGTCGCGCGGCCGAGGCCGGGGAAGTGCTTCAGGGTAGGCCACACCTTGTGGCCCTCGAGCCCGTCCGCGAACGCCGACGCATCCTTGGCGACGATGAAGCGGCTGGTCGAAAACGCCCGCTGCTGCTGCTCGACGAAGTCGGACGGCCCGGTGGGCACGTCCGCGACCGGCGCCAGGTCGACGTTGACGCCGTCCGCACGCAACGCCGCCGCGGTCACGGATCCGGCAGTATGGGACTGTGTGGTCGGCATCTGGCCCAGCTGCTGTGCCGAGTGGTTCGGGGGCGCCCACGGGATCCGTTTGACCAGGCCGCCCTCCTGGTCGGTGGTGATCAGCAGGGGCGGCTGCCCGCCGTTGTGCGCGGCCAGCTGCAGCTTGGCGGTGAGCGCTTTCAGCTGCGACGGCGAGGCGATGTTCGACCCGAACAGGATCACGCCGCCGATCTGGCCGGCTCTGATCCGGGCTCGCAGGCTGCGGCTGGCGGTCGTGCCCTTGAACGCGACCACGAGCCGCTGGCCGACCAGCTGCGACAGCGTGGGCGTGGCGGCGGGAACGCTTTCGTGAGGCGTCCCGCCGGCACGTGCCTGGGCCGCGCCCGCGGCCATCAGCGCGCAGCAAAGCGCGGTCGCGGCTACAGCCCGTCGTGCGGTCATGCCGGGTCGGTGCATGCCACGAAGCGTAGGCGCTGAGCGTATCCGGACCTGGTCGAGCGCGTTTCGGTCAGGTAACGGTGGCTCACGAGATGGTGGCCGGCAGGCTCGCCTCCCAGGCGTACAGGGTCAGGAACCCGAGCCGGTCGCGCGCCATCGCGTGGGCGTAGGCCTGCACCGCCCGCACGTACAGGCTCGAGTGGTTGTAGGCGAACAGCGCACGTCGCTCGTCGGCCGGCGCACCCGACTGGTGCAGGTAGTTGCCCGCGCCCAGCACCGCGTCGCGGGGCGAGTGGATATCGCCGCCCAGGCCATAGGCTTTCCAGGTGGAGGGCAGGAACTGCATCGGCCCCTGAGCGCCGGCGCTGCTGGTGTTGCCGACGCGGCCGAACGCCGACTCGACCAGGTTCACGGCCGCCAGCGTCTGCCAGCGCACCCCGAACCGGCTCTGCGCCAGGTGGTAGTCGGCCAGCAGCTGCCCGGCGGGCGGTGCCGGATCGAGGTGCAGCGTCACGGGCCTTCCCGACGGCGGCCCGGCCAGCCGCCGCAGCGCCAGTGCCGCGCGCAGCTGCGACCGGACGGCGGCTGCCAGCGAGGGCGGAAGCGCCGCCAGCGTGGGGCGGATCAGCGATGGCGCCTCGGCCAGCTGATGCACCAGCTGTCGCTCCTGGGCGGCGGCGGCCAGCACGCCGGCGGGAGGTGTGTTCGCCAGCTTCGGGTCGGACGCGCGCCACCTGTCCAGCGCCGGCCGCAGCGCGGCGTCGGCCGAGGTCAGCTGTTCGGCGATGGTCGCCGGCGTCGACGCGGACGGCGTTGAAGCGGCACCCGACGAGCCGCAACCGACGACCAGGGAGGCCGCCGCCAGGCCCGCCAGCGCCAGGCCGGTCAGCCCTCCAACCGTGCGAATCTGAGGCTGAGCGGTCACGCCCGGCAAGGTAGCAGCGGGCGCTTCGGGGCCCCGGCTAGGATGGCTCGACAACATCGACTTAGGGGTGGATGTGATGTCGACGATTGCAACGCACGAGCAGCAGGACGTGGACAAGGTCAACGCGACCGGCCGGATTCCTGCTGTGTTCGTACACGGGTTGTGGCTGCTTCCGAGCAGCTGGGACCGGTGGGCGGAGGTGTTCGACGCGGCGGGCTACGCCGCCCTCGCGCCGGGCTGGCCCGACGACCCGGAGACCGTCGCCGAGGCGAATGCGAACCCCGACACGTTCGCCAACAAGACCGTTGGCGACGTCGCCGACCACTTTGCTGAGGTGATCGGCAAGCTCGACCGAAAGCCGGTCGTGATCGGCCACTCGTTCGGCGGCCTGCTGGCTCAGATCCTGGCCGGACGGGGACTGTCGACCGCCACGGTGGCGATCGACCCGGCGCCATTCCGCGGAGTGCTGCCGCTGCCGGTTTCGGCCCTGCGCTCGGCCAGCCCGGTGCTCACCAACCCTGCCAACCGCCACCGCGCCGTGCCGCTCACCTACGAGCAGTTCCGCTACGCGTTCGCAAACGCGGTCGACGAGGACGAGGCCCGGCAGCTCTACGATGCGTTTGCCGTGCCCGCCCCCGGCGCTCCGCTGTTCCAGGCCGCGACCGCCAACTTCAACCCGTGGACGGAAGTGAAGGTCGACCACAAGAACCCGGAGCGCGGACCGCTGCTCATCATCTCCGGCGAGAAGGATCACACCGTGCCCTGGGCGATCGCGAACGCCTCCTTCAAGAAGCAGAAGAAGAACAAGGAGGCTGTCACCGAGATCGTCGAGATGAGCGGCCGTGGCCACGCGCTCACGATCGACAGCAGCTGGCGCGAGGTGGCCGACACCTCCCTGGAGTTCGTCAGGAGGTTCACATGAAGCTCAGTGCCCGCAACCGGCTGACCGGCAAGGTCGTGAGCATCCGCCGCGGCGAGGCGATAGCCAACGTGGTGGTCGACGTGAACGGCCAGCGCATGGTCTCGTCGATCACGGTCGAGGCGGTCGACGAGCTGGGTCTGTCCGAGGGCAGCGCGGTGACGGCCGTGGTCAAGGCCTCGGACGTGATGCTGGCGGTGGATGACGGCTGAACGGCGCCGATGCGCCTGAAGCACATCGTCGAGACCTCCGCCGCCGTCGCCGCCACCAGGTCGCGCAGCGAGAAGGTCGAGCTGCTCGCCGCCTGCATCGCCGGGATGGACCGGGACGAGGTCGCGATCGGCGCCGGGTTCCTGGCCGGCGAGCCGCGCCAGCGGCGGCTCGGCGCTGGCTGGGCGGCGCTGCGCGAGCTGCCGCCGCCCGCCGCCGACGCGACGCTGACGCTGGTCGCCGTGGACGCCGCGCTGGAGCGAATCGCGGGCATCTCCGGCGCGGGATCGCAGGCCGAGCGGGCCGGCGCGGTACACGCGCTGTTCGCGGCGGCCACCGAGCCGGAGCAGGAGTTCCTGCGGCGCCTGATCCTGAGCGATCTGCGCCAGGGAGCTCTGCAGTCGGTGGTCACCGACGCCGTGGCGCGTGCGGCCTCCGTGCCGGCGAGCGAGGCGCGACGGGCGCTGATGCTGCTCGGAGACGCCGGCGAGCTGGCCCGGATCGCCGTGTTCGACGGGATCGACGGCCTGCGGGCGGTGCGGCTCGAGGTGGGACGGCCGGTGCAGCCGATGCTGGCGGGGACGGCCCCCGATCTGGCCACGGCGCTGGCGAAGATCGACCCGGCCGCCCTCGAGTGGAAGCTGGACGGCGCCCGCATCCAGGTGCACCGACGCGGCGATCAGGTGAGCGTGTTCACGCGCTCCCTCGACGAGGTCACCGACCGCGTGCCCGAGGTGGTCGAGGCGGCGCTGGCGCTCGACGCCGAATCGCTGGTGCTGGACGGTGAGGCGATCGCCCTGCAACCGGATGGACGGCCGCACCCGTTCCAGGTGACCGGGTCGCGTTTCGGAAGCCGCACGTCGGTGGACACCCTGCGCCGCGAGATCCCGCTGACGCCGTTTATCTTCGACATCCTGCACGCCGACGGCGAGGACCTGCTCGATCAGCCCGCCGAGCAGCGCGGGCGGCGGCTGGCGGCGATCGTGCCCGAGTCGATGCGGGTGCCGCGGATGGTGGTGGGCTCCGCCGAGCAGGCGGCGACCTTCCAGGCCGACACCCTGGCCCGCGGCCACGAGGGCGTGCTGGTCAAGTCGCTGGACGCTCCGTACGCCGCGGGTCGCCGCGGTGCCGGCTGGATCAAGGTCAAGCCGCGGCTCACGCTCGACCTGGTGGTGCTGGCGGCTGAGTGGGGGCACGGCCGCCGCCAGGGATGGCTCAGCAACCTGCACCTGGGCGCCCGCGCGGACGACGGCAGCGGCTTCGTGATGCTGGGCAAGACCTTCAAGGGGCTGACCGACGCGACGCTGACCTGGCAGACTGAGCGGCTGCTGGAGCTCGAGACAGCGCGGCACGGGATCACCGTCGAGGTGCACCCGGAACTGGTGGTGGAGATTGCATTCGACGGTCTGCAGCGCAGCACGCGCTACCCGGGCGGCGTCGCGTTGCGGTTCGCGCGGGTGCTGCGATACCGTGACGACAAGCGGGCCGACGAGGCCGACACGCTGGCCACGGTGCTGGCGATGGGCGGGTTCTAGACCACCACACGAGGAGGCGGCATGGCGGGAGAGATCGTTCACATCGAGTTCGTCGCAGAGGACGCGGACCGCGCGCAGCGGTTCTGGAACGGCGTCTTCGGCTGGGAGTTCGGAGACTCGGGGATGCCGGAGATGGATTACCGGATGGCGCAGACTGGTGAGGAATCGGGGGCGGCCATCTACGCGGGCGAGAACCCGGGGCATCCCAAGTACTACTTCGACACGGGGGACATCGACGCGTCAAGCGCCCGCGTGCGGGAGCTGGGTGGCAGTGCCGACGATAAGACGCCGGTTCCGGGCCACGGCTGGTTCGCCGCCTGCAAGGACAGCGAGGGCAACGAGTTCCACCTGTGGCAGGCCGACGCGGCGGCCGCTCCGCCGGCGTAGCGGTCGCAGTCAGATGGCCTATTGCCCGAACTGCGGGGCGCCCGTACCACCCGGTGCCGCGTTCTGTCCCAACTGCGGCCACCAGCTCGGTGCCGCGGGCGGCCCGCCGGAGGCCGGCGGTGCCTGGGTCCCGCCGCCCGTAGCGCCGGTCGACCCGTATCCGCTGCAGCTCGAGGTGGACTACCCGGACCGCCAGCTGAGCCGGCTGTCGACGTTCTTCCGCGTCTTCGCCGCGATCCCGATCCTGATCGTCGCAGCGCTGATGCAGCCGGACGTGTTCAACAACTCCAGCGGAGGCGGCGGGTACGCCGCGGTCGCGACCGGCATCCTGTTCCTACCGGTGCTGGTGATGCTGCTGTTCCGTCGCAAGTACCCGGGCTGGTGGTTTGACTGGAACCTCGAGCTGACACGGTTCACGACCCGGATCTCGGCCTACCTGCTGCTGCTGGACGACCGCTATCCGTCGACCGACGACCACCAGTCGGTGCACCTCGATCTGGAGCGGCCGGACGGAGCCGCCCTGTCGCGCTGGTTGCCGCTGGTCAAGTGGCTGCTCGCGATCCCGCACTACATCGTGCTGTTCGCGCTGTCGATCGGCGCGTTCTTCGTCGTCATCTGCGCGTGGTTCGCCATCCTGTTCACCGGTCGCTATCCGCGCTGGGCGTTCGACTACAACGTCGGGGTGATGCGCTGGGCGCTGCGGGTCGAGGCCTACGCGCTGCTGCTGGCGACGGATCGCTACCCGCCGTTCAGCCTCTGACGGCGGTGCGCGGCCGCGATCTGTTCATCCTGGGCGTCCCGTCCAGCGCCGGCGCCTTCGCGGCCGGCCAGGAGCGTGCGCCGGCCGCACTGCGCGAGGCCGGTCTGGTGGAGCGGCTGGCGGCCGGCGGCGACGTGCTCGATCTGGGTGACCTGCCGGAGTTCGGCTGGCGTCCGGACAGGGCGCAGCCTCGTGCTCAGCACGCGGCGCTCGTCGCGGAGACGGCAGCGCGTGTGCGCGACGAGGTCGCGGGCCGGCTCGCGGCCGGCTGTCGTGTGCTGGTGCTGGGCGGCGACTGCACGGTCGGCGTGGGCACCGTGGCGGGCAGCCGCCTGGCCGGCGGCCACACGGGCCTCGTCTACCTGGATATGCACGCCGACCTGAACGTGCCCTCGAGGGTGGTCGACGGCGCGCTCGACTGGCTGGGGATGGCGCATATGCTGGGCGTCGAGGGCTGCCTGCCCGACCTGGCCGACCTCGCCTCGCCGTTCGTGCCGATGCTGGACCCCTCCCAGGTCGTGGTGCTGGGCCACGAGCACAGCCAGGCCACCGACTGGGAGTTGTCCGTGATCGCCGAGCGGTCGGTCGCGGTCGTCGCCGCAGAGGCGCTGCGGGCCGACCCCGCTGCCGCCGCGCAGCGCGCGCTCGCACAGCTCGCCGATGCGACGCGCGTGGTCGTCCACCTCGACGTCGACGTGGTCGACTTCGTGGACGCGCCGCTCTCGGAAAACACGGGCCGCAACGTGGGCGTGCCGCTGACGGCTGTCGCAGCGGCGCTGCCGGTGCTGATGGCCGACCGGCGCACGGCCGCGCTGACCGTGACCGAGCTGAATCCCGTCCACGCAGCGGCCGAGCCCGGATGCCTGGAGCGGCTGGTGGACGCGCTGGTTGCCGCGGTCGCTCAGCCGGCCGCACCCTGAAGCGCCTGCGCGGGCCGCTCCTTGCGCGGATCGACGAAGGGGATGGTCGCGGTGCGCCCGCGCATGGTGCCGGTCTCGGACTCGACGTCGATAGTGTTCCCTGGCTCGGACAGCTCCGTCGGCACCCACACGTAGCCGATGTTCTTCTGCAGGCCCGGCGACCAGACGGCGTCGGTGACGCGCCCGACCGGCTTGGCGTCGACGTGGGCCGGCCAGGGCCGCGTGATGCCCTCGATCGGCTCGGTCTCGTCGAACTCGATGCCCACCAGCCTGCGGTCGACGCCCTCGCGGCGCACCCGCTCCAGCGCCTGCTTGCCGATGTAGTCCTGCGGCTGATCCTCGACCAGCCGCTCCAGCCCCATCACGTGGAAGGGCGTATCGCCCAGCGAGATGTCGGATCCCCAGTTGAAGATGCCGGCCTCGACGCGCCGGGCCTCGTTGGGGGCGATCGGCCGGATCGCGAACTCCTCGCCCGCGTCCATGATCGCCTGCCAGAGCGCGTCGCCGCGGGTGCCCTCGAGCAGGTTCACCTCGAAGCCGGGAACCGCCGACCAGCCGGTGCGGCTGATCACGACCGGGATGTCGCCGATCGTGAAGCGCTCGCACCAGTAGTACCTGATGTCGTAGATGGCGGGTCCGACCAGCTTCTCCAGCGTCTTTGCCGAAAGCGGCCCCTGCACCTGCACCGGGTGCACGTCCGGGTAGCTGACCTCGGCGTCCAGATCGAGCTGCGACAGCACGCCGATCGCGTACAGCCCGGCGTCGCTGTCGGCCAGCTGCATCCACCACACGTTCTCCTCGACATGCAGCAGCACGGGATCGTTGACGATGCCGCCCTCCGGCGACGTGACGAGCATGTACTTGCCCTGCTTGACCGCGCACTTCGTGAGGTCACGGCAGGTCAGCATGTCGATCAGCCTGTCGGCGTCGGGACCGCTCACCTGCACCGTCCGCTCGACCCCGACGTCCCACAGCGTGACACCCTCCTGCAGCGCCTTGTACTCGACGGAGACGTCGTCGTACTCGGCCGGCAGGTACATCTTGTTGTAAATGTCGTACGCCTTGCACCCGGCGCGGCGGGTCGCTTCGAAGTAGGGAGAGCGCCTGTACCAGGGGCCGAAGTAGAGCTTCGTGGTGAGGTCAGGCATTCGTTGTCCCTTCGGTCGTGAACAGGTAGCCGGACAGCCGCGGCTTCCTGTAGGATTTTGGCGCCTTGACTGATTAGTCAATCAAAACCGCGGGCGGCTGGCAAGCCGCGTGCGCACATGCCCAGAGATCCCCGCTACGACATCCTGTTCGAACCGGTGCCGATCGGCCCCGTGGTCGCGCGCAACCGGTTCTACCAGGTGCCGCACTGCAACGGCATGGGCCACCGCGATCCCACCGCACTGGCCGAGATGCGCGGCGTCAAGGCGGAGGGCGGGTGGGCGGTGGTCTGCACCGAGGAGGTCGAGATCCACCCCACCTCGGAGGTGTCACCCTACGCCGAGGGCAGGCTCTGGAACGACGACGACATCCCGGCCCTGGCGCGGATGACCGAGCGCGTCCACGCGCACGGCGCGCTGGCCGGGATCGAACCGGTCCACAACGGCATTCACGGCGCCAACCTGTGGAGCCGGGAGGCGCCGATGGCGGCCAACCACATGCCCGTCACCGGCATCGATCCCACCCAGGTGCGGCAGATGAGCGCCCAGGACATCGCCGACCTGCGCCTCTGGCATCGCCGCGCCGTGTCGCGCTCGATCGAGGCCGGTTTCGACATCGTCTACGTCTACGCCTCGCACGGGCTGAACACGATCGGGCAGTTCCTGTCGCCGCTCTATAACTTCCGCACCGATGGCTACGGCGGCAGCCTCGAGAACCGCGCCCGGCTGCTGCGGGAGGTGCTCGAGGACACGCTCGAGGAGGTCGACGGCCGGATCGCGGTGGCCTGCCGGATCACGGTCACCGAGCTGATGGGCGAGAAGGGCCTCGGGCGGGAGGACATCGAGCAGGTGCTGCGCTGGATGGGCGAGCTGCCCGACCTGTGGGACTTCGTGGCCGGCCCCTGGGAGGACGATTCGGCCACCGCTCGGTTCGAGGACGAGGGCCATCAGGAGCAGCACGTGCGAGGGCTCAAGGCTCTCACCTCCAAGCCGGTGGTCGGCGTCGGCCGCTTCACGTCGCCCGACACGATGGTTCGGATGATCCGAGATGGAGTGCTCGACTTCATTGGCGCCGCGCGGCCGTCGATCGCCGACCCGTTCCTACCCGAGAAGATCGAGCAGGGCCGGCTGGAGGACATCCGCGAGTGCATCGGCTGCAACATCTGCGTCGCCGGCGACTCCACCATGACCCCGATTCGCTGCACGCAGAACCCGAGCATGGGCGAGGAGTGGCGTCGCGGCTGGCATCCCGAGCGGATCCGGCCCAGCCACAGCGATGCCAAGGTGCTGATCGCGGGCGCCGGCCCGGCCGGGCTGGAGGCGGCGATGTCGCTGGGCAGGCGCGGCTATGACGTGGTGCTGGCCGAGGCGGGGGACCACCTGGGTGGCCGGGTGACGAGGGAGGCGCGCCTGCCCGGGCTGGCCACCTGGATCAGGGTGGTCGACTACCGCGAGGGCCAGCTGCGCAAGCTGACCAACGTGGAGCTGGCGTTCAACAGCGAGCTGACGGCCGAGGAGATCGTCTCCTACGGGTTCGACCACGTGGCGATCGCGACCGGCGCCGGCTGGCGGCGCGACGGCACCGGGCGCTGGCATACGACGCCGGTCGACTTCGGCGACCTGCCGCTGTTGACGCCCGACGACCTGATCGACGGCGTCCGCCCGGACGGCGAGCGCGTTGTCGTCTACGACGACGACCATTACTACATGGGTGGGGTGCTGGCCGAGCTGCTCGTGCGGGAGGGCCGCCGCGTGACTCTGGTCACCCCGGCCGCGCGCGTGTCGGAGTGGACGGTGAACACGATGGAGCAGGACCGCATCCAGCGCCGGCTGCTGGAGCTGGACGTCGAGATCCGAACGTCGCACACGGTCGCCGGCGGCCGCGCGGGAGAGGTGCTGCTGGGCTGTACCTACACCGAGCGCGAGCACGCGGCCGGCTGCGACGCGCTGGTGCTGGTGACGGCGCGCGACCCGCACGACAGCCTGGTCGCCGAACTGCAGCAGGCCGGGGCGGGCGCCGTTCGCGCCGTCGGCGACGCGTGGTGCCCGGCCACGATCGCCGCCGCGGTGTGGGACGGCCACCGCTACGCGGAGCAACTCGAGCAGCAGGACGACCGTGAGGTGCCGTTCCTGCGCGAGGTCGTCAAGCTGGCCGACCAGCCCGCCGAGGCCTCAGCCTGATCAGCCTCGTCAAGCTGGCCGACCAGCCCGCCGAGGCCTCAGCCTGATCAGCTGGGCTTGGTGGTCATCGCCCAGATGGCGACCAGGTAGAGCACCATCAGCACCAGCGGCAGGGCGCCGCCGACCTTGGCCAGCTTGCCGAGGCCGCCGCCCCGCCGTGAGCGGCGAAGCGCGATGCCGGTCAGGATCAGCGTGATGATCAGGATCAGGCCGCTGAGGTCGGACGTTCCGAAGCCGATGCCGATCCAGCCCACGTTCGAGTTCTCGAGGTGCTCCTTGGACACGATCCACTGGGCGGCGCCGCGCATCACGATGAAGGCGGGCAGGGCCGCAAAGAACATCGTGAGAGCGCCGAACCGGAACAGCCGGGCGGAGCTGTCGGGATCCGCCTCGCGCCAGGACTGCACGAAGGCCACGATCGCGACCGTGATCGACGCGACCAGGAGCATCGCGCCGCCGACGTGCAGCAGCAGCGGGAAGTTCCAGCTGTCGGGACGGATCGCGAGCACCATCATCCGGCACCGGGCTTGTAGATCATGTCGAGCAGGAGCAGCAGCACCGATACCACCAGCAGACCGTGCGTCACCAGCGCCTGGCTCTGGGCGAGCGACCCGTCACCCAGGTTCTTGTAGCCCGCCGAGATGCGGCCGCCGATGGCCGAGGCGATCACCCACAACACGATCGCGCCGAGGATCCAGCCGTCGGTGAGCGAGTACTGGCTGACGTGGATCGCCAGCCAGATGCCGAACACCAGCGCTGACAGGCCGCCCACCGCCCACAGCACGAGTGCCGTCGGAAGCATCCGCTGCGCCACCAGGGTGTCCGGCTGCCGCCTGACCGCCAGCAGCATGGCGACGAACATGCCCACCGCCGCGACCAGGGTGAAGGCGCCGAGCACATGCAAGAACAGGAGCGTGCTGTAACCCACGTTGGCTACGGTACCCGATCTCACCGCCCTCGTGTGCGCCGCGGGGCGGCGGATTGACCTGTCACCTCCGGCGTTCTAGTGTCAGCCGACACCTGCGAGACCTCACGAGGAGACGAGATCATGGACGAGTCACACGCCAGAGACGGGCGGCGGCTGAATCGTCGCGAGGTGCTCGGTCTGGGAGCTCTGACCCTGGCCGGAGCGGCGTGCGGAGGCTCCACGTCCAGCGGCGGCAGCGCGTCGGCGCTCTCCGTTTCCAGCGGGGCCCCGATCGAAGGCACGCTGCAGATCTACAACTGGTCGCAGTACATCGATCCGAACAACGAGAAGGCGTTTGGCAGCAAGTACGGCGTCACCGTCAAGGAGACCAACTACGGCTCCAACGAGGAGCTGTTTACCAAGCTGACGGCGACCAAGGGCCAGAAGCTGTACGACGTCATCGTGCCTGACGCTGACCACGTGCGCATCGAGAAGAACCTGGGACTGCTCGCCAAGCTCGACCACAGCCTGATTCCGAATCTCAAGAACCTGGCGCCGCACTGGACCGAGCTCGTATACGACCCCGGCAACGTCTATTCCGTGATGAAGGACGTCGGCATCACGGCGATCGGCTACGACCCGAAGATCGTCAAGACCAACCTGGCGTCGTGGAAGGACTTCTTCGACTACCTGCCGCACAAGGATCCGGGCGTGAAGGTCAATTTCATCGAGTCGCCCGCCGAGGTGATCGGCGTGGCGCTGAACTCGTTCGGCTACTCGATGAACTCCGAGAGCGACAGCGAGCTGAACCAGGCCGAGCAGCTGCTGCTGAAGGTGCGTCCCCACGTCAACCGCATCAACACGGACGAGGTCGACCCGTTCAGCAAGGGCGACGTCAACCTGGGCATCATCTACTCGGGCGACGGGCTGCGTGCCAAGGCCGCGCGCAAGGGCGACTTCACCGTGGTGGCGCCCGAGGGCAAGTCGGAGATCTGGATCGACAACTGGGCGATCAGCGCCTACGCACCCGACCCGGTGGCGGCCCACGCGTGGATCAATTACATCCTCGAGCCGGCCGTGAACGCGAAGGAGATGGAGTACCACCAGTACGAGGTGGGCACGCCGGCCAGCTACCCGATGGTGGGGTCGCTCGCCCAGAATCCGCTGGTCGTGTTCCCCCAGCGCATCCTCGAC
>DATIOK010000003.1:0-29630 GCA_035473255.1 Gaiellales bacterium
CTGCGAGCTCGCACGCGGCGTCGATCTCGGCCTGGTAGACGGTCTTCGACTGCCCCAGCATGGTGGCGGCGTTGATGGTGTCGCGCCACGGCCCGGTCAGGAGGTCGGCGGCCCGCAGGAACACGGCGGCGCGCTCGTCCCACGGGGTGCGCGACCATTCCTTGTGGGCGTCGCGGGCCGCCGCGATCGCCTGCTCGACCTGCTCGCCGCCGCCCTTGTGGTACTCGGCCAGCACATGGTGCTTGGCGTGCGGCTTGACCGACTTGGCGGTGGTGCCGGTGCGCACCTCCTTGCCGCCGATGATCATCGGGATCTCGATCTGCTGGCCGTCCAACTCGGACAGCCTCTGCTTGAGACTCGCGCGTTCGGGCGAGCCGGGTGCGTAGTCGCGCACCGGCTCGTTGTACGGAGTGGGGAGGTTGAAGATGCCTGTACTCATGGCGGCAAGCCTACCTCTCGTCAACCGGTGGCGGAGCTGGTGCTGGCCACAACCAGCAGCGCTAACAGCAACACCGCGAGCGCTACCAGCGCCACCCCGATCCAGCCCAGCACAATACCGGCGGTGGCCAGGCCGGCCCCGCCGAGCCCGGGACGCGCGGCGATCTCGCGCTTCGCCGAGCGACCGAACACGATCGCCAGGATCGACAACACCAGCGGGAAGATCACGAGGCCGCCGATCCCGAGCACCAGCGAGGCGATCGCCTTGCCGCTGGTCTCGCCGGCCGAGACGTGGACGCCGCCCGACACGCGCGCGCCGCCCACCCTGGCGCCACAGTTCGAGCAGAACCCGGCGTCGGGCGCGACCGGCTCGCCGCAGCTCGTGCAGTAGGCCGCGGCTACGTCACACGCCCTTTGGGGACTCGTTCGGCAGTGTCAGCAGGTCGCGGATCGAGACGATCCCGATCAGCTTGCCGTGATCGCAGATGGGCACGTGCCGGAAGCCGCCGTGGATCATCATCATGGCCGCCTCGCCGTTGGTGGCATCGGGCCCGACAGTGATCGGGTCGCGGGTCATCCACTGCTCGACCGTGCCCTCGATGGTGCCGCGGCCGACGGCTCGCAGTACATCGCGCTCGGTGAGGATGCCGATCAGGTGATCGCCGTCGGTGACCAGGATCGCACCGACGCGGCGGTCGGCCATCTGGTGCGCGGCCTCCTGCAGCGCCTCGGACGGCCCGATCGTCAGCAGCCGGGTGGCCATGGTGTTGGAGACCGAATCCTCGCGGGGTCGCTGGTAGCTCATGCGCTAGCTGTACCTCGGGTCGGGGTGGGCGAGTGTACCGCACCCGTCGCTACGATTCGACCATGCCGGCACAGACCTACCGGGGCAAGCCATGTGTATGCCAGCACCGCCTGGAGCTCTGCGACCAGCGCTGCGTCGCCGACATGATGGCCACGACGTTCTACATGGCCTGCCTGAAGCTGACCGGGCGACGATGCCTGGTGGTGGGGGCGGGCGCGGTCGGGCTGGAGAAGATCGAGGGGCTGCTGGCATGCGACGCGAGCGTGCACGTGATCGCGACCGAGGTGGACGCGCCGGTGCAGGAGCTGGCCGACGCCGGCGACATCGAGCTGACGGTGCGGCCGTACCGGCGGGGCGATCTCGAAGGGCACTTCCTGGCGATCGCCGCCACCAGCGATACCGACGTGAACGTCGCGGTGTTCGACGAGGCGGAGAGCAGGGCGATGCTCTGCAACGTGGTGGACGTGCCGCCGCTGTGCAGCTTCATCCTGCCCGCGATCGTGCGCACCGGTCCGATCGCGATCGCGATCTCGACGGCAGGCGCGAGCCCGGCGCTGGCGAAGCGCATGAAGCGCGAGATCGGTGAGCTGTTCGGGGATCAGTATGCGGAGCTGGCGGAGTTGCTGAACGACGCGCGCGGTTGGGCGAAGGCGACGCTTCCGACCTACGAGGATCGAAAGGCGTTCTTCGAGGGGATCGTGAACGGCAGCCCCGATCCGGTCGAGCTGCTGCGGGCGGGCGACCGCCAGGCGGTGGTCGAACTGATCGCGAGTAGGCAGGCTGCGGTTCCCGTCAGCGCAGTTCTCAGCGCCCCACCCAACCACTGACCGACTCTCCCGACCGGCCACGCCAACGGACCAGACGATCCAACGGGCTATGGTGGTGCTGCGATGCGCCTGTGATTAGCCCTCGTCGTGGGCGGGTAGCGCCCACGTGTCCGGCGACTCGGAACCCCCGTAGCCCCGGTTCGCCCCGTTTGACATAGCCGAACAAGGAGCCGCTGTGAGCTATCGGATTGCCATCATCGACGACATGCAGGACATCCCCTACCGCCAGGACACCCACATGCGGCCCGTCCGCCACCACCTGGGGATCAGCGCGTTTGGGACGAACGCGTGGACGGCTGCGAGCGAGGGCGACCGGCTCTTGCCCGAGCACCGAGAGGACGAGGGCAAAGAGGAGCTCTACGTCGTGCTGCGTGGCCGTGCCCGGTTCGAGATCGACGGCGAAAGCGCCGATGCGCCCGTGGGCACACTCGTGTTCGTCGGGCCGGAGAGCAACCGCACCGCCTTTGCGGAGGCGGCGGGGACGACGGTGCTCGCCATCGGCAGCACCGTCGGCCAGCCCTACGAGGTCGGCGGCTGGGAGGTCTGGGCGGAGTTCCATCCCGCGTACGAAGCCGGCGACTACGACGCGGTGATCGACCGCGCGCGCGAGCCGGTCGAGGCCAGCGAGTACGCCGCGCCGCTCTACAACCTCGCCTGCTGCGAGGCGCTGGCGGGCCGCAAGGAGGACGCGATCGGTCACCTCCAGACCGCATTCGAGCGACGACCGAACCTGCGCGACCTCGCGAAGCAGGACACCGACCTGGACCCGCTCCGGGACGAGCCC
The DNA here is from genome assembly GCA_035473255.1 of Gaiellales bacterium. GTDB lineage: Bacteria > Actinomycetota > Thermoleophilia > Gaiellales > JAICJC01 > JAICYJ01. Next base: position 2,855 of record DATIOK010000003.1, read on the forward strand.
GCCTTTCGGGAGCTCGTCGGCTAGCGGATCGCGCGAGAGGAGCGCACTGTCACACGTGAGCCAGCGCCCCGTCGAGCGGCCGCGGCACCTGGCTGAGATCCAGCGCGTCGACCAGCAGCCGTGCGTACCGGATCTTGCGGCCGCTGCCGCTGCCCATGAAGCGCCGCAGCTGCTCCTCGATCGCGCGGCCGCGCCACTCGGGCTGCCGCTGCAGCGTGCGAAACGATCCCAAGTCGCCCTGATCGGCAACAACCGCTTCCACCGAGGCGGCACCCAGCGCGCGGATCAGCTCGTCCTCCAGGTCGGCCGAGCAGACGAAGAAGCCCAGCCGCTCCATCGCGACGCGGGTGAGCCGCTCACCGATGCCGGCCTGCTCGAGGCCGCGGCGGAAGTCGCCCTCCTCTCCGGCGTCGCAGATGCCGGCCAGCCTGACGTCCAGCCCCGCGGGGCCGAACAGGTTCAGAAACTGCCCGATCGCCTGCGCACCCCCGATCGGTACGACGGAGATCCGCTCGGCGTGAAGGTCGCGGCCGCGGCGCTCGGCCAGAGCCTCCACCGCACCCTGGTCGCTCACCCCCTCAACCAGCACGACCGCCCGCGGGCCGCCGCCGGCCAGCGCTCGCCTGGCTGCGACGAGTGCCGCATCCTCCGAGCGGGATCTTGGCTGCTCCTGCACGCGCCGTATCTTCGCAACCGGCTCTGTGACGCGGGCGCCTTGATCGCTCAGGCGACTGAGGCGACAATGCGGGCGTGGACGAGATCCTGCCCGGCCTGAACCAGGCGCTGGAGGCGATGAACCGCGGTGATGTGGAACCCGCAGTGGCCCTGCTCGATGCCGACGTCGACTGGCGCGGCCGCCCACAGGGGCACCTGTGGTGGCGGCACACCCCGAGCTGTCACGGGCCGGACGAGGCACGCAGGAATCTCGAGCTTCAGGTCGATAAGGGACAGGCCAGGCCGGGTATCAAGCAGTTCGCGTTGGAGCAGGTTGCGCAGGTCGGCGAGTGCGTGGTGATTGGCGGCCGCTGGACCATGGCTGATGGGTCGCGCGAGGACGCGGGCCGGTTCTACCAGGTGCTTCGGGTGCGCGGGGGGCTGATCGTGGACATCCAGGGCTGCACCAGCCGCCGCGCCGCGATGGCCTACGCACGCCGTGCGGCCTGAACGGCCGGAATCGCCTCAGCCGACCGCCCTCGCCACGAGCGCGCGGATCCGTGCCTCCTCGGCGTCGGTCAACTCCTTCAGCGCGTAGGCGTTCGGCCACATGGCGCCGTCGTCGAGGTTGGCCTTGTCGCTGAAGCCGAGCGTCGCGTACCTCGTCTTGAACTTGTGACCGCTCTGGAAGAAGCAGACGACCTTACCGTCCTCCCTGGCATACGCGGGCATCCCGTACCAGGTTCTCGGCGAGAGGCTTGGCGCGGCGGCCTTGACGATGGCGTGTAGCCGCTCGGCGATGGCACGATCGTGATCCGGCATCTCGGCGATCTTCGCGAGCACGTCGCTCTCCCCGTCCGTCTTGGTGGCACGTGAGCCGCGGCGCGCGGCCGACTTCACCTCCTGGGCGCGCTCCCTCATCGCGGCTCGTTCGTCGTCGGTAAATCCCTTGGACGCCTTCCTCTCAGCCATCTTCCATACCTCCCTGCGAGCGAGTTGCGGCCCTTTCACCTGCCGTGATGGTAAGCGAACCGGCACGGAGTACGCTCCCGCCCGTGGTCTCACTGCAGCCGATCACCGCGGCGAATCGCGATGCGCTGGGGGCCCTGCGCGTATCGCCGGCCCAGCGCCGGTTTGTCAGCGGGGTGAGCGAGTCGCTGCGGCAGGCAGCCGAGCACCCCGGTGCCCGCGCCATCCCATGGGGCGTCTATGCCGAGGACACGCCGGTCGGGTTCGTGATGATCGCCGACGAGGTCGACGGGCCGCCATACATCCCGCACTACCTGTGGAAGCTGCTGATCGACGAGCACCACCAGCGGAAGGGCTACGGCACCGCAACTCTTGACCTGATCGTCGAGTACTTCCGCGGCCGACCGGGTGTCGAGGTGATCTGGACGAGCGCGGGCGAGGGTGAGGGCAGCCCGATTCCGTTCTACGAGCGGTACGGGTTCGAGCAGACGGGCGAACTCGAGGAGGACGAGATCAAGCTGCGGCTGACGATCATCTAGCGCCGCTCACCCGTTCGGCGAACCATCGCACCCACTGCTCCTGGGCGCTGGTCTCGACGGCAGCCGGGTTGTACTCACGCCTGACCCAGTCCACGGCGGAGGTCGGTGGCTCGCCGGCGAGCACGGCCATGCAGGCAAGGACGGTGCCGGTGCGGCCGAGGCCACCCATGCATCCCACCTCGACCACGTCGCCGCGGCGAGCCCGCGCGAACGCCGCGATGATCTGATCTGCCGCTCGGTCGCCATCCGCGGGCAGCCCGTAGTCCGGCCACTCGATCACCTCAGCGGGCCAGGTCGGCAGCCAGCGCATGTCGAGATACAGGCCGAACGTTCGCGTCGGATCGTGCTCGACCCGGTCGCTGATCGACGATGCCCGAACGACGGTGCCGTCCGGAAACGCGACATCCATCCGCTGAGCTTAGGGGAGGGATCTGCTGCCTGGGGCGCGCCGTGGGAGGTCCGAACGAGACCCTGCCCACGCCGGAACGTACTTCGAGAACGGCTCCGTGTGGTAGAACCGCAGGCCATGGTCGGCGGCCAACTGCCGAACCACGGTCGACTTGCCGGCGCCGCTGCCGCCACCGAGCCAGCGGACGTGCTGCAGGTCCGCGCCGGCGCGGTCGCGGCTACCCAACCACCGTCACGTTCGCAGCCTCCATGCCCTTGCGGCCCTCCTGGGGCTCGTACTCGACCTTCTGGCCCTCGTCGAGGTTGCGGAAGCCGGTACCGGAGATGTTCGAGAAGTGCACGAAGACGTCGCTGCCGCCGTCGTCCGGGGTGATGAAGCCGTACCCCTTCGCCTGCGAAAACCATTTCACGATGCCTGTGGCCATTGCCGCTCTCCTGGTCGACGTTTGGGAACGACGCAGGTCAGACGCTTCATGAGGCCACACCACACGCACGTTCATGAACCCACAAGCGGTTCACGGGCGCAAGTTTAGCGAATCGGCGGTTTCGTAGCGGTGAAAATCAGGCCGGCTCGGCGGCGTCCTGCACCGCCTCCACCGGAGCCGCCGGTGCCGCCCCGTTGGCCTCCGCCGTGCCTGGTTCGCCGTCGCCGCGGCGCCGTGAGCGCGACCGCGACCGCCGCCGCCGCTCGCGCCGCTCGGGCGACGCGCCGACCGGCTCGCCACGCGCCAGCTTGCGCACCGCCCCCGGCCGCGAGTCACGCGTCTTCTGCCCGTCCACCTCGATCTCGAACTCGACCCGCACGCGGCCGCGTACGCCCGCGCCCTTGAGCTGCACCAGCACACGACGGGCTGCATCGTCGGCCAGCACCTGGGCCTCCTCGACCGTCAGCGGCACCACCAGCCCGGCCCCGTCGACGGCCACACGCGCGTGCCGGTCGCTGCGCTGCGGCTCGCTCAGGATCTTCGCCACCGAGATCTCGAGCGACTCCACCTCAGCGGCCGCCGCGCGTACCTCCTGTGCGGTGCTCACGGGCTCCATCTTCGACCCGGTCAGCCTCCAGCTGAGCGGCGGCTTGTCCCCCAGCGAGGCACCGACCACCAGATCGGCGTCGTCGCGCAGCCGCACCGCGACCGCCGCCGGAATCTCGATCAGCACCCGGCCGTCCACGCGCTTCACCGGCACGGCCGGCGGCGTGGCGCCGACGACGGCGCCGTTGAACGAGACGGTCTCGCCCTTGTCGGACTTCTCCTTGGCCTTGGCCCGCTTCGCCTGCTTGGCCTTGGGCTGTGGCGCCGGGATGTTCGAGCCCAGCGCAGCGGCCAGCCGGTGCGGATCCTGGGACAGCGCCACGCGGGCCCGCTCCACCAGCCGTTCGGCGGCGCTGTTGCGACGCGGGGAGGCGACGGCCAGGATGGCAGCGCCGGCCTCGAGCGGTGAGGTGGTGGCGACGGTGACCAGCCGCGCGGCCGCCTCGGTGTTGGTCTTGTCGTCGGAGGCCGCCGCCAGCGCGCCCAACAGGCTGCGGCCGTCGGTGACATGGGCGCCCGCGTAGCGGTACTCGTGATCGCGGGCGGCCCGAGCCAGCTGCCACGTCCAGGCCACGATCCGGTCGATCGGGGCATCGATCTTGCCGTCGCCCATGGCCAGCAGCAGCACGCGTGCACCCTGCCCGCGGTCCTGCTGCCAGGTGGGCGCTGCCTCCACCAGCCGGCAGGCCATGGCGAAGGTGGTCTGGCTGGGCCGCTGGGAGGACAGGTCGCCGAGCGCAGCCAAGCGCAGCTTGCGGTGCTTGTTCTCGGCCGCGCAGGTGAACAGGAACAGCTCCCGCGATTCCGGCTGCAGCGCCGCGATCCGCTCGGCCAGCTGCTGCGCGTCGGCCGGCGTGACGGCGCGGGCGGCGACGACCGCCCAGGCGCGCTGCTCGTCGATCGGCAGCTTGGATGCATCCACCAGGCGCCACTGGTTGGCGATCACTGCGATCCGGCGCTCCGGGTTGTCCGAGACGGGGACGATCCAGGAGGCTTCCTTGACGATCGGTTTCGGCGGCCGGCGGCGCCAGCGGCGACGGCGCGGCGGCGGCGGCGTGACCAGCCCGCTGGGCCGGTAGGCATCGACGTCGAGCAGCGAGTGCAGCGTGATCACGCGCTCGGTGTGCGGTGCGCCGGGCTCGGCGAAGTCGACCACGATGCCCGATTCCTTGCGGCGGTGGAGGCGCATGATGCGGCCGACCCGCTGCTGGTAGACGCGACGGCTGGCGGTCGGAGCGAGGTGCATGCAAACGGTTGCGCGGGGGGCGTTCCATCCCTCGGCCAAGAGCATCGCGTTCACCAGCACGTTGATCTCGCCGCGCTCGTAGGCGGCCAGCGTCTCGGCGAGGACACGGGGCGGCGTGCGGCCGGAGACGGCGGCGGCCCGAAGCCCGATCGCCTTCATGGCCGCGGCCACGCGCTCGGCGTGGTCGACGCCGGCCGCATAAACGATGCCCGGCGTGTCGCCAAAGCGGCTCTGGTAGAGGTCGGCGGCGGCCATGTTCAGGGGGTCGAGGTCGAGCGCGACGGCCAGCTGGCCCTGGTCGAAGTCGCCGCCGACGATCTCGACGGTGCGCAGCGAGGCGATCGGGCGCACTCGAATGCAGCGAAGCGGCGCCACCACGCCGCGGCGCACGGCCTCGGCCAGCGGGAGGTCGGCCACCTCGGCCGGGAACACGTCCGAGACGTGCTTCTGCAGCAGCTGGTCGGTGGCGGTCATGCCGATGTAGACCGGCTCGGACAGGCTCCGGATGGCGGCCGAGGTCTTCTCCCCCAGGGCCGTGTGGGCCTCATCGCAGACCACCACGCCGTACACGTCGGCCTTCAGCTGCGAGGCGTGCTTGATGAACCAGGAATAGGTGTTGATCGTGAGCGGCGGCGTGTCGGGCGTGCGATCGCCGACCAGCACGGCCTCATGCAGCCGCGCGCCGTAGCCCTCCTTGGTGAGGTCGCGCGTGAACTGGTCGACCAACAGCCGGCGGTGGGTGAGGATCAGGACGCCGGTGGTGCGGGCGGCATCGACGAAGCCGGCCGCGGCGATGGTCTTGCCCGACGCGGTCGGATGCTTGAACCGGTAGCGGCGCCGGGCGCCGGGGTCGTCGGCGGGCGCATCGGCCTCCAGCTCGTGGACGGGCGCAACGTGTGCGACCGCCACGTCGAACCCTGCATCGTTGCGGTGGTCGTCGCCGTTCTCGTCGCCGTTCCCGTTGCCGTTCCCGTTGCCCTCGTCGTCCTCCTCCTCGTCCTCCTCCCCCTCGCCACGCTCGCGGTCGGCGATCAGCGCGGCCAGCTGCCCGGCCAGCGCGTCCACCTGGTGGCGGCGAAGCGCGGTGCCTGAGGCAAGCCGTGGAGGCTGGCCGGAGAGCATGCGGTCGAGACCGAGGATCAGGGAGAAGTCGCGACGCCAGGCGAAGCTGGGCTCGACCAGCCCGCGATCCATCTCGGCGAGGGCCGCGTCGAGGGCGGCCCGGCGCGCAGTGCCGGGGGCGAGCGCCGAATCGGCATTCTCACCCTCATGCAAGAGCGGTTCTCCGCACCACGCAGATACGCGTCGCGCGGCCGCTTCCAGATCAGCCGTGATCCCCAAAGTCATGCAGTTGGAGCCATCCGGGTAAAACGGGCGCCATGGTAGGCGGCTCCGGAAGGCGCATTCAGTGTAGCAGCGCGGGTGCCACGAGGGCGGCGAGATCCGCGTGCAGGGCCGGCCCGGCCGCCAGCACGCCGTCTCCGCTGTCCCCCACCGGCGTCAGCGGGCTGACGACGCCGCCGGCCTCGGACACCAGCAGCACACCGGCAGCGCGGTCCCAGCGACGCGTGCCCAGCTCGTAATACCCGTCCAGGCGGCCGCAGGCCACCCAGGCCAGATCGATCGCCGCCGACCCGGCGCGGCGGACGTCGCGCACCCGCGGCAGAATGTCGTTGAGGGCGCGCGCCTGGCCGGCGCGCACCTCTGCCGAGTACGAGAAGCCGGTACCGATCAGGCTGCGGGACAGGTCGTCGCTCGCAGAGACCGCGATCGGCGCCTCGTTGCAGAAGGCGCCACCCTCGCGCACCGCGGTGAAGGTCTCGGCCAGGCAGGGGTGGTGCACGACGCCGGCGACGCCACCCTCGGCATCCTCACAGGCCACCGAGACCGCCCACACCGGCTGGCGGTAGAGGTAGTTGGTGGTGCCGTCCAGCGGATCGACCACCCACAGCAGGTCACCGGCGCCGGCGGCCCGCCCGCCCTCCTCCCCCAGCACGGCGTCGCCGGGGCGCCGCTCGCCGATCAGCGAACGGATCAGCGCCTCGGCGTCGCGGTCGGCGTCGGAGACCATGTCTGTGCTGCTGCTCTTGCGCTCGACGCCCGTGGCGGGGCGCCGAAACCGCTCCAGCAACAGGTCGCCGGCGGCCACGGCTGCGGCTACGGCAACCTCCAGCAGCGCATGATGGTCACGTGCGGCGGGCATCGCGGCAGTCTATGCCGTCGTCGCAGCTTACGAAGACCAGGAACAGATTCGGTGAAATTCCTGCAATTCGGTAGATTTTTGGCCCGCGGAGGTGCATGCTTCCTGCATGCGCCGCATGATCCATCGACTGCTCGACCGCCGACGCGAGCGACGGCTGGCGCTGGAGCTCGAGCATCGCTTCAGGGCCCAGCTGAACGCCCGCGCCGAGGCAGCGGCGCGGATGGCAGACGACCTGCAGCTGGACTAGCACCTGGCCTCGCCTACGATGCCCGCATGGCACGGCTCAACTACTCGCGTCTGAGTGACCGACTCCTGGCCGGGGCCATGCCCCACTCGGCCGAGCACGTGGCCACGCTGCACGACGAGGGGGTACAGCTCGTGATCAACCTGTGCGAGGAGCGCGAGTATTGGGTCGGCGAACGGGAGGCGGTGCTGAGCGCCTACGGCAAGGCCCGCATCCGCGAGTTGCACCTGCCGGTCAAAGACGGCGCCAGCATCCCGCCCGGGGTGATCGATGCCGCGGTGGAGAGCGGAGCAGCAAGCGTTGTGTACGTTCATTGCAGAGGTGGCCGCGAGCGATCCGCGACAGTCGCTACGGCGATCTTGGCGCGCGATCAACAGTTGTCGATCGACCAGGCCATGGCGCTGGCCAGGGCAGGGAGGCCGGTGTTCTGCCCGCTGCCATGGCAGATGGCGGGACTTCAGGCCTGGGCGGCGAACATCACCTGACCCCGGCCGATGCCATGCCGTCTTGAGGCGCTGGTATCGTCTCCCTGACGGACGTGCGGAGTTTCCTTGGATGACGCATTACCTCTTGCGTTCTCGGAGGATTGTTCGTATTCTCAAGGCGCACGGGGTATCTGTGTAAAGGCTTCATCGGGTAGACGAGGAGAGGTGGTTCCAATGACGAAGGCTCTCAGGGGTGTGCTCATCCTGCTGGGCTCGACGGCGATTCTGGCCGTTTCGGCCGCAACCGCGTTTGCCGGTGATGGCTACGCCAGCGGCGGCGTTGCAGGCGATTCGACCGGCGGCGGTGGCGGGACGCTTCCGTTCACGGGCGCTGAGCTTGCCCTGTATGTCGTGATCGGACTGGCCATCGTGGCCAGCGGTCTGGCACTGCGCGCGTACTCCGCGCGTCGCGTCAGCTAGCAACGCACGACGCATCGCGGTTTCGAGAGGGCGCCTTCGGGCGCCTTCTCTGGTTTAAGGGGCCTGGCGCGCGTCAAATACTGCCCTAACTACGCTCCCAGATGATGGACTCTCGCCGCCGCCGCGAGATCTCCCAGCGGCGGTCTGAGGCACTCCGTCTCCAGGTTGAGGTATTCGCGCTCAAGCTGATCGTCTGCGCGAACGATGAAGAACTCGATGACTCCGTCGGAACTGACAGCGCTGCTGGCCCGTGCAAACGACCGCCTCCGGTCGGCGCTGACGGGCGCCTCGTCACTCGTGCTGCTGGCGCTGCTGGCGCTGGTCGGAGGCTACGGCATGCACAAGATCCAGCCCGGCATGGCGAAGACCGTTGCCGTGCTGGCTGTGCTCGGTGTGGGGCTGCTGATCCTGGCCTACCGGTTCTTCCGGTGGCAGCGCGACGAGCTCTACGACGACGTCGTGCTGCACGGGTTCCGGCACGTGCATCCGCAGGCGGTCGCGCGGCGCGCCGCCGAGCTCGTGTCGCGCAGGCAGCGGCGCCAGATCGCCGACACCCTCGATCGCTTCGTGGCGGCCGCGGTCGAAAACCACCCCACCCCCGTGCCCGTGCATCGCGGCGCGCTGATCGAGCTGCGGCCGCAGGTGACCGAGCTGTCCACGATCCTGCGCACGCCGGAGGTCGAGCTGGAGCCGGCCGGGATGGTGCTGCTGGGCCGCTTTATCAGCGACGGCGCCACCAGCCCGTTGTTCAAGCTGAACGCCCACCCGACCGAGGTGGAGCGCGAGCTGGCGCGGATCTCGCGCGTGCTCAACCGCGAGCGCGAAGCCGCCTAGGGCCCGAGCCGGCCAGAGGGTTGATTCCACGGGCAGTCCGTGGAATCACCCATCTAGAGCTCCAGCAGTTGCGGCACGCCCCGGCGCTCCAGCCCGCGGCTGATGATCAACCGCTGGATCTCCGAGGTGCCTTCCCAGATGCGGTCGACGCGCAGCTCGCGCCAGAGCCGCTCGGCCGGATTGCGACGCATGTAGCCGCGCCCGCCGAAGATCTGGACGACGCGGTCGGCCACGCGCCCGGCCGTCTCGGACGCGACCAGCTTGGCCATCGACGCCTTCGCGTGCACCAGCTTGGGGTCGGCGCCCGAGTCGTGCAGCTGTCCCACGTAGTAGGTCAGCAGCCGTGCCGCCGTCACCTCTGCTGCACAGTCGGCAAGCGTGAACGAGATCGCCTGCTGGTCGAAGATGCGCCCGCCGAACTGCTCGCGCTCGAGCGCCCACTCGGTACCGAGCTCGATCAGCCGGTCGCACGCGCCGCAGCAGCGGGCGGCGATGTGCACGCGCTCCTCGATGAACCACTCGCCGGTCAGGTCGAACCCCTGCCCCACCTCGCCCAGCACCGCGTCGACGGGCACCGGCGCGTCGGTGAAGGTGTACTCGGGGTGCCGGTAGGGGAAGTTGTGCGTGAAGTCGGGATCGTCCGTCATCTCCACCCCCGGCAGATCCTTGTCCACGATGAACAGCGTCGGCTGGCGCTCCAGCCCGTCCACGGCCCAGGCCAGCACCAGGAAGTAGCTGGCGATGTCACCGTCGGTGACGAACCACTTCTGGCCCGACAGGCGGTAGACGTCGCCGTCGCGCACCGCCGCGGCGCGGATGCCGCGCGCGTCGGAGCCGGCATGCTCCTCCGTGATCGCGTAGGCGTGGCGATGGTCACCGCGCACGTCGGGCACCAGGTACCGCTCGATCTGCTCCGGCGTGCCGTGAACGAGCACGTTGGAGGGGCTCCAGACCAGCACCCATAGGCAGTTCGTGAGCCGCCCCAGCTGCTCGTGCATCACGATCTGCTCGGTCAGGTTGAGGCCTGCGCCGCCGTACTGCGTGGGGATGTTGGCGGCATTCAGCCCCGAGGCCAGCACCGCCTGCTTGACGTGTGCGTGGGCCTCTGCCGACAGCCGCCCGCCGTTCTGCTCGGCCTCCAGCTCCAGCGGCTGCAGCACGTCGTCGACCAGCGACCGGGTGCGGGCCCGCAGCTGCTTCAACTCGGGGCTGAGCGTGAAATCCATTCAGGTCATCCTTTCGGGACGGGGCGGAGTGCGGCGGACGCGCCGCCGAAGATCAGCGCGGCCGTGACGTCGGCCCGTGCGACGCCCGCAAGCAGCGGATGATCGAGGTCGATCTCGACCTCCCCGGGAGGATCGCCGAGGCCGATCGCGCGTGCGCCGTTACTCCCGCCGATCTCGAGCAGGTAGGGCGTGGGACCGTCGTCTCCCGGTGGCACCAGGACGTTTCGCCGCTCCACCAGGCGCCGCGCGCAGTGCTCGATCTCGCGCAGCTCGGCAACCGGATCGATGATGGTGTTCGAGTCGGTGCCAATGCAGATCGGCACGCCGCGCTGCATCAGCTCGAGCGCCGGCAGGAAGCCGTCGCCGAGGTTGGCCTCGGTGGTCGGGCAGGCGCAGACGGTCGCACCGGTCGAGGCCAGTAGCTCCAGCTCGCGCTCGGAGACGTGGGTGGCGTGGATCACCGTGGTGCGCGGGCCGAGCAGCCCGATCTCGGCCAGCAGCTCGATCGGCCGCAGCCCGTACTCCGCCAGGCTCTCGTCGATCTCGCGCCGCTGCTCGTTGGCGTGGATGTGGACGACCATGCCGCTGGACGCCGCGTAGGCGGTGATCTCCTCCAGCCAGCCGCGCGGCACCGCCCGTACGCTGTGCGGGGCCAGGCCGACGCGCAGCTCGGACGCCAGCGCATCCACCCGTGCCAGATAGGACGCGACGTCGGGGTCGCAGAAGCGGCGCTGGCCGGGGGTCGGCGGCAGGCCCCAGCCGGCCCTCGCGTATGCGGTCATCAGCATCACGATCTCGATGCCGGCATCGCGCGCGGCCGCGGCGGTGGCCTTCGCCATCGCGTTGGGGTCGGGGTAGGGCTCGCCGCCCGGCTGGTGGTGCGGGTAGTGGAACTCGCCGACGGCGGTGTACCCGGCCGCCACCATCTCGCGGTAGAGCCGCAGCGCGACCTCGTATGCGCCGTCCGGGTCGATCGCGTTCGCGGCCTGGTACATGGCCTCGCGCCACGTCCAGAAGTCGTCATGCGGGTGGTCGGGGTCGACGTGCTCGACGCGCCCCCGCAGCGCCCTCTGGAAGGCGTGGCTGTGGGCGTTCACGAAGCCTGGCAGACGCAGCGTGGCATCAGACATACGCGTATCCTCCCAGACCGATGTCCGAGGTATCCAGAGAACGGTTCGTGTCGTGGTTCGGCGAGCTGGCAGCGATCGGGCACGGCGAGGGCGGCTGGAACCGGCTGGCCTGGAGCCCGCTCGAGGCGGAGGCGCGAGCCTGGTTCTCGCGCACGGCAACATCGATCGGGCTGGAGGTGCAGCAGGACGGCGCCGGCAGCCTGTGGGCGGTCACCGATGACGCTGACGGCGGCCCCTGGGTGTGCACCGGATCGCACCTCGATACGCAGCCCGACGGCGGGGCGTATGACGGCGCGCTCGGTGTCGTGGCGGCGCTGGAGGCGGCGGCGTCGCTGCTCGAGTCCGGCGCCGGGCGCCGGCATCCGCTGGCGGTGGTCGCGTTCGTCGACGAGGAGGGAGCCCGGTTTCGCACCCCCACCTTCGCCAGCCTGGCGCTGACCGGGCGGCTGGAGATCGATCACGTGCTCGAGGTGATGGGCGACGCGCCCGCCATCTACGGCGTCACCCGCGACTCGCTGGCGCAGAGCCGCAAGCAGCTCGACCGGGTGCGCTGCTTCTACGAGGTGCACGTCGAGCAGGGCCGGTCGCTGGTCGACCGTGAGCTGGCGCTGGGCGTGGCCGACGTGCTGGCGCCGCGGCAGCGCTGGCGGATCGAGTTCGCCGGGGAGGCGAACCACGCCGGCACCACCGCCATGAGCGACCGCCGCGACGCGCTGCTCGACGCCGCCAGGTTCGCGCTCGCGGTGGATGAGGTGGCACGGGCCAGGCCGGGAGCCGTCGGTACCGTGGGCCGGATGGAGATCAGCCCCGGATCGACCAACTCGATTCCTGGTCACGTGGCCGCCTCGCTGGACGTGCGCGCGCTCGAGCTGGAGACGGTCGATGCGATCGTCCAGGAGCTGCAGGCCCGCTTCCCTGACGCCGAGTTCGGCCGCGAGTCCCACAACGAGGGCGCGCGCTTCGACGACCGGCTGCGGGCGCAGCTGTTCGCGGCCGCTGAGGAGCGCGGCATCCCGGCCGGAGACCTGCCCTCCTACGCAGGCCACGACGCGGGTATCCTCGCCACCGAGCGCCCGGCTGCGATGGTGTTCGTGCGCAACCCGACCGGCGCCAGCCACGTCGCCACCGAGTCGGCGTCCGAGGCCGACTGCCTGGCCGCCGTGCAGGTGCTGACCGACGCCATCTGCGTCGAGGTCGCGGCCGACTGAGCGCCGAACTGTCCACACTGCATCCACAGGCCCCCAGCGTGGACGTGGATACCGTGTGGATAAGGTCGCGAAATTCCCGCTCTCAGCGCCAATTCTTCTGGGGAATACCGGCGATCGGGTTGACGAGGGCTTGGGGAAAGGCGCAGTGTCCCTGTTCCAATCCCCCCAAGACCGACGCCAGGCCCCTCGCGATCCGTCCTCTCAGGCCTGGCGTCGGCCGTTAAGCGACCGGGATAGGCTGCAGGCATGGGCAAGGTGTTCGCCGAGATCGACGACAAGCTGGCGAGCTGGATCCGCGGCCAGCAGATGTTCTTCGTCGCCACCGCGCCCGAGGTCGGCGGCCACATCAACCTTTCGCCGAAGGGCCCGATCGAGAGCCTGCAGGTACTCGATCCGCACACGATCGCCTACCTCGATCTGATCGGAAGCGGCGCCGAGACGGTTGCGCACCTGCGCCAGAACGGCCGCATCTGCGTGATGCTGTGCGCCTTCCAGGGGCCGCCGCGGATCCTGCGCATGCACGGCCGCGGCACGGTGCTGGCACCGGGCTGTGACGGGTTCGACCGCACCGCGGCGACGTTCGACCTGGCCGCGATGCCAGCCGCCGAGCACGCCGCGCGATCGATCATCATGGTCGAGGTGCAGCGGATCGCCGATTCGTGTGGCTTCGACGTACCGCTGATGGTCGATCAGGGCCGGCGCCCGCAACGCGACGCCTGGGTCGACAACAAGCTGGCCAGGGGCGGCCGGTCGGCGCTCGCAGCCTACGTCGCCGAGCACAATGCCGAGAGCATCGACGGGCTGCCGGCGCTGCCGCTGGCTGCGGGTAGGCTGCATTCATGATCGAACAGCTCACCGACATGCCGGAGGGCGCGATCGGCTTTCGCGGTTCCGGGCGGCTGACCAGCAGGGACTACCACGACACGCTGCTGCCGGTGATCCGCGAGGCGCTCGAGAACGGACGCACCGTAAATCTGCTGTTCGCGACCGCACCCGACTTCAGCGGGCTGGACATGGGCGCGCTGTGGGAGGACACCAAGGCGGCGGGCACGATCGGCCTCAAGCACCTCTCCAGTTGGGGACGGATCGCGCTGGTCACCGACAAGGACTGGATGCGACACGCGATCAGCGCCTTCGGCTGGATCTCCCCGGGCGAGTACCGGGTGTTCGAGCCGGACGAGTACGAGGCGGCAAAGACCTGGCTGAGCGAGGCGGGCGACTGACGGCGGTGTCGGCGCCCGAGCCCGTGGCGGTCGCACCAGGCGGTAGTATGGGCTGCTTTGAGCGGGAGGCGCGGTGGCCTCGAGCATCGTCTCCATTCCGCGATACTGGAGGATCCCTTGGCTGAGCCAGGAGCTGTGGCAGTCGAGCAAGTCGAAGGTGCTTCCGTCATCGCGCTACGAGGTGAGCACGACCTCTCGACCGGGCCGGCCATCGAGGCTGCATGCGACGACGCCTGGGCCCACGCCTCCTCGATCGTGTTCGATCTGGCCGGCGCGACGTTCATCGATTCGACCGTGGTCGGCGTGATGGTGAGCGCGCGGCGGCGCGCAGCCGAGTCGGGCGGATCCGTGGCGGTCGTGGCTCCGGCCGGCGGGCCGCCTGCGCGCGTGCTGACGCTCGTGGGTATCAACGACGTGCTGCCCCTGCACGAGACCCGCGACGAGGCGCTGCGAACGATCAGCGCGCCGGGGTAGCGTTGCCTGAGCTGGCGCGCAGGTTGGACACCCAGCGGGGCAAGTTGGTGGCGGCGCTGGTTGCGGTGCTCTGCGAGCTGGCGATCGCACTGCCGTTCCTGGTGGTCTCACCGAACACGCTGCGCGGCGTTCCCGGGCCGTTGCTGGTGGTGATCGGGGTCGCCGCGAGCTATCTGCTGGGCCCGTGGTTCGGCGTGCCGGTGACGGCGGTGGGGGTGGTGCTGGCGGTGACGATCGTCGGCGAGAACGCCTGGGCGGCGCCACTGGTATGGCTGCCCGTCTCAGCGGGGGCCGGCATCGTGGGCGAGCAGGTGCGGCACGGCGACGAGCTGCGCCGCGAGCTGATCGAGGAGCTGCGCCGGGGCCTGGTCGGGCTCTACCGCGATCCCGCGGTCGGCCGGCTGAACGTGGTCAGCCGCTACATCCCCGCGGTGAGTGCGCAGCGGATCGCCGGCGACTTCTACGGAGCCGTGGTGCAGCCCACAGGCGATGTCGCCATCATGGTCGGAGACGTGGCCGGCCACGGCCCCGCGGCCGCGGCACTGGCGACCCGCCTGCGCGCAATGTGGCGCGGGCTGGCAATCGCCGGCGTCTCCGATAGCGAGACGGTGAGCGCCCTGAACGAGACGCTGCTTGCCGAGCAGCAGCGGATCGCTTCGCCGATCCCATTCGCGACGCTGTGCCTCGCCACCGTGGCAGCCGACCTGCGATCGGCCCGGATCGTGATCGCGGGCCACCCGCCGCCGATCCTGGTCACCGACCGTGGCACCCACGAGGACGCGCACCCGCCGGGCCCGGCCATCGGCATCTCGGAGACATCCACCTGGGAGCCGCATCCGCTGGCGCTGCCGGACGACCCGTGGTCGCTGGTCGTCTACACCGACGGTCTGATCGAAGGACGAACGTCACCGGACGGCCCGCGCCCGTATGGGAACGACCGGCTGCTGCCGCTGCTGGCTGCCTCCGGCGTCCCGATCGGCGAGGACGGCGTGGACGGCGTGCTGCGGGCGGTGGTGGATGCAAACGGCGGCGCGCTCCCGGACGACGTGGTGCTGATCGCCGCGTCGCCGCGCTGATTCCTTGCTGATGTTTGGGCGAAGCTCGCGCCGGGTAGCTCCGCTGGCATGCTGTTCGATCACGACGTGCGGGCTCCCGCCGAGTGGGAGGTGGAATACGCGGGCGACAATGACGAGCCCGCGCGGATCCGGGCGTGGCAACGCGAACAGCTGACGCGGATCGGGTACGACCGTGCGACGGCCCGGCGGATCGTGCGCGACGCCTGGACTCGCGGCGAGAGCGGCGACCTCGTCCACCGCGTGTTCGACCTGATCGGCCGCGGCGCCAGCCACGAGCAGGCGGCACGAATCGCCTAGCGTCAGCCCAGCGTGAAGCTGCGGCCGAGTGTCACGCCCCGCGGTCGGCGGGCATCGCTGAGATGGGGCGATCGAGGCCCTCACGGGTTAGCTCGGCGGCGACCGTTTCGCGAGCCTTGTAGATTCGCCACTTGACGGCGGCCAGCGTGGTCTCCAGCGAGTCTGCGATCTCGGCGTAGGAGAGGCCGATCACGTCGCGCAGAACCAGCGCCATCTTCAGGTCGGGGCTGAGCGCACCGATCGCCCGCCACAGGATGTCCATGTCCTCGATCGCGTGGTACGGCACCGGCGCTGCCAACCCCAGTGACCAGACCGAATCGAGCTCGACCGCTGGCCGGATCCGCCGCTCACGCGACCGCATCTCGTCCACGAGACGGTTCTTGGCGATCTGGAACAGCCAGGTGGTGAACAGCGAGCGATCGTCGAACCGCGGCAACGCACGGTGCACGCGGACGAAGATCTCCTGGCAGACATCCTCGGCCAGCGCCCGGTCACCCGACAACACACGCACGGCGTAGTTGTAGATCGGCGGGTGATACTGGCGAAGGATGATGGCAAACGCACGCTCATCGCCCGTCTGCGCTCTGCGCAGGATGTCACGGTCGGGTTGAGTGAGAGCCATGATGCGTCAGAGCATTCGGTCGTTGCAAAGGTGACCAAGAACTCTGGAGGCGGGAGGTTGGAGCTTGCTTGGGTGTGCAAATCTGGCCGCAATCAGCGCGGCGAATCAGAGCGTGCCGAGGCGCTCGCGGGCGACCTGCTCGATCGTCTCGGCGAACCCCGGGGCATCCTTCATCAACTGGTCGGTCAGGTGCCAGTCCATCCTCAGCAGCCGTGTCGGCTCGTCGGCGATCACGTCGGCCGAGCGAGCGCGGCCGAAGCTCGCACCCCAGTCGAGCGCGGCAAGCTCGCCGAAGAACTGGCCCGGCACCAGCCGCCCAAGGGTCGCGTCGGCGCCCTCAACGCGCACCGAGCCGGACAGCACCACGTACATGTCGCGGCTCGTCTGCCAGCGGCCCAGGACGAGCTCGCCGGCGTCGACCTCGATCTCGGTGGCGGTGCGGCGTAGCAGCGCCAGCTGATCCGGACCCAGCGTGGCGAACAGCTCGAGCGAGCCGGCCGGCGCTTCGGCTCCCGCTCCACGCTCCGCGGTACGTGGCGCCACGCCGACCGGCAGCGTTTCCAGCAGGTCGATCGCCCGATCCACCTCGCTCATGGTCGTGGAGTGGTTCAGCACGCACAGCCGTAGCGTGTGTCGCCCGCGCACCTGCCCCGGCGACAGGAACACCTCGCCGCCGGCCTCGATCTGCTGCACGAGCTCGGCGTTGATGCGCTCCAGGGTGCGCTCGTCGTCGACACCTGCGGGATGTCGCCGCAACGCAACCACTCCCAGCGACGCCGGCGACATCAGCTCGAGCTCGGGCGAGCGCTCCACCCGCCGTTGGGCGTGCAGGGCGAGGTCGATGCAGCGGTCGATCGCCTGCCGGAAGGCGTCCACTCCGAAGTAGCGCAGCGAGATCCACAGCTTCAGCGCGCGGCAGCTGCGTGTCAGCTGCACGCCCAGGTCGGAGAAGTTCACCTCGCGATCGACGGCCTCGGTGCCCTGCAGGTAGCTGGGGTGGATCTCGAACGAGCGTCGCAGGTGGTCGCCGTCGCGCACCAGCAGGGCGCCCACCTCGACCGGCTGGTACAGCCACTTGTGCGGGTCAAGCGTGATCGAGTCGGCCAGCTCCATGCCGGCCAGCGCCGTTCGCCCTCGCTCGGTCAGGCAGCCGAAGGCACCGTATGCGCCGTCCACGTGCAGCCAGGCGTCGTGCCGGCGGCAGATCCGCGACAGGTCGGCGAAGGGGTCGATAGCACCCACCGCCGTGCTGCCCGCGTTGGCGACGACCAGCAGCGGGCGCCTGCCGGCGGCCAGGTCGGCGGCGATCGCGCCCTCCAGCGCGTCCGGCCGCATGCGGCCGATGTGGTCGCTCAGGATCACCCGCACCTGGTCGGGCCCGAACCCGAGCACGCGCGCGGCGCGGGCCAACGACGAGTGCGCCTGGTCGGACATGTACAGCACCGCGCGCGCGTCCATCTCACCCATCAGCGTCTCGCGGGCGCAGGCGAGCGCCGTCAGGTTCGCGGCCGACCCACCCGATACCAGAGCGCCGCCCGCCTCGGCCGGATAGCCGACCCACTGCCGGAACCAGTCGAGCACGGCCAACTCCAGCGCGGCCGGGCCGGATGCGCCCAGCCACCAGCAGGCATCGATGTTGAGCGCGCTCGAGATCAGATCTCCCAGCGCCCCGGGCCAGGTGCCCTCGCCGGGAATGTACGCGAGGTAGCCGGGATGGGCGAGACGAGCGACGTAGGGCAGCACGTCGCGCTCGAGGTCGTCCAGGATTTCGTCGAAGCCGACCGGCCGCTCGGGCGGCGGCATCGACAATCGCCGGTGCAGCTCGCCAGGCGACTCGGCGTTCACCACCCGGCCCGGCGGCCCCGTGATGCGATCCACCAGCATGTCGATCGTGCGATATCCCAGCTGCCGCATGACGGCGGCATCGAGTGCGAGCGACGAGGCGTCGTGCGCCGGACTGTCCGTCGTCTGCTCGGTCAACACGTCCCCCTGTCGGCGGCCGGGCGGACCCGTTCTGGCCCGAGCGCCGACTCTAGCGCATGGATTCGCGCGGTACCGGTGTGGGGGCGGTCGTGTGCTGTTGCGACTCCTCTGCCGCAAGCGCGGGCTCGACACCGGCCGCCGCTGCCGTGGTCGTGGTGCGAAGCGGCTGCTCGCGCAACAGCCAGGTCAGTATGAACGCGATGAACGCGATGCCGGTGGCGGTCAGGAACACCGGCTGCAGCGCAGCGGCGACCGCATGCACGTAGGGCGAGTGCACCGCGGGCGGCAGGTGCTTGACGATCTGCGGGTTGGCGGTGGTGGGGATGTGGGCGCCGGGCGGCAGCTTGGCGGCGAGCTCGCCGGCCAGCCGGTTGGTGAAGATCGCGCCGAAGGCGGCCACGCCGATCGAGCCGCCGGTCTGCCGGAACAGCGTCGAGCCGGACGTGGCAACGCCGATCTGGCTGTGCTCGACGGAGTTCTGAGCGGCCAGCACCAGCACCTGCATGACCATGCCCAGCCCCAGGCCGAGCACCACCATCGCCACGATCGTCTGCCAGATCGGCGTGCCCACCTCCAGCCGCGACAGCATCAGCACCGCCACGGTCATGATCGCGGTGCCGACGATCGGGAACGGCTTGTAGCGGCCGTAGCGGCTGATCAGCTGGCCGCTGAGGATGGAGGTGAACAGCAGGCCTACCATCAGCGGTGTCAGGGTCAGTCCGGAACTGGTGGGGCTGTGCCCCTTCACGACCTGGAGGTACAGCGGCAGGTACGTGATCGCACCAAACAGGGCCAGGCCGACGATGAAGCCGACCGCGCTGGTCACGACGAACACGCGGTTTCGGAACAGCTCGAGCGGCAGGATCGGCTCGGCCGCGCGGCGCTCCGCGAACGGGAAGGCGACCAGCGTCACGATGCCGACGACCAGCATGGTGAGCGCCTCCGGCGACCCCCAGGCGTAGGTGGTGCCGCCCAGGCTGGTGAACAGCACGATGGTGGTGAGGCCGGTGGCCAGCAGCCCCGCGCCCAGGTAGTCGATGCTGTGCCGGACGTGCTCGGCCCGCGAGTGGAATGCCACTCCGATCACGATCAGCGCGATCGCTCCCACCGGCAGGTTCACGTAGAAGATCCACCGCCAGGACAGGTTGTCGACGAAGAAGCCGCCCAGCAGCGGGCCGATCACGGTCGACACGCCGAAGACGGCGCCGAAGAATCCCTGGTAGCGGCCGCGCTCGCGGGGCGAGAAGATGTCGCCGACGACCGCCAGCGTCAGCACGATCAGCCCGCCGCCGCCCAGTCCCTGGAGGGCTCGAAACGCGATCAGCTCGGTCATGTTCTGGCTGAGCCCGCACAGCACCGAGCCGACCAGGAACAGCACGATCGAGGCCTGCAGCAGCGGCTTTCGGCCGTACAGATCGCCGAGCTTGCCGTAGAGGGGGCCGGACACGGTGGACGCGAGCAGGTAGGCGGTCACCACCCAGGACAGGTGCGACAGGCCGCCGAGGTCGCCAACGATGGTGGGCAGCGCGGTCGAGACGATCGTCTGGTCGAGCGACGCCAGCAGCAGCACCAGCATCAGCGCGGCGAAGATCAGACGGACGCGCTGCGGGGGTGCGAAGGAGGTCGGGGCGGGAGCGGTCACTGGCGCCTCCCGAACCGTTGCTCGCGCAGGCAACGCATCGACTCGCTGAGCTGGTCGTCGTCGAGCGGCGGCTGCGTCTGCGGGGTCGCCGCCTCCGCGCGCAAGCCGTCCAGCAGCCAGTGCAGGTGGCGCCGCCAGACTTCGGGCGCCGTGTCGGCGGTGGCGTCCATCACCGGGGCGAACGACCACAGCAGCAGGGCCAGGTCGGCGACGGTGAAGTCGGGCCGCAGCGATCCCTGGTGGCGTGCGCGACCGATCAGCTCGTCGAACTGGGCCCGCATCTGCGCGCGCGTCTCGGCCAGCCGGCCCTCGCCGGGCGGATAGCGCAGGAAGATCTCCTTGAGCACGCGGTCGCTGCGCTGCAGTTCGAGCGTCGCCTCCAGGAAGCCGACCAGCCCGGCCCAGGCGTCAGGCCCTGCCAGCCCGGCCTCGGCCAGCGCCAGAAACTCTCCCACGCGCTCGGCGAAGATCGCCTCCACCAGTGCCTCGCGGGTCGGGAAGTGCCGGTAGAGCGTGCCGGTGCCGACGCCGGCCCGGCGGGCGATCTCGTCCAGCCGTGCGTCCACGCCGTGCTCGGCGAACGACTCGCGGGCCGCGGCGATCAGCAGCGCGCGGTTTCGCTGGGCGTCGCGCCGCGCCCCTCGTTCGGGTACAGAAATTCCGGCCATCGCCTCACGGTAGCAGAAACGGAGAGCGTGTCCGTTTAGTTCTCAACCGGTTCGGCTGCGCGGCATACGCGCTCAGCTGCCGCTCTTGGCGGCCTCCGCCTTCACGCTCTCGACGCTGTCGGCGTCGACCTGGTGCTTCTCCACCTTCGCGGCGTTCCGCAGCTGCTTCTCGATCTCGGTCACCCAGCGCTCCTCGAACACCGCCACGATGCCGGAGCTGTTCGGCGGCAGCGAGTCCTCGACGTCGGCCTTGATCTCGCTCTTGAGGTGATGGTCGAGCAGCGCGCCGGCACCGGCCCCGATGCCGCCGCCGACCACGGCCGAGGCCAGCAGCGAGGGCGGGAAGATGAGGCCGATGATGGCACCGCCGACCGCGCCCAGCGTGGCGCCCACGCCGACCTCGTGGCCGTTGTCCTGGACGTCGATCTTGCCGTCGGCGTCGCGCCGGACGAGCACCATCGCGTCCACGGTGATCACTCGATCGCGGGCGAGCTGCTTGAGACCGTCCCAGTCGGCGCGGGCGGCGTCGGGGTCGGAGTAGGCGGCGATGTAGAGATCGATGGGCGGCTTGTCAGCCATGGCGTGGTCTCCCTTGGGTCGCGGTCGGCATGTGGCGACGATCATAGGTCGGTCGCCGCGATCGGGCGGTAACCCGACTTGTGTACGATCGCCACCATGGCGTACGACGAGGCGCTCGCGGAGCGGATACGGGAGCTGGTCGCCGGCGAGCACGAGCTGACCGAAAGGCAGATGTTCGGCGGGCTGGCCTTCCTGATCGGCGGCAACATGGCGGTGGCCGCAAGCGGGCAGGGCGGGGTGATGGTGCGCGTCGACCCGGCCATGTCGGACGAGCTGGTCGCAACCACGGACGCGCGCCCGATGGAGATGCGCGGCCGCCCGATGCAGGGCTGGCTGCGGGTGCGCTCCGAGGACATTCAGACCCGGACACAGCTGGCGGAGTGGGTCACGCTGGGCACGACGTACGCCCGCACGCTGCCCTCGAAGTGAGGGGCTCGTCAGCGCGGCCGCGGATCGCCGATCCAGTAGCGCGGTCCCGGCCCGAGGCCTGCGGCGCGGTCGCCGGGGTTCGCGAGCCGGCAGCGGTCTAGCGACAGGCAGCCGCACCCGATGCACTGGGTCAGCCCCGCCCGCAGGCGTTCCAGCTCGTGGATCCGCTCGTCGATCCGCGACGTCCAGGTGCGTGTCAGGCGCGACCAGTCCACTCGTGTGGGTGCGCGGCCCGGAGGCAGCTTGCCCAGCTCGACGGCGATCTCGTCCAGCGTCAGTCCCACCCGCTGTGCGAAGACGACGAAGGCGATCCGCCGCAGCACCGCCCGCGGGTAGCGGCGGTGGCCCGATCCCGACCGCTCGGAGGCGATCAGGCCGCGTTGCTCGTAGAAGCGCAGCGCGGAGGCGGCGACCCCACTCCGCCGCGAGACATCCCCGATTGTGAGCAGTTCCGGCATGCCTGCAGTGAACCACGCCGGCCGTTTGACTTCAAGTTAACGTGAAGTTGTAGTCTTGGTTCGAGCGTCCGAAGATCACTCCGGGAGGTACCCATGACCAGCGAACAGACAGTCAGCCAGACGATCACCGCGGAGGTCACCTCCTGGCCGGGCGTCACCGCCGGACCGGGCCGCCGCGGCGAGTACGCATTCAACGTGGGGCGGCGCGAGATCGGCCACCTGCACGGCGACCACGCGGCGCACTTCTCGTTCCCGAAGACCGTGTGGGCCGAGCTGATGGCCGAGGGACGGATCGTGCCGCACCCCGTCTTCCCCGATTCGCAGGGACCGGCTGCCCGCCGCATCAACGGCGACGACGACGTGCGCGACGTGATCGCGCTGATGCGGCTCAACTACGACCGCGCCGTCGCCCGGCACGGCGTGCCGGCCAGCGCATGAGCGCCCTCGGGATCACGCCGCACCTGGTCGTCCGGGATGCCGCGGTGGCGGCCGACTGGTACACCGCCGTGCTCGGGGCCGAGGAGCGCAGCAGGCTGGCGGTGCCCGGCGGAAAGCTGATGCAGCTGGAGCTCCGCTTCGGCTCCTCGACGGTGATGCTGGCCGATGAGTTCCCCGAGATGGGCGTGCTCTCGCCGCTCAGCATCGGCGGCACCGCGACTGTGTTGCACCTGTCGACCGACGACGTGGACACCGTCTGGCAGCGCGCAATCGACGGCGGCGCCGAGGTGCGGCAGCCCCTGGCCGAGGCCTTCTGGGGCGAGCGCTACGGGCAGATCACCGACCCGTTCGGCCACCGCTGGGGGCTCGCGCAACACGTCCGCGACGTCCCGCGCGAGCAGCTCGAGCGCGCGGTGGCCCAGCTGTTCGCCGGATAGCGCCGTCGGCGGGTCACCGGGAGCAGCGCCCCCGGTGACCCGTGAACCGGTCACCCGAGCGAGACCGCGACCTGCTCCAGCAGGTCGAGCGCGTCCTGCATGCCCGGCTCCATCCCCGAGTTGATGTGGGCGTCGCGCCCCTCCTTCGTGGGGTGCTCCACCAGCACCGTCAGGAGCGTGCGGCCGTCCCGCTCGGTCAACGTGAGCGTGTTCAGCGCCGCGTGCTGCTCGGCGTCGGGGATGCCCTCGTAGACCTCGGTCGAGACGATCCGCTCGTTCGGGACGATCTCCCGGTACTCGCCGTGGAATGCGACCTCCATGCCGCTCTCGGTCACGCTCACGTACCGCCACGCGCCCCCCACCCGCAGGTCGATCTCCGCGATCGTGACCCGGCCGCGGTTCGCGTGCCACCAGCGTCTGACCAGCTCCGGCGTCGTCCAGGCCTTGTACACCAGGTGCCTGGGTGCGTCGAACTCACGCGTGATCAGGATCTGCCGATCCGTTGGGAGCGTCACCGTCGCCGTCCCGCTACTCGTCGCTGCCATCGTCTACCTCCTCCGCTTGAAGTTCCTCGAGCACGGCATCGAGCTGGCCGAACCGCTCCGACCAGGAGCGCTCGTAGGCCGCCACCCAGTCGTGGATCGGCTTCAGTGCCTGGCCGTTGATCCGGTACAGCCGCTGCCGGCCCTGGTCGCGCACGTCCACCGCCCCCACCTCGCGCAGCACCCGCAGGTGCCTCGAAACCTGGGGCTGTGCCAGCCCGGTGAGGCCGACGAGGTCGTTCACGGGTCGCTCGCCGCCGGCCAGGATGTCCAGGATCTGACGGCGCCGGGGCTCGGCCACGGCGTTGAACGCATCTGCGGTTGTCGCTGCTCGTGCCATGGCCACATCATATATCCATATCGACATATGTCAAGCCGGGAACGCCATCGCCTGCTTGAACCGGCACAGCGCGGTGGGTACTGTTGAAGGGTGATCTCGGACACCAGCGCCTCCCCAGTCCTCACCCGCGACGAGTCGCACGCCCTGTTCGGGCAGACGATGGGATTCGTGGCGCTGACCTCGGCGTTCTTCGCGCTGGGCGCCTACCTCGGCCGCGACATGGCCTACCAGTGGGGCTGGCTGTGGTTCATCGTCGCGATCGTCTGCCTGTTCGGGCTGCAGGCGGCGGCGCAGCGGTCGGAGCAGCTGGCCATCGTGCTGCTGCTCACGTTCGGCCTCGTGATGGGGCTCGCGGTTGCGCCCACCATCGCCTACTACGTCAGCACGAACCCGCAGGCGGTATGGCAGGCGGGCGGCGCCACGGCGCTGTTCATCGCCGGGTTCGGAGCGGCCGGGTACGCGACCCGGCGCGACCTCTCCAACCTCGCCCGGCTGCTGTTCTTCGCGTTGTTGGCGCTGATCATCTTCGGCATCGTCACCATCTTCGTGCGGATTCCGAACGGCCAGCTGATCTACGCGGTGCTGGGACTGATCATTTTCGCCGGCTTCACGATGGTCGATTTCCAGCGCCTGCGCCGCTCCCAGGACATCCGGGTCGCACCGCTGCTCGCGGCCTCGATCTTCCTCGACGTCCTGAACGTCTTCCTGTTCTTCCTGAGCATTTTCGGGCGCCGCTAGCCGCCACCATCTTCTCCTCAGCCGGTTGGCGGATCTCCAGCGTCTGGAAATCGCCCGGTCGGCCGACAACACGAGGCTGCATGCGGTGTACCTTCAGAGCCGTGCGCACGCGGTTTCGTCACCTGCCCGGGCCTCGGCTCGATCCGGTGGTGCTCGACGGGATGCTGGCAGCGGTTCTCACGGTCGGGGCGCTGCTCGATGCCTGGCTGGGCGGTGACGCGTCCGGTCACAGACTCGCCACCGGGCTGGTCGCGTGCGCGGTGACCGCGTCGGTGGCAGTTCGCCGCCGCTATCCGGCGCTGGTGGGGACGGCCGTGCCGGTGTTTGCAACCCTCAACTTCGCCGTCTGGCACGGCCCACAGTTCGTTGGTTATCCGATCGCGAACCTGTGCGCACTGTATGCGCTGGCCGTCTGGGCGTCACCGGGACGCTTCAAGTTCGGCCTGGCGTTGATCCTGGTGGTCGACCTTGGTGCGAGCGCCGGGTCGGACGTAAGCCTGAAGTCCCTGCAATTCACAATTGTGACCGGCGTGGTCATGCTGCTCGTCCGTCGCGTGATCGGTGATCGCGAGCGCCGCGCGCAGATCGCCGAGCGCGAGCGCGACGTCGCCGCACGCGAGGCGGTCGTCGAGGAGCGGTCACGGATCGCGCGAGAGCTGCACGACGTGATCGCACACCACGTCTCGATCATCGTCGTGCAGGCCGGCGCCGAGCGACGGGTGCTCAGCGACGACCACGCCGACACCCGCGAGGTGCTCGAGACGGTCGAGCGTTCCGGGCGCAGCGCGCTCACGGAAACGCGACGCCTGCTGGGGATGCTGCGGGACGAATCGGCCGAGCCGCTGGCGCCCCAACCGGGGCTGGACGACGTGCCCATGCTCGTCGAGCAGCTGCGTGAGGCGGGCCTTCCCGTCCGGCTCGATCTCGACGGTGAGCGACGCGAGCTTCCGGCCGGGATTGACCTATCCGCCTACCGGATCATCCAGGAGGCGCTGACGAACACGCTGAAGCACGCGGGTGACGCGCACGCGACCGTCCGCGTCAGCTACCGCTCCGACTCGCTCGAGCTCGAGATCATCGACGACGGCCAGGGCGGCACAGCGCGCGTGTCCGGTGGCGGGCATGGCCTGGTCGGCATGCGCGAACGGGTCGCCCTGTGCGGCGGCAGCTTCGACGCAGGCCAGACCACGAGCGGCGGCTTCGTCGTCAGAGTGGCGCTCCCGACCTGACGACAATCGACTGGCCGGTGGCGTCACTCATGCATGGGGATTGCCTCCGCCCGTGAACTGCTCGCCACGTCGCTCTCACGAACAATGCGGTAGTCGACGAGCAGATAGCCGGTCGGTGAGATCTCGCTTCGGATCGCTTCGAGCTGAATCGATGGCAGACCGTCGAGCAGTCGTCGTCCGCGGCCGGCGATCCGGGGCGCTATCACGAGCCTGAGCTCGTCGACGACGTCGGCGGCGAGCAGCGCCTGGGCCACCGAGATGCTTGCGTGGACTCCGATATCGCCTCCCTGCCGCAGCTTGAGATCCTGAGCGAATTCGACCAGCCCGTCGTCGAGCGCAGTCGCATTGGCCCAGTCGCGGTCAAGCGGCGTTGACGTCGCGACATACTTCGTGACCTCGTTGATGAACGTCGCGAACGGCTGGATCTCGCTGCTCGGCCAGAACTGCGCCCAGGCGGTGTAGCTGTGGCGGCCGAGAATGACCGCGTCCTGTGTCGCGATCACAGCGGCCAGGTTGGCGTCCATCGCGTCGTCCCACTCGGCGATGAATCCATCCGGGTCCTCGGCAACCCCGTCGAGGGACACCAACTCGTACACGACGATCTTTCGCACGCCCCTCCACCTCCGGTTTGGTCCCGATGCTACTGGTTGACTCCTACCTACGGAAATGAGGTATGATCCTACGATCAATAGGAAGGAGGACGTTATGAAGTCCAGGGCAATCACGGAGAATCTGACCCAGCTCACCCGTTGGCGGTTCGTCAATGCGTTCCTCGTTCGCGAGGACGACGGTTTCACGCTGGTCGACACGACGCTCGGTGGCGGTGCGGACGCGCTGATCACTGCCGCGGGTCAGGCGGGTGGGGCGATCCGGCGGATCGCATTGACGCACGGCCACGGCGATCACGTCGGGTCGCTCGATGCGCTGAAGCAGCGGCTGGGTGGGTCGGTTGAGGTGTTGATGCCCGAGTTGGATGCGCGCATCCTCGCCGGCGAGAGCGTCGT
>DATIOK010000004.1:0-3106 GCA_035473255.1 Gaiellales bacterium
ATCACCAAGGGCGGCGGCGGCGGGCTCGATCTCGGCACCGGCCAGATCGGCTTTGCCAACAGCATGTACCTGGCTGGCGCGGCAGGCGGCGCGCTGCTGCTGGGATACCTGACCGACCGGCTCGGCCGCAAGCGCCTGTTCATGTTCTCGCTGGGCTGGTACCTGGTGTGGACGCTGGCGACGGCGTTCTCGTTCAACTTCGAGTCGTTCGTGTTCTTCCGGTTCATGACCGGCATCGGGATCGGCGGCGAGTACGCGGCCATCAACTCTGCGATCGACGAGCTGATCCCGGCCCGCCGCCGCGGCTGGACCGACCTCGCCATCAACGGCTCCTGGTGGATCGGCACCGCGATCGGCTCGGCCGCGTCGCTGTACCTGCTGAACGACAGCTACGTGAACCCCGCCTACGGCT
Organism: Gaiellales bacterium; assembly: GCA_035473255.1. GTDB lineage: Bacteria > Actinomycetota > Thermoleophilia > Gaiellales > JAICJC01 > JAICYJ01. The sequence goes on from DATIOK010000004.1 coordinate 413, forward strand.
GGCGGATCTGCTTCGGCCTCGGCGCCGTGCTGGCGATCTCGGTGCTGTTCATCCGCAAGAACCTGCCCGAGAGCCCCCGCTACCTGATGACGCACGGGCGCTTCGACGAGGCCGACGAGGTGGTGAAGGGGATCGAGGCGGAGGTGTCGCGCACCAAGGGCGACCTGCCGGAACCGAGCGGCGAGACGATCGAGATCGATCCGTCGCGCGAGATCGGCATCGTCGGCATCCTGAAGGCGATCCTGTTCACCTACCCCAAGCGCTCGTTCGTGGGGCTGATGCTGATGGGCTCGCAGGCGTTCTTCTACAACGCCATCTTCTTCACCTACGCGCTGGTGCTGACCACGTTCTTCAATGTCAGCACCGGAAACGTCGCCTACTTCATCTTCCCGTTCGCGATCGGAAACGTGCTGGGGCCGATCTGCCTCGGCCACTTCTTCGACTCGGTCGGACGGCGGCCGATGATCACCGGCACCTACCTGGCCTCGGCGCTGGGGCTGCTGATCACCGGCTGGATGTTCCAGGCCGACATGCTCAGCGCAACGACCATGACGATCTGCTGGTCGATCACGTTCTTCTTCGCATCGGCCGGCGCCAGCGCGGCGTACCTGACGGTGTCGGAGATCTTCCCGATCGAGAGCCGCGCGCTCGCGATCGCGGTCTTCTACTCGATCGGCACTCTGGCCGGCGGGTTCGCCGCGCCATGGCTGTTCGGCACGCTGATCGGGAGCGGCGACAAGGGCCAGGTCTTCATCGGCTACGTGATCGGGGCATTCCTGATGGCGGCCGGCGGTCTCAGCGAGCTGATCTGGGGGGTCGAGGCCGCGGGCAAGTCGCTGGAGGCGGTGGCCAGTCCGCTGTCGGCGGTGCGCGGCAAGCTGGGCGAGGCCAAGCCCGGCGGCGGCACCAAGGCCGGCACGGCGGCGCCCGTCCCGGGTCGCTAGCAGCATCGACGAGCACCGGCCGGGGAGCTTCCGGCCGGTGCCCTGTTGTCTGGTGTAGACTGTCGACCGTCATGACGGGCTCCGCCTCCACGAGTGGCCGAAGCTACGACGCGATCATCGTCGGGGCGGGCCACAACGGGTTGGCCGCGGCCTTCTACCTCGCGCGCGCGGGACTGTCGACAGTGGCGCTGGAACGCCGCCCCTTTGTGGGCGGCTGCTGCGTCACCGAGGAGTTCGCCCCGGGCTACCGCGCCTCCACCGGCGCCTATGTGCTGAGTATGCTGCGCGAGGCGATCTGGCAGGACATGCGGCTGGCACAGCGCGGGCTGACGGTCTCGCCGGCCGGCCCGACACTGAACCTGTTCCCCGACGGCGGCCGGTTCCTGCTCTCGGAGGACCTGGACGAGACCGAACGCGAGGTGGCCCGGTTCTCGAAGAAGGATGCGCGCCGGTTCCGGGACTTCGAGCAGCACCTGGCCGACATGGCGGCCATCATCATGCCCATGTTCGACTGGACGCCGCCGACCGGCAGCGGCGGCATCGGCGAGCTGCCGACCGCGATGAAGATGGGCCGCAAGGCCCTGGGCGGGCGCCGCGATCTGCTCGACCTGATGTTCCTGTTTTCCACCTCGGCAACGCAGTACCTGGACGGCTGGTTCGAGTCCGACCACCTGAAGGCGACGATGGGCTGGCACGCGATCAACGACAGCGTGTCAGGCCCCTCCACCCCCGGCACGGCGTACGTGCTGCTGCACGACCACGCCGGCGAGGCGTCCGACGGCGTGCGCTCGTGGGGGTTCGTGCACGGCGGCATGGGCGAGGTCACCCGGCACATGTCCGACGCCGCCCGCGAGGCCGGCGCCGTTGTGCGCACCGACGCCGAGGTCGACAAGGTGCTGACCGCCGCCGGCCGCGTGACCGGCGTGCGGCTGGCGAACGGCGAGGAGCTGACCGCGCCCGTGGTGCTCTCGAACGCCGATCCCAAGCGCACCTTCCGCCAGCTGGTGGCCGAGGGGGACGTGCCCGAGCACTACCGCGCCGCGATCGAGGCCTACCGCTGCGTCGGCACCAGCATCAAGATCAACCTGGCCGTGTCCGAGCTGCCCGAGGCCACCGGCGCCGACCCCGACACCGGCTATCAGCGCGGCATCATGGAGGTGTCCTCGACGCTGGCGGACATGGACCGGGCGCAGGCGCTGGCGATGCAGGGGATCCCCGCCGAGGGCGCCCACATCGAGATGTGCATCCCCACGCTGCACGATCCCACGCTGGCTCCGGACGGCCGCCACATCGTCACCATCGACGTCAACTCCCAGCCCTACGACCTGGCCGAGGACCAGGGCGACTGGGACGGCATCTGCGAGCGCGTCGCCGATCGTGCCATCGAGCACCTGGGCGGCTACTTTCCCAACCTGCCCGGCTCGATCCTGCACCGCCAGGTGCTGTCGCCGCTCGACCTCGAGCGGCTGCTGGGCATCACCGGCGGCCACGCGCTGCATGGCGACATGGGCAGCGACCAGCTGTTCTCGATGCGCCCGGTGCCGGGCCACGGCGACTACCGGACGCCGGTGGAGGGCCTGTACCTATGCGGCGCCGGTACCCACCCCGGCGGCGGTGTCACCGGAGCCAACGGCCGCAACTGCGCGCACGAGGTGCTGCGCGACGTCAAGCGCGACCAGCGTTCGGCGGGCGTGCGCAGGCTACGCGGTCAGGTGTCCAGCCGGTTCAGCCGGCTCAGGTAGTACGCAAC
>DATIOK010000005.1:0-12794 GCA_035473255.1 Gaiellales bacterium
GCGAGCAGCGCCAGCGCCGCGAACAGCGCGGCCGCCGTGGACGAATGCCCGCTCGGGAACGAGGGGCCGAGGTGGGCGGCGAGCGGATCGATGGTCGGGCGCGATCGGTCGACGATGCCCTTGATGGTGGTGGTGACGAACACGTCCCCGAGCGTCACCGCCAGCAGGAACACGGGGATCCAGCGGTTCGGCACGCGGATCCACTCGACGACGCCGACGACGACCGCGATCACAATCACCCCACGCGTCGACGCCAGCGTGGTCACCGCGTTCAAGAAGCGGCGAGTCGCCTCACCGGTGTTTTGGTGCGCCCAGCGGGCAGCGCCCGCGTCCAGATCCGAAAGCGGCTCGCTGTGATGTATCAGCACCACCAGCAGCGAGATCACCACGCCGGCCACGCACAGCATGCACACCGCCAGCGTCAGGGCCAGGCCGGTCAGCACCTCCGTGTCGAGTCGGCTGCCTACGAATCGCCTAACCGCGGTGTGGTCCCGCAGCTCATCGGCGACCGCGCGCGTGGGCTGCCGTCCGGCCGTTCGGCGCAGCACGGGGCGTGCGATCGCCCACGCGCTCAGGCCCGCCACTATCGAGATGGCCAGCAGCGCGGCTACCGGCAGAACGGCGACCTCCTCATCCCGGGTGTTTGCCCGCATGCGGATTCGGGAAACATGCTTTCACGATGGACATCGGCGAATACCCACGGGTGGGCCAGTCCACCGCGACTCGGCCGAGCAGCGCTGACGGAACGCTTCAGCCTACCGCCGACGCGCCGGACGACGGCTTAGCGATCCTGTCTCCCCGCCCGGGAAGGATCGCCACGCGCGCCGGCCAGCGGATGGCCGGCCACCCGGTGGTCGCCTTCTTTGTGGTCGCGCTGGTCGGATTCGTGCTGCTCGCGGCGCTGACGGTGCTGGCAGGCTGGCTGTTGAAGACCTACGTTCTGCCCGACCACGGCATCGGGCACGCCGATGAGCACGTCAACGTCTGGCTGGCGGCGCGGCGCACTGCCACGTGGAACGATGTGTCGTTCTGGCTGTCCGGCATCGGCGACGTGTTCGCCATCCCGGCGCTCGTCATCCTGACCGCGCTGGGTGCGATGGTGATGCGGAAGTGGCGGATCGCGGCCTTCATCGTGGCTGCCATCGCCATCGAGGCTGCCACCTACCGCGTTGCCACGTTGGTGATCCATCGGCAGCGGCCGCAGGTGCACCGCCTCGACCAGCTTCCCGTAAACGCCAGCTACTTCTCCGGCCACACTGCGGCATCGGTCGCCGTGTACTGCGGCCTGGCCTTGCTGATCACCTCACGGATCCGGAGCACAGGGGTGCGGATCGCGTGCTGGGTGGTCGCCATCGCCATCCCGCTGCTGGTGGCCCTCTCGCGGATGTATCGCGGCATGCACCATCCGACCGACGTGGGCGCGGCCATGCTGGTGGGCATCGGAACCCTGGTGGTGGCACTCGCCGCCGCTCGCGCCGCAAAGGCCGCCGAACTGGCCGGGGAGCGTTCGTCGTGACGCAGAAGATCGCAGTCGTTGCCCATGCCGGCAAGACGCTCGAGGGTGGCCTGCCGCAGCTTCGCCGCAGCCTCGCCGAGCACGGGGTGGAAGATCCGATGTGGGCAGAGGTGCCAAAGAGCCGCGAGGCGCCCAAGCAGGTGAAACGGTTTCTCAAAGAGGGCGCCGAGCACTTCTTCGTATGGGGCGGCGACGGCATGGCGCAGCGGTGCATCGACACGCTGGCCGGCAGCGGGGCGACGGTTGCGATCATCCCGGCCGGCACCGCGAACCTGCTTGCCTCCAACCTCGGGCTTCCCACCACCATCGACGGCGCGGTCGCGAACGGCCTGTCGGGCCGGCCGCGCCAGATCGACGTGGTCAACCTGAACGGCGAGCGGTTCGCGGTCATGGCCGGCACCGGCTTTGACGCCAACATGATCCGAAGCGCCGACGGCGGGCTCAAGGACAAGCTGGGCCGGGCCGCCTACGTCTGGACCGGCACCAAGAGCTTTCGCACACCGCCGTTCAAGGCCAAGATAGAGGTCGACGGGAGCCCCTGGTTCAGCGGGCGAGCCAGCTGCATCCTGGCCGGGAACGTCGGTGCGCTGTTCGGGGGCGTGCGGGTCTTCGACGACGCCGAACCGGATGACGGAGTCTTCGATCTGGCCGTGATCACGGCCGACGGCGTCGCTCAGTGGGCGCGCACGGTGGGCCGTACCATCACCGGCACTCCCGACCGGTCGCCGTACTTTCGCTCCACCAAGGCTCGCCGCATCCAGGTGAAGCTCGACCGCAAGGTGCGCTACGAGATGGACGGCGGCGCTCGTACCAAGGCCAAGGACTACACACTCGAGGTCGAACCGGCTGCCGTCGCGGTGTGCGTGCCGGCCCATCCCAACGGAGGCGAACCGACATGAGCAGCGTCGAGGCACAGGCCAGAACCACGGGTCGTCAGGTGACCCACAGCACGGCGTTCGAGGTGCTGACCAGGCTCGGATTCATCGCGCGCGGCATGGTGTACGCCACCATCGGTCTGCTCGCGATCCAGGTCGCAATGCATTCGACCAGGCAGTCGACGGATCAGCGTGGTGCCTTGGAGACGATCCAGCACCAGCCGTTCGGGCACTGGCTGCTGATCGCGGTCGCCGTCGGCCTCGGTGCCTACGCGTGCTGGCGGTTCGTGCAGGCGTTCGTCGGCTATGGCCCGGAGGGAGGCGGCGACCACTCCACGTTCGGCCGCGTGGCCGCTGCGGCCAGCGGGGTCGCGTACACGGTGCTGTGCCTGCTGGCGGTGTCGATCCTGCTGGGCTCATCGAGCAAGAGCTCGAGCAGCCCGCACAAGCAGGCTGCAGGAGTGCTTGGGTGGCCGGGCGGGCAGCTGATCGTGGGAGCGGTCGGTGTGCTCCTGATCGCGATCGCCCTCTACCAGGGCTATAAGGGCGTCACCAGGAAGTTCCTCGACGAGGACAAGACCGAGACCATGGGCGCAACGACGAAGCACTGGATCACGATCATCGGCGTGGTCGGCCACCTCGCACGGATGGTCGCCTTCGGGCTGATCGGCGGGTTCGTGCTGAAGGCGGCCATCGACTACAACCCCGCCAAGGCCGTGGGCCTGGACGGTGCGCTGGCACGGCTCGCGCGCCAGTCGTACGGCCCGTTCATGCTGATCCTGGTGGCCTGCGGCCTGATCGCGTTCGGTCTGTACTCGATCGCGGACGCCCGCTACCGGCGCATCTAACCGACCTGTTGGCTGGTACGGTTGCGTCATGTCCCACACGGCGACCTGCCACCTCGATCCGACCCACACGCACGAAAGTGAGCACGATGGTCACGGGCACTCACACGGGCTCGTAGACGAGTCGATCAAGCGCTCCCGAGAGGGGCCTGCGCGCCGTCCTGGTGGCGCTCGGCATCCTTGGACTGACCGCCGTCATCCAGGCAGCGATCTACCTCTCCACCGGGAGCATTGCGCTGCTCGCCGACCTGATCCACAACTTCGGGGACGCGCTCACCGCCCTGCCGCTTGGCATCGCCTTCGCCCTGCGATCTGCGAAGGCGGAGCGGTACGCGGGTCTGGCCGTGGTCTTGGCGATCTTCGCGAGCGCTGTCGTGGCCGGTGCATTTGCGGTCGAGAAGCTGATCACGCGCCAGCCGCCGACTCACCTGCCGGCGCTCGCAGTAGCAGGCGTGGTGGGGATCGTCGGCAATGCGATCGCCGCGAAGATCCGGTCAAACGCCGGGCATCGCCTCAACAGTCCGGCTCTCATCGCCGACGGCGCCCATGCAAGGAGCGATGCCCTGGTCAGTGCCGGTGTCGTCCTCAGCGCCGCCATGGTTTGGGCAGGACTCCCGATCGCCGATCCGATCATCGGGCTCGCGATCACCGTGATGATCCTGCACATCACGTGGCAGAGCTGGCACACCGTGCGGGGCGGCACCGTTCACGAACACGAGCACTGACTCACACACGCAACCCGGGCACCAGATTGTTCTAGGCTCTGTCGGCTGAACTGGAAGGCCCACCGGCCGTTTTGGACGACAGGGAGTCTGGGATGGATGAGGTCGAGAGCTTTCTGAGCGGCGTGGCGCCGTTCGATTCTCTCGAGGCCACGGACATTGAGGCTGTGGCGGCGGCCTGCCGGCGCGAGGTGTACCCGGCCGGGACGAGGATCTTGGTGCAGGCGACGGGGCCCTCGACGTGCGCCTGGGTGGTGCGCGAGGGCACCGTCGAGCTGGCCGACCAGGGCAGGGTGGTCGATCTGCTGGGCGAGGGCGAGATGTTCGGGCACCGATCGATGATCACCGGCGACCCGGTCAGCCTGACGGTGAGCGCGCGCGAGGACACGGTCTGTTACCGCATACCCGAGGCCGCCGTGCGGCCGGTGCTGGCGCGGCCGTCGGCTCTGCGCCATCTCGTGGTGTCGGTGAGCGGGCGCTACGAGCTGCGGGCTCGGGAGGGCCTGCCGGGTGCTGAGCCGTCACGGCGGCCGGTGGGCGAGATCGCACATCCGGCGAAGGTGGTGCTGTGCGAGCCGGCCACGACCGTTCGCGACGCGGCGGAGCGGATGGTCGACGCGGACTCGTCGGTGGCACTGGTCGATCTGGGGGAGGGGCTCGGGATCGTCACTGACCACGACCTGCGCACGCGGGTGGTGGCAGCCGGGGCCGGCCCCGAGACGCCGGTGAGGCAGGTGATGACGACGCCGGTAACGACCGTCACGGCGGATCGCATCGGCGCTGACGTGCTGGTCGAGATGCTCGATCACGGCCTGCATCACCTGCCGGTGCTGGACGCGCGCGGCTCCGTGGTCGGGGTGATCTCGGACTCCGACCTCGTGGCCGCGGGCGCGCGGACGCCGTTTGAGCTGCGTTCGGCGATCAGGAAGGCCGAGGATGAACAGGCGCTCCGCGACGCCGCAGCCCGTCTGCCTGACGCGCTGATCGCGCTGTATGAAGCGCGAGTCCCATCGCAGGTTCTGAGCGGCATCATCACCTCGAGCCATGACGCCCTCACCGAGCGCTTGATCGAGCTGGCGGAGGAGGAGCTGGGACCGGCGCCGGCACCGTACACGTGGTTTGCGCTGGGAAGCTTCGCGCGCCGTGAGGCCTACCCCGACTCGGATCAGGACAACGCCATCGCCTGGGACGCGCCACCTGAGGATCAGGAAGCCCGCACCTGGATGCTGTCCCTGGCAGACCGGGTCGTGACCGGGCTCGAAGCGGCCGGGATTCCACCATGCACGGGCGGAGCGTTCGCCACGAAAGGGTTGTTCGCACAGCCGCTGAGCGACTGGGAGCGCCGCGCGCGATCCTGGCTCGACGACCCGGACCAGGAGAAGGCCCTGATCCTGGTGTGCGTGGTGGTCGACGGGAGGGCGGTTTGGGGAGGTGACGTCGCCGGAGCCCGCATGCGCGCGGCGTTTGCCGAAGCGCAGAACCGCCCACGACTGCTGCGCCTGCTGGAGGCGTTCGCGCTCGCCGACCGGCCGCCGACGGGGTTCCTGCGAGACATCATCGTCGAGCGAAACGGCGAGCACCGGGGCACGCTCGACATCAAGAAGCGCGGGCTGCTTCCGATCGTCGACCTGGCCCGCTCGGCCGCCATGGCGGCAGGCGTCGCGGCGGCGTCGACGCCTGCGCGACTGGATGCCGCGGAGGCCGCCGGCACGATCCCCGCGCCGGACGTCGCTGTGCTCCGCGACGCCTTCGAGCTGATCACCGATCTGCGCATGCAGCACCAGGTGCAGCAGCTCCGCCGCGGCGAGCCTCCCGACAACCGCATCGATCCCACCCAGCTCACTCAGCTGGTGCGGACATACCTGAAGGACGCGTTCCGCGCCGTGTCGAGGGTGCAGAAAGGCCTTGCCACGAGCATGCAATCCGGGACGCGGAGGTAGGGAGGGAATCGTAGAAGGGCACCTCGATGTGGGGCGTTAACGCTTCGTACTGCGCCTCGTGGGGCTTCTTGCCGGCGAACCTCGCCGCGGCTACGTGAAGGCCACTCGTGCGCTTCGCGAAGCCCGTCTACCCTCCGGTCATCCGTGAACACGATGCCACACAACAGGGGGGCGACATGACGGAACACACGATCGGCACACAGGAACAGTGGCAGGCGCAGCGCGACGAGCTGCTGAAGGAGGAGAAGGAGCTGACCCGTCGGGGCGACGAGCTGGCCGCGAAGCGCAGCCGGCTGCCGTGGGTGGCGGTGGAGAAGGACTACCGCTTCGAGACCGAGAGTGGCACGCAGGGCCTCGCCGACCTGTTCGACGGCCGCAGCCAGCTCATGGTCTACCACTTCATGTTCGGGCCTTCTTACGAGGCGGGATGCCCGGTCTGCTGCTCGATCGCCGACACGCTGGCCGCCCAGGTCCCGCACCTCAAGGCCAGGGACACCACCCTGATCCTCGCCTCCCGCGCGCCGCTTGAGAAGCTGATCGGCTTCCGAAAGCGGATGGGGTGGGACATCGGCTGGGTGTCGAGCGGCGGCAGCGACTTCAACCGCGACATCGGCTTCATGCACACGGAGGACGAGCTGCAGCCGTTCCTCGCAGGCGAGATCCCGGTCACGGTCATCCAGAACGCCGAGATGTGCGGTACGACCGCCGGCGGCTACGTCGCGGAGGGGCCCGGCCTGAGCGTGTACACGCTCGCGGACGGGGTCGTCTACCGCACGTACGTCAGCACCGCGCGCGGCCTCGAGTTCGCGATGCCCTACTACGCCCTGCTCGACCGCACGCCGAAGGGCCGCGACGAGCACCCCGGCACGCCAATCTGGCTGCGCCGCCACGACGAGTACGCGTCGAGCGTGGCGGCGGTCTGACCGGTTTTGGGGTATCACTGCGGTTGGCAGTTCAACAGGAGGTAGAAGAGATGCCCGAGCACACGATCGGAACTCGCGAGGAATGGCAGGCGGCCCGAAACGAGCTGGCGAAGCTCGAGGCCGAGCAGGCGGAGCGAAACCGGGAGGTCCGTGAGAAGCGGCTGGCGCTTCCCTGGGTGCCGGTCGAAACGCAGTACGAGTTCGACACCGAGGACGGCAAGAAGACGCTGGCCGAGCTGTTCGACGGGCGCTCGCAGCTGCTCGCCTACAACGTCATGTTCGGGCCCGACTACACGCTCGGCGCCTGCCCGGGCTGCACCAGCCTGGCCGACGGGCTCGACGGCGCGCTGGTGCATCTCAACCACAGCGACATCACGCTGATCTGCTTCTCGCGGGCGCCGATCGATCGATTGGCGGCCTACAAGCAGCGGATGGGTTGGGAGTTCCCCTACGTCTCCACCTACAACACCGACTTCGCGTTCGACTTCGGCCTGGCGCTGACCGAGGAGCAGGCCCAGGGCATCCCCGAGGTCAGGGAGATGACCGAGAACCCGCCCGGGTGGCTCGAGGAGTGGGCAGGCCAGGTCGGGGCCGACCTGAAGGACGGGCTCCGCGAGAACCCGAGCTGGATCGCCTTCGCACGCGAGAACGGCACCGTGTACCACACCTACACCGTGTCGGCCCCCGACCCGTTCGTCGCGCCGTACTTCAGCTTCCTGGCCGAGCGAACACCGAACAAGGGACCGGACGAACCGCGGTCGTTCCGCAAGGACGAGTATCCGGACTGAGGGTCATCCCCGTTCCACCATGCTTCCCCACCGCTCTTCGATCCGACCCTTCTTCCAGACGACGATGCTGACCGCCCACGTGATCACAAACGCGGTGACGATGGCGTACCCGATGCGGCTGAAATCGAGGTTGTCGAGCCGGTCCCAGAACGCGCCGGTGAAGCTGAACTTGGCCGACAGCACCTGCAGCAGCTCGATCGATCCGACCAGCAGGGCAACCGTAACCGAGAGCGTGGTAACGGTGATGTTGTAGTAGATCTTGCGCACCGGGTTCGAGAACGCCCAGCCGTAGGCCTGGCTCATGAAGGCGCCGTCGGCGGTGTCCATCAGGCACATGCCGGCGGCAAACAGGACCGGTAGCGACATCACCGCCAGGAACGAGACGTTGTGGGTAGCAACGCCGGCCGAGATCGCCAGCAGACCCACCTCGGTGGCTGTGTCGAAGCCCAGCCCGAACAGGACTCCCAGCGGGTACATCTTCCAGCTCGCGTCGATCCGCTGGGACAGCTTGCCCAGATAGAACCGGCTCATGAGACCGCGGTCCTGCAGCCGCGATTCCAACTGCTCCTGGTCGTACGCTCGGGTGCGCATGGCGAGAAAGATGCGCAGGATGTCGATCAGGACCAGCAGGTTGAGGATGCCGATGATCCACAGGAACGTGCCTGACACGGTCGCGCCGATGGTGCCGCCGTAGTCCTGCAGGGTCGGGATCTTCGAGTTCACCGTGTTGGCCGCGATCGCCAGTGTGGCGACCAGCGAGAACACGATCGTCGAGTGGCCCAGCGAGAAGAAGAACCCGACTCCGAGCGGCCGCTGGCCGTCCTGCAACAGCTTACGGGTGGTGTTGTCGATCGCGGCGATGTGATCGGCGTCGAACGCATGGCGCAGGCCAAACGTGTAGGCCAGTGTGCCCAGCCCGGCCAGCGCCGGGTTGCCGTGCGCGTAGTAGACGAACAGGCCCCAGCCGAGCACGTTCAGCCCAAGGATCGCCGCGGCAAATAGCGCCAGCCGGCACCACTCCGCTCGTGCCAGCGTCCTCGTCCATCCCAGCCACGCCGGAATCCGGCCGGCACCGAGATCGTCTGAAACAGGAACAGCCATCGCGCCTCTAGGGCTCCTCACCAGCGGAGGCTCCGCCGCCCGGCAGCGCCACCCACAGCCTCGGCGCCAGCGACACCAGCAGCTCCGGGTCGAGCTGCGACACCGTCGCAACCCCGGACCGCTCCAGTTCCACGGACAGCTCACGCCAGGCAAACGCGTAGGACGCCACCCGCGCGGTCGGGCCCCAGCCGGTGGCCGCCCTCAGTTCGTCGGCGCGCCCGCGCGCATCTTCGGCGGTGAGCTCGCCGAACGGCCGGTTCGCGCCCCGGATGTACACCTGCTGCTGCACGATTCGCTCGACCGCCGGGCTGGATGCCGCCATCGTCGCCTACCTTCCGCTCGTGGCCGTCCGGCGTGCTGCCACCACCGCCTGGCCGTAGGAGATGCCGCCGTCGTTGACCGGCAACCGCTCGGGGATGAGCACGCGCAGGCCCTGGGAGCGAAGGCCCGCCGCGGCCGTCTCGAGCAGGCGCCGGTTCTGCCAGACGCCGCCGGACAGCACGACAAGGTCGGTGCCGTGTGCAAGCGCGGCGTGTGAGCATGCCTGCACCGTGGCGTCGGCAACGCCTGCATGGAACCGCGCGGCGATCGCGGACACCGGCTCCCCGGCCGTGACGTCCGCAGTGATCGCGCGGATCGCCTCGCGGGGATCGATCACCAGCGCTTCGCCGGACAGATCGAGCGCGAACGGATAGCTGCCGCGCTCCGCGGGGTCGCAGAGCGCCTCCAGCTCGACCGCCGCCTGCCCCTCGTAGCTGACCTGGGCGCGCACGCCGCACAGGGCGGATACGGCATCGAACAGCCGGCCCATGCTGGTGGTGACGGGCGCGTTGAGGCCGGCAGCGGCCAAAGCCGCCACCTGCGCCCATGTCTGCTGGTCGACCGCAGCTGCCATCACCGCCGGCAACGGCGGCGACTCCGGGCTGATCGCCGTCAGCCAGGAGCAGGCCATGCGCCACGGCTGCCGGATCGCGAGTGCGCCGCCCGGCATCCGCACCCCGAGCAGCATGCCGACCCGCTGGAACTCACCGATGTCACCGTAGAGCAGCTCGCCTCCCCAGATGGCGCCGTCGCTGCCGTAGCCGGTGCCGTCGTAGATGGCGCCGACGGCCCGGCCCGGCTCCCCGTGCTCGGCGAGCACGGCGGCCAGGTGCGCGTGATGATGCTGCACGCCGATCAGCTCGACGCCGTCGCGCTCGAGCGCGTACTTGGTCGAGAGGTACTCGGGATGGAGGTCGTGGACGACCAGCTCCGGCGTCACCGCGAACATCCGCTCGAGGTGGTCGATGCCCTCGGTGAACGAGGTCAGAGTCTCGTAGTTCTCGAGGTCGCCGATATGGTGGCTGACCCACGCGTGCTCACCCCGGGCCACGCAGAAGGTGTTCTTCTGCTCCGCGCCGCAGGCCAGGATCTGCCGGGTGGCCGGCTCGGGCAGGGGCAGCGGGGCGGGCACGTAGCCGCGTGACCGGCGGATCACCGTGCGCCGGGGGCCGTGCGGCGTCACCACCACGCGCATCACCGAGTCGTCCACCCGGGTCTCGATCGGGCGGTCGTGCACGAGCAGCAGGTCGGCGATGCCGCTCAGCCGCTCGATCGCGTCGTCGTCGCGGTAGGCGATCGGCTCGTCGGACACGTTGCCGCTGGTCATCACCAGCACCGCCGGGCAGAGCGTCAGCTCGGCGACATCGGACAGCAGCAGGTGGTGGAGCGGCGAGTAGGGCAGCATCACCCCCAGCTCCGGCGCGCCCGGCGCCACCGATGGCGCCACCGCCGCGTCCGCCCGGCGCGGCGCCAGGACGATCGGGCGCTCGCGCCCCTCCAGCAGGGCGCGCTCGGTGGGGCCGATCCGCGCCAGCGTCTCGGCATCGGCCAGCGACGCGGCCATCAAGGCGAACGGCCGGTCCTCACGGTGCTTGCGCGACCGCAGCCGGGACACGGCCTGCTCGTCGTCGGCACGGCATGCCAGGTGGTAGCCGCCGATGCCCTTGATCGCCACGATCGCGCCGTCTCGGAGCGCGGACGCGGCGGCGTGCACGGCGTCGCGAGCGTCACCCTGGTGGCGCACGGCGCCACCAGGGCCGCGCAGCGACAGCGAAGGCCCGCAGTCGGGACAGGCGTTCGGCTGTGCGTGGAAGCGCCGGTCGGCCGGGTCGTCGTACTCGGCCTGGCAGCTGTCGCACATGCGGAAACCGGCCATCGTCGTCTGCGGCCGGTCGTAGGGGATCCCGCGCACGATCGTGAAGCGCGGGCCGCAGTTGGTGCAGTTGACGAACGGGTAGCGGTGGCGCCGGTCGTGCGGATCGAAGAGCTCGGCCAGGCAGTCCGTGCAGGTGGCGGAGTCGGGCGTGATCTGCGCATCCGCTGTCTCGCCCTGCGGGCTTTCGACGATCTGGAAGCCGCTGTGGCCGACCGGCTCCCGTTGCTCCACGACCACCTGGTCGACTGAGGCCAGCGGCGGCGCCTCGGCCGGCAGCCGAGCCAGGAACCGATCGACGGCGGTGTCGTCGCCCTCGACCTCGAGCAGCACGCCATGCGCATCGTTCAGGACGAACCCGGCAAGACCCAGCTCACCCGCCAGCCGGAACACGTAGGGCCGGAATCCGACCCCCTGCACCGTGCCGTGCACGCGCACGTGGGCCCGCCGCAGCGCGGCCACGCTCATCGCCTGCCACCGGCCCCGGGCGGCTCCACCAGCCCGCGCAGCACGTGGTAGGCGCTGGCCTGTGCCTCCTGGATGCGCGGAATGTACTCGGAACGGGTCACGATCACGTGGTCGGCCAGCGCCTCGTCGGCCACCCGGCCGCCGTCGTAGCCGACCAGGGCGATCGTCACCAGCCCACGGCGCCGGGCCTCGGCCAGCGCCTCGACCACGTTGCGCGAGTTGCCCGACGTGGAGATCGCGATCAGCACGTCGCCGGCCAGCCCGTGGGCGATCACCTGGCGCGAGAACATCGCATCGGCGCCGATGTCGTTGGCGATCGCCGTCAGGATCGCCGGATCCTCGGTCAGGTCGAGCGCCGGCCAGGTCCGACCGCACGCGCCGGGCCGGCGAAAGTCGGCCACCACGTCCATCGCGTCGGTGGCCGAGCCGCCGTTGCCGAATGCCAGCAGCTTTCCGCCCCGCTGGAAGCTGCCGCGCAGCGCTGCCGCGGCCGCGATCAGCGCGTCGCGGTTGTCGGTGAGGGTCTGCGCACGCAGCGCCGCCACCTCGTCGGCCTTCATCAGCGCCGAGCGCCGGACGTCGTCCACCACCGGCTCCAGCTGGTGCTCCTGCTCTCCCAGGAACGGGTACAGGAAGCTGGAGGCGCCGGTGTCGTGGACGCGCCGCGCGTCGCGGCCCTGCAGCAGGCCGCGGTGGTCGAAGAAGACGTGTACGAGCTCCCACAGCACGTGGTACAGGGTCTCGACCAGCTCCTGGCGGACATCGGGATCCTCGCTGGGCGGATCGAACTCCCACTCGGCCCCGGCGGCGGAGAACGCGATCGTGAGGCAGCCGCGCTCGCGCGCGATCGCCAGCGCGCGCCCAGCCTCGCCCCCGTCGGAGTCGGCGCCGAAGGCGATCGCGATGTCGTCGGGCTGCGCGATCAGCTCGACCTGGGCGGCAAGGTCGCCGCCCTCGCCGGCGAGGCCGATCGCGGGCAGCGCGCGCTTGCCGACGATCACGGGATGCACGAACTCGACCGCCACGTGGCGCGCGTCGGAGCGGGCTGCGGGCGTGCGCCCGAAGGCGATCAGGCGGCCGCCGCGCGCGAACCGCTCCGCCATGGCGTGGCACAGCCGTGCCAGCCGCTCGGCCTCGGCCGTGAAGAACGCCCGGTTCGCCTCGGTGCGCCGCTCGAGCTGCTCATCCAGGCGGGCGGCGGCTTCCGGCACTGCCGTCGTCACGCAAGCGCCCCCTCCCGCGTCGCCGCCGCCACCAGCCAGTCGCGCCAGGCATCGATGCCCTCACCCGTGCGGGCGCTGACGAGCATCCGCTGGACGCCGGGATGGACGTTGTCGAGGTAGTGCAGGAACCGGTCCAGGTCGTACTCGAGGTGCGGGAGCAGGTCGATCTTGTTGACGAGCACCAGGTCGCAGGCGCGGA
>DATIOK010000006.1:0-6844 GCA_035473255.1 Gaiellales bacterium
ACCGGGGCGCTGGGCGCCCGCGACGCGGCCTCCGCCCGCTCGACGATCTCGAGCATCACGCCGTCCGGATCACGGACGTAGAAGACGATGCTGCCCGACCAGCCGGAGCCGTCGTCGGGAAGCGTGCGCGGAGGCGACAGCGGCGCGACCCCGGCCGCGACCAGGCGGCCGTGCACCGCCGCAGCGTCGTCAACCCGAAGGCCGATGTGCACCGATCCCGGTCGCTCCTGCCGGGACGCGATCGGCCGGCGCACCCCGGCGCTGCGGTACTGCAGCAGCTCGAGGATCCGTGACCCCAGGTCGACGTCGGCGTAGTCCACGTCGGCGTTCGGCATGCCGGTCATCTGCTCGATCAGCTCCGGCTCGAGCCGCCCCCGGTCGTGCAGGGTGAGGCCCAGCAGGCCGCAGTAGAACCCGACCGAACGGTTGAGGTCGTCGACCGTGAGCGACACGTGGTCGACGCCCACCACGCGGGGCGCCTCTGCGCGCAGCCGCCGTGGCAGGCGGTCGCGCCGCGTCACATCGGACAGCATCTCGGCCCGCCGCACCAGCTCGGCGCGGTCGCCCGAGACCAGCACCGACGCCGGCCGCGGCATCGAGTTGAAGTTGCCAGCCAGCGTCTCCTCGTAGGCCCCGGTCGCGAGGAAGGCGATCACGTCGCCGGCGGCGATCCCGCCCGGCAGCCGCGCGCCGGGTGTGATCGTGTCGAAGCCGCAGCTGACGCCGACCACATCCACCTCCCGATCCGGGCCCGTCACCGGGTCGGCGCAGACCGGCTCCCAGCGGCTGTGCTCCCAGCCGGTGTCGCTCAGCAGCACCTCGGAGCTGTCGCAGCCGACCCATACCCGCGGCACCGGTGCGGCCTGGCGCTTCACGTTCAGCACGGTCGCCAGATGCACCCCGGCGCTGCCGTACACGGCACGGCCGGGCTCGATCTCGAGCGCGATGCCCCTGGGTTCGACGCCGGAGCCGTTCAGCCCCTCGGCCAGGCCGCCCGCGACCGCGGCGGCGTACTCGGCGGGGCTGGGGGTGTGCGCCGGCGCCGCGCGCAGCGCGCGACCGGTGGGGTCACCGGGATACGAGTAGCCGCCGCCGAGGTCGATCACGCGCGGCGTCCAGCCCGGCATGGCGCGCGCCAGTTCGCCGACCAGCGCGCCCAGACGCTGCGCGTGCAGGCGGAACGGCTCGACCGCCGACGTGTGCCGTCCCAGGTGGGCATGGACGCCGGCCAGGTCGACGCCCTCGAGGTCGAGCCGGCCCAGGGCCTCGCGCAGCGCGGCCATTGGGATGCCCGGCTTGTAAGCGTCGGCCACCGCTCCCAGCGAGTCGCGCTCGGTGAACTCGCTGGTCGTCTCGAGGTCTGTCAGGTCCGGGCGCAGCCGCAGCCGCACGTGCGCGCGCCGCTCCAGCCGCCGGGCCGCGGTCGCGGCCGCGGCCAGCTCCTCGACGCTGTCCACGGTGAGACGAGCGCCGGCCGTGATGGCCCGGACGATCAGCGCCTCGGGCTTGGTCGACCCGTTGACCGAGATCAGCTCAGCCGGCGTACCGGCGTCGAGGGCGATCTCGAGCTCGTACGCGCCGAACACGTCGCAGCCGGCGCCCTCGTCGTCCAGGATGCGGCGAAGCGCGATGGTCGGGTTGGCCTTGAGCGAGACCAGCACGCGGGTGGGGCCGTGGGGCCACGCCTCGTCCAGCGCGGTGCGCCAGGCGCGCACGTTGGCGCGCAGAGTCGCCTCGGACGTGACGTAGAGCGGGGTGCCGAAGCGGGCGGCCAGGTCGGATGCGGCGACCGCCTCGATCATCAGCCGGCCGCCGTCCTGGTGGATCGGATCCATGGTTCAGCGTACCCTGGCCCGGCCGGCTTGGGTAGACGGCCGCGGACGCCCGCGGCCGTCCACCCATGGTCAGATGGCGCTCAGCCGCCGTCCGTGCGCTGCGTGATGCGGTGCTGGTTGCCGGACGGGTCGCGGAACCCGGCGTCGACGCCGTAGAACTGATCGACGGGCTCCTGCGTGATCTCGACGCCGCGCGACTTGAGCTCGGCCACGGTGGCGCGGCAGTCCTCGACGGCGAGGACGACTCCGCCGCCGGCGCCCTGTGCGACCACGTCGGCGAGCTTCGCGGCCAGCTCGGGCGACGCCGGCATCGCATCGGTCCTGCACAGGATCAGCTGCAGGTCGGGCTGGTTGGGCGGCCCGACCGTCAGCCAACGGAAGTTGTTGAACTCGGGCACAGTGACGTCTTCGCGCACCTCGAAGCCGAGCTTGTCGGTGTAGAACGCGAGCGCCTCGTCCTGGTCGCGCACCCAGACGTTGACGTGGGAGATGGTGGTCTTCATGGTGTCCTCCTGTGGGATGGTTGCTCGCCGCAGGCTATGTCGCGACGCGCGCCACGTCTTCTTCAAAGCTGCTCTCCATCGCGGGCAGCGGTACCGGCGCTCGCATGCGGCCACCGGCAGGCCGGCTGGCCGCCATCAGGATGCAGGTCGGGATGTGGGCCATCTGCGCGGCCGGCGGGAAGCTGTCGCGGTAGGCGGTGGGGGTGGATCCGTACACGCGCTTGAAGCTGGAGGTGAACGAGCCGACGCTGGCGAGGCCGACATCCATGCAGATCCTCGCCACCGAGTAGTCGGTGCCACGCAGCAGCGACGCGGCCCGTTCCAGCCGCCGCGTCAGCAGGTACTGGTGCGGCGTCTCACCGAACGCAGTCTTGAACTGCCGGGAGAAGTGGGCCGGCGACACGTGGGCGGCGCGAGCCAGCGTGGGCACGTCCAGCGGGTCGGCGTAGCGCGCATCCATCAGGTCGCGCGCACGCAGCAGGTGCCGGTTGAGCGATGCCATGTCCGTAAGGGTGGCACATGTCGCCGGCTGAGGCGTAGGGATTCGCCCGATGCCGGCGTAGCCCATCGCCCATAGGTTGGGCGCATGACAACCACATCACATACCGGCGTCCACGCCGAACCCGATCAGCTCACCGAGCGGATTCGTGCGGCTTCACCCACAATCATCGCCATCGCGCTGATCGTCTGCGCCCTGGCCGGCTGGCACCTGGCCATCCAGACGGCGCTCGGTCGCTTCTAAGCGGTGCGGCGGAACAGCCGCCGCCAGCGCGATCCACTCTCGTCCGGTTCGCGGGCGGCCCGCTCCGCGTTCAGCTGCTGCAGCATGTTGAATGATGCTGCCTCGCCCGGCGGGCGCACGGCGGTGACGGCGCGTAGCTTCGCGCGCTCGGCCTGCTCGATGGCGATGAAGGTGCAGCCGACCTGGAGCTGTCCGGCGACCTCTGCGATGCGCGCCACGCGCACCTCGGCCTCGACCACGGTCGCGAAGAAGCGGCCGGCGAAGCCGAGCCGGTCACCCGGCCGCAGCAGACGTCGTGTCATGAACGCGACGCCGTTGTCGGACACGTCAACGATCGAGCCTTCGACCACGTCGCCGTCCACCACGTTCTGGCAGCTGTACGCGATCAGCCTCGCGTGCCCGCCCATCGCCGTGCGATCCGCCTGACGCTGCTGCGGGTCGAGCCTGATCGAACGCGCGCGCAGGGTCACCTGGGCGAGTTCGTCGCTGTGGTACGCGGCCGACTCGATCTCGAAGCCCACCACCCACGGGCGCAGATCGTCGCCGTGGACGCGGGCCGTCAGCAGGCCCCGCTCGCCGATCCGCATCCGGTCGGCCGTTGCGACCAGGCGCGTGCCGGAGCTCTCCACCGGGGACAGCTCGAGCGCGTTGCCCTCCGGATCGGTCACGGTCACCGCCGCCGTGTTCAGCCGCTCCACCGCCTGCGTCATCGTCAGCCTTGCCACTGCCCGGTTATCGGCAGACGCCGGTGATCGCTGAAACCGAGGTGCTGGCGAGCGCGGATCTACCAGGCGTCCCAGTGCACGACCTCGTCCAGCGGCCGCCTTCGCGCCGGCCGGAAGTCTCCACCCGTGGTGTGAGCCACGGGCAACAGCGCCACCTGGGTGACGGCGTCGTAGGGGATGCTCAGCAGCTCCGCCACCTCGCGCTCGTAGTCCAGGTGGTACGTCGTGAACACCGAGCCCAGGCCGTGCGCGCGGGCGGCCAGCTGGAAGCTCCACGAGGCCTGCACGACCGAACCGTAGAGGGCCGCCAGCTCGCCCGACGACTGCCCCTCGGGCCGGCCTTCGATGCACGGGATCAGCAGCACCGGGACGCGGGGCATGATCCGGGCCAGGTGGCGAGACGAGGCGGACCCCGAGGCCTCACCGGGCGGATCCTCGTCGAGCGGGGTGCTCGAGTAGTCCTGCCATGCCTTGCGGTACCACTCGGCAACACCGGCGCGCACGGTCGCGTCCGTAACGACCACGAAGTGCCAGTTCTGGAGGTTGACCGAGGTGGGCGCCTGCGTGGCGATCGAGAGGCAGTGCCGGATCGTCTCGCGATCGACGGGCCGGTCGACGTCCAGCCGGCGTCGCACCGCGCGGGTGGTCGTCAAGAGCTGTTCGGGCGTCAGGTCGAGCATTCAGGCCTCCCCGTCGGGCTCGTTGTGCCGCAGGAACCGCTCGATCTCGCGGGCCAGCTCGTCGCCGGACGGCAGGTGGTGCTCCTCCATGTCGCCCGCCACCGACTCCAGCTGCTCGACGGTCTGGCGCAGCATGGCGTCGCTGGCCACGGCCGCGTCATAGCGTGCTCGCTGCTCATGCTCCTCGTCGTGCAGGTCGTCCATCTGCAGGTCGACCTCGAGGTGGCGGCCGAGCCGCTCGAGCAGCGCGATGCTGGCGGCGGTGTAGCCGATGCTGGCGTACGGCGGCACCTGCGCGAAGAATCCGATGGCGGGGATGCCGGATTCGCTGACAGCCATCTCCATCGCCGACAGCGCCGCCGACGGCACCCGCAGCAGTCCCTCGGGGCCGGGCGGCGTGCGCGGGCCGAGCAGGCCATCCTGGGAGGCCGTTGCCATCACAGGCACCGGCATGGTGTGCGCGACCGCTCCCGGCACAGCGCCGAGGCTGACCCACAGGGCCACGCCCAGCGATGCTGTCAGCGCGGCCACGTCGGACGCCAGCTCCTGCCAGCGCAGGTCGGGCTCGGCGCCGGAGAAGATCAGCAGGTCGCGGCCGTCCACCGGCACATGGCGGATGGCCAGCTCCGGCCAGCGCAGATCCGACAGCCGGCCGTCCTGCACGTCCAGAACGGGACGGCGTGAGCGGTAGTCGAAGATCGCGTCAGGGTCGAACGTGACCATCGGCTCGGCGTCTGCCGCGACGTGGGCCACGGCGCTGGACGCCGCCTCCGCCGCGTCCACCCATCCGTCGAAGCACGCGATCATGACCGGATCGACGAGCGTCGGGGGATCGTCCGCCAGGCGGTACAGCGTCATGAGCGGAGCATAGGCAACGGCGGAGCCCCGGTTGGTAGCATCGCGGCATGAAGCTCGGATACGGACTCATCACCTGCCAGCGGCCGCCGGACGACGAGCGCAGCGACGCCGACCTCTACCGCCAGGCGATCGAGCTGGCGGTCGATGCAGAGCGACTGGGCTTCGACTCGGTGTGGCTGACCGAGCACCACTTCGTGGACGACGGCTACATGCCGTCGCTGCTGGCGGTGGCCGCAGCCGTCGCCGCGCGCACCGAGCGGATCGAGATCGGCACCGGCCTGCTGCTGGCGCCGCTGCACGACCCGGTGCGGCTGGCCGAGGACGCGGCCACCGTCGACCTGCTGTCCCGCGGCCGGCTGCTGCTGGGCCTGGGCATGGGCTGGCGGGCGGAGGAGTTCGAGGGACTCGGGATCCCCATGTCGGAGCGCCGCACACGGCTGATCGACGCCGTCTCGATCCTGCGCCAGTCCTGGGGCGATGGGCTGGTGACCGGGACGAAGCGGCGCGGCTATCCGGGCGTGAGCGTGCGGCCCAAGCCGTTCCGGCCGGGCGGGCCGCCGATCTGGATCGGGGCGGTTGTCGAGCCGGCCGTGCGCCGTGCAGGCAGGATCGCCGACGGCTACATGGGCGGCGACACCGGGCCGGCGGAGTTCGCCGAGCAGGTGGCATGGGTGCGCGAGGGCCAGGCCGAGGCCGCCGTGCAACGGCCGTTCGAGCTCAGCATCTACCAGCCCACCTTCGCCTGGGAGGGCGAGGACGCCTGGCCGCTGGTGCGCGACCACCACCACTACCTGAACTGGAAGTACGAGGACATGGCCGAGGCCCGTGGCCGCGCCGGCGACGCTCCGGCGCCGCCGCCGCTGAGTCGTGAGTCGGAGGCGGAGATCCGCCGCCATGCGCTGGTGGGTACGCCCGAGCAGGTGGCCGAGGGCATCCGCGCCTACGGCGAGGCGGCGGGCGGTGACCTGCACTTCGTCGCGCAGCTCTACTGGCCGGGCATGCCGTACGAGCGGCAGCGCGAGGCCATGCGCGTGTTCGCCGAGCGGGTGGCGCCGCTGCTTCGCGGCTAGACCGGGGGCAGGCCGCGCACGTGCGCGGCGGCGGCGGCACCGCTGACCAGGGCGCCCTCGAACCAACCCGCGTGCCGCCTGGCCACGTCGGATCCCGCGAATGCGATCCGGCCGACCGGGTCGAACCGATCGGGAGAGACGAGGTCGATGCGCCCGGCCGGCGCTGTCAGCCAGGTGCCGCGCGAGGCGGGGTCGGCGATCCAGTCGTGCTGTGCCCAGTCCACGAGCTGGGCCTCGGGGTGGAAGGCGCGCAGGGCGCGCTCGACGTCGCGTCTCATTGCGGGGTCGAAGCGGTCGTCCTGCCAGCCGAAGCCGGTCACCAGCACGCAGCCATCCTCGGCGGTGTCGGCGTACAGCCAGTTCAGGCCGGGGCCGATGCCGACCGCGATGCCGTGCGGATCCACCCCGCGTGCCAGCATCAGCACCTTCAC
>DATIOK010000007.1:0-9930 GCA_035473255.1 Gaiellales bacterium
CAGCAGCAGGGCGGCGAAGAGGGTTGCGGAGATGCGGAGGGTACGAGTCATCGCTCCACCATCCGGCCGTCGCCCTGGCCGGTCAGTCCCGCGAACGGGTGAATCCGCGCCCCCGCAGCTACCCGGCGGCCAGCTCGGCCATCATCATCTGCAGCAGCCCGCCCGCGCGGTAGACGGTGACGTCGGCCTGAGCGTCGAGCCGCGCCAGCGTCCGGAAGCTGCGGGCGCCGCCGTCCAGCTCGACGGTCACCTCGCTCCCGACCTCGAGCTCGCCCAGGCCGCGGATCGTGAACGTCTCGGTGCCGGTGATGCCCAGCGACTCGGCCGAGTCGCCCTCCAGGAACTGAAGCGGGATCACGCCCAGCGCCACCAGGTTGGTGCGGTGGATGCGCTCGTAGCTCTGGGCGATCACGGCCCGCACGCCCAGAAGCGCGCTGCCCTTGGCCGCCCAGTCGCGCGAGCTGCCCGACCCGTACTCCTTGCCGGCGATCACCACCAGCGGCACGCCGTCCGCCTGGTAGCGCATCGACGCGTCGTAGATCGACAGCTGCTCGCCGTCGGGGAAGTGCCGGGTGAAGCCGCCCTCGACGCCCTCGACGATCCGGTTTCGCAGCCGGATGTTCGCGAACGTGCCGCGCACCATCACCTCGTGGTTGCCGCGCCGCGCGCCGTAGCTGTTGAACTCGCGCGGCTCGACGCCGTGCTCGACCAGGTAGCGCCCGGCGGGTGTGGACGACGCGATCGACCCGGCCGGTGAGATGTGGTCGGTCGTGACCGAGTCGCCCAGGATCGCCAGCACGCGCGCGTCCACGATGTCTGACAGGTCTGCGGGACGCTCGAAGAAGGTGGCCTCGCGGACGTAGGTCGAGTCCGGATCCCACTGGAACAGCTCGCCGGTCGGCACCGGCAGCTCGCGCCAGCGCTCGTCGCCGTCGAAGATGCGGCCGTACTGGGCCGTGTAGAGCTCGGCTGCCACGGCGCCGGCCACCGCCTGTTCGACCTCGGCGGCGGTCGGCCAGAGCTCGTCGAGCATCACCGGGTTGCCGTCGCGGTCACTGCCGACCGGCTGGCTGGTGAGGTCGGTGTTGACGCTGCCGGCCAGCGCGTAGGCGACCACCAGCGGCGGCGAGGCCAGGTAGTTGGCCCGCACCTGCGGGTGGATGCGCGCCTCGAAGTTGCGGTTGCCCGAGAGCACGGCCGCCACCGACAGGTCGTTGCGCGAGATCTCGTCGCTGACCTCGTCCGGCAGCGGGCCGGAGTTGCCGATGCAGGTGGTGCAGCCGAAGCCGACCAGGTTGAAGCGCAGCGCGTCCAGGTACTGGGTAAGCCCGGCCCGGTCGAGGTAGTCGACCACCACGCGCGATCCCGGCGCCAGGCTGGTCTTGACCCAGGGCCGCGTCTCCATCCCGCGCTCGACCGCCTTCTTCGCCAGCAGCCCGGCGGCGATCATCAGGGAGGGGTTGGACGTGTTCGTGCAGCTGGTGATCGCGGCGATCGCGACCGACCCGTCGCCCAGCTCGGCGCCGTTGCCATGCGCGACAGCGAACGAGTCGGAGAAGCTCTCCGGCACCCCCCGCAGCGACACGCGATCCTGCGGCCGGCGCGGGCCGGCCAGGCTCGGCTCGACCTGGGTCAGGTCGAAGTCGATCGTCTCCGAGAACACCGGCGCGTCCTCCTCGCCGGTGCGGTAGAGCCCCTGCTCCTTGCAGTAGCTCTCCACCAGCTGCAGCAGGTCCGGGTCGCGGCCTGTGTCCCGCAGGTAGCCGATCGTGCGGTGGTCGACCGGGAACATGGCGGCGGTCGAGCCGAACTCCGGCGACATGTTGGAGATGGTTGCGCGGTCGGCGACGGTAAGCGCCGGCACACCCGGCCCGAAGAACTCGACGAACTTGCCGACCACGCCGTGTCCGCGCAGCCGCTCGGTCAGCGTCAGCACCAGGTCGGTGGCGGTGACTCCCGCGCCCAGCTCGCCCGACATGCGCACGCCCAGCACCACCGGCGACAGCATGTACAGCGGCTGTCCCAGCATCACGGCCTCCGCCTCGATCCCGCCGACGCCCCAACCCAGCACGCCCAGCGCGTTGATCATGGTGGTGTGCGAGTCGGTGCCGACCAGCGAGTCGGGCATGGCCACACCCTCTCGCACCTGCACCACGCGGCCCAGGTACTCGAGGTTGACCTGGTGGACGATGCCCATGCCGGGCGGCACCACCCGGAAGTTGCGGAAGGCGCCCTGCGCCCAGCGCAGCAGCGCGTAGCGCTCGCCGTTTCGCTCGAACTCGCGCTCGATGTTGCGCGCGTAGGCCCGGTCGGAGCCGAACGCGTCCACCTGCACCGAGTGGTCGACGACCAGATCGACCGGCACCAGCGGATCCACGCGCGCGGGGCCGCCGCCCGCCCTCGCCACCGCGGCGCGCATCGCGGCCAAGTCGACGACTGCCGGTACGCCGGTCAGGTCCTGCATGATCACGCGGGCCGGCATGAACGCGAGGTTCGAGTCGGCCGCCGCCTCCGGCCACGACGCCAGCGACCGCACGTCCGCCTCGCTGACGTGCTCCGATCCGACCCGGCGCAGCAGGTTCTCGAGCAGCACGCAGATCGTGTAGGGCAGGCGCAACGGGTCGCCGAGGGCGTCGATCCGGGAGAACTGCTCGCCGGTCGCAAGCGTGTCGCGCGCGAAGAACGGATCCGGGCTTGCCACCATGGCCGAACGGTATCAAGATACCCCCTGATCCCTCGCCCACCCGAACCGCGGGGACGTTGCATGAACGGTTCACGAGTTCCTCTGCCGGCAAATGCAGAACGCCCCTTCCAGGTGTTCGTGAACGGCGTGCCGAAGCAGGAGGGAGTCGACTTCGAGGTGCGCGGCGCGGACCTGGTGTTCGCCGGCGAGCTGGTGCCGCCGCGCAGGATGACCGCCAGGAGCTACGCGCGGCTGATGTTCTGGGGCCGCTACAAGACGGAGCACAGCGTCGACCTGGTGTTCCACCGCGGCGGCGACCGCGCGATCGCCAACGGCCTGGCGATCCTGCCGCCGGCTGAGGCCGGCTAGAAGACCTGCTAGACGACCGGGTAGTTCGCGATCCAGCGGCCGAGCATGGCGGCCAGCGTGATCACGGCGACGGCGATGATCGTGCCGCCGCGCGCCCGCGGCGTCAGAAAGTAGGCGATCACGGCGATGGCGAGGGCGATCGGCCCCGCGTACACGGGCTTCCACCAGAAGCCGGTGACCGCGACGGTCACGGCGGCGCCGCTGAGCACGGCCAGCGCGTCGTCTTGGAATGACTCGTACTCAGGCGTGTAATCTCGCACGGGGCGCTCCTTGGGCCGACTGGATGCCGGTCATTCTACCGATGGCGGGGACGAGAGTGAGATCAGTCGTAGCGGGTGCCGGCCAGCTCGCCCAGCTTCTCCATGCTGTGCGTGGCCTGCAGTGTGCGCACGGTGCCTGACTTGGAGCGCATCACGAGTGAGTGCGTGCGGGCACCGCCGTGCTGGTAGCGGACGCCGCGCAGCAGGTCGCCGTCGGTCACGCCGGTTGCCGCGAAGAATGTGTTGTCACCCCGGACAAGATCGTCCAACAGTAGCACCCGGTCGAGATCGTAGCCGGCCTCGATCGCGGCCTTGCGCTCGGCGTCGTCCCGTGGCCACAGCTTGCCCTGGAACTGGCCGCCCAGGCACTTGAAGGCAGCGGCGGAGAGCACGCCCTCGGGCGTGCCGCCGATGCCCCACAGCAGGTCGATGCCGGTGTCGGGGCTGGCCGCCATCAGCGCCCCGGACACGTCGCCGTGCGGGATGAAGCGGATGCGGGTGCCGACGGCGCGGATCCGCTTCACCATCTCGTCGTGGCGCGGCCGGTCGAGGATCACCACCATCAGGTCGCGCGGTCGCACCCGCTTGGCGCGGGCGACGGCCTCCAGCGTCTCCTCGATCGGCGCGTTCAGGTCGAGCTCGTCGTCCACCTCGGGGCCGCAGGCGAGCTTCTCCATGTAGACGCAGGGGCCGGGATCGAACATGGTGCCCTGCTCCGACGCCGCCACCACGGCCAGCGCGTTCGGCTGCCCGCGTGCGCACAACTCGGTGCCCTCCAGCGGATCGACCGCGACGTCCACCTCCACCCCGGTGCCGGCGCCGATCCGCTCGCCGTTGAACAGCATCGGCGCCTCGTCCTTCTCGCCCTCGCCGATCACGACGACACCGTCCATCTCGACGGTGGCCAGCATGTGGCGCATGGCGTCGACCGCGGCCTGGTCGGCGGCGATCTTGTCCCCGGCGCCGACCCAGCGCGACGCCGCCAGCGCAGCGGCCTCGGTCACGCGCACGAGCTCGAGGGCCAGGTTCCGGTCGGGGGCGTGCGGCATCGGCCCAGGATACCCCTGTGCGCTATTCCCGGAGGAGCCGCGTCGCCAGCCCCGAGATGTGCTCGCGGTCGTGCAGCGGCTCCAGCCAGCGCTCCGGGATCGCCTCGGCGCCGAAGCGAGCGCCGGCCAGCGCGCCCGTGATGGCGGCGTTGGTGTCGGCGTCGCCGCCCAGGTTGGCGGCGTCCACCACCGCCTGCTCGAAGCTGGGCGCCGTCATCGCCGCCCAGAAGGCCACCTGCAATGCCGTCACCACGTACCCGATCTGCCGCTGCACGGGATCGAGCAGGTCGCCGGCCGTGAGGGTGACCGCAGCGGCCGCGGCCTGCCCGACCTGCGAGCTGGACGCGGGCGGGCGGCGGTCCTGCAGGAGCGCCGCGACGGTCAGGTTGAACAGCGCACAGGCGTCGCCCGCCAGCTCGTCGTGGTGGGTCAGCGACGAGTCGAGCCGGGAGATGCGCTCGATCGCGCCGGTGTCGCCCCGGTAGCGGATCGCGATCGGTGCGGTGCGCATCAGCGAGCCGTTGCCGGCGCTGTGGCCGCCCGAGCGGGTGTGGTAGTCGGCGGCTGCGGCGCGGGCCGCGGTGGGCGTGCTGGCCCGGGCCAGCGCGTGGCTGACGGTGGCGCCGATGTCCTTGGGCGAGGAGCGCGCCCACACCAGGTAGCGGGCCAGCACGTCGTCCTCGTCGTAGACACCGCGGTCGGCCATGCTCTCGGCCAGCTTCAGCGCCATCGCGGTGTCGTCGGTCCACTCGCCCAGCGACCACGTCCGCGACGCGACCATGTCGCGCAGGGGGCCGCCGTAGCGGGCGACGATCTGCTCGGGGTGATCCCACTCCAGCGCTGCGCCCAGCGCGTCTCCCACGGCGAGACCGAGCATCACGCCGCGGGCGCGGTCGGCAACCTGCGCGTGCGGCGTGCGGCGCCTCACGAGCAGCAAGCCGGGCACCACCAGGTCGTTCGCCGCTGCTCGCCCTGGGGCGCGCTACGGATCGGCGTCGCGCAGCGAGGACAGGGCCGGCCCGTGGCCCTATAGACGCGTGCGGGCAGGCGGCCGCCGGCGGAGACCCCGTCGCGCAGCATGCGAGCGGCCACCGCGGCCAGATCGAGCAGGCGATCGTCATCGAGGGATGACACCAGCGCGAACGGGTCGATCCGGCACTCCCACAGCGCCTCGCTCTTGACGATGTTTCCGGCACCGGCAACGACACGCTGATCGAGCAGCATCTCGCCGACGGGGCGGTCGACCAGCCGCGCGCGCCGGAGGAACTCGGCTGCGTCGAAGTCGCGCAGCAGATCGGGCCCCAGCGCCAGCCGCAGCCGGCCCGCCGGGACGACCTCCAGCCGACCGCGGATGACCGCGTCGCCGGCGGCCGTGCGCAGCACGTGGCGGCCGCGGCCGGCGCCGGGCGCTGCCAGCCGCGCGCTGCCGTGCAGACCCAGGTGCGCATGCAGCGAGCGGCCGTCGTCTGCATGCACCAGCAGGTGCTTGCCACGGGCCTCGACGCCGACGACGGTGGCGCCGCGGAGCGGCCCCTCGCTGACGACCTCGCCCACCAGCGGCCGCAGCCGCCGCGAGGCCAGCTCCAGCGAGTGGCCCTCAGGCACGCAGCACCACCCGGCGCGGTGCCTGGAGAAACCCGTGGGCGACCAGCAGCCGCTCGGCGTCGGTGCCGGCCACCGGCTCGCCGTCGATGCGCTCGATGGCAAGCCGCTTGACCCGGCCGTCGCGCACCAGCGAGGCCAGCGCCTCGATCGCGGGCTCGAGCAGCTCCGGATCGACGACCACCAGGCCGCGCCCGCCTCGCTCGACGTACAGCGCCAGGCGCCCGGACACGAGCACCACCCAGGCGCCGGCCGCGCGGGCCAGCTTGCGGGCGGCCGGCGGCCAGGGGATGGTCGCGCCGTAGGGGTTGGCAGGGTCGACAGCGGCGAGCACGGCGGTGGCGCCGCCGGCCTGGGCCGGGTCGCGGACGTCGCGCAGCCGCTCGACCGCAGCCGGCAGGGCGAACTGGGCGCCGCCCAGCCCCTCGACGAAGTAGCCGCGCTGGCAGAGGCCGCCCTCCTCCATCAGGCGCAGCTCGCCGTAGACAGAGGAGTAGCCGCCGGGCAGCCCCTCGGCCAGCACGGCGGCGCGGGTGACGACGCCGTGGCGGTCGAGCAGCGCCTCCGACAGCGCCCGCACGCGCTCGCGCGGGGCCGGCGCCGGCTCCAGCAGGCGCGACACCAGCGACCAGCGGCCGAGAGCGGCGGGCAGCGCGGCGGTGGGCCGCGCGCGGCGGCGGAGCACCGGCGGCGGCACCGTGCGAAGCGGGATGCGGCCGCCCGAGCGCAGCGGATGCCAGGCGTCGTTGGTGACGGTAGCCGCCCACACCAGCTCCCAGAGAGCGGCCAGCACCGCCCGTTCCGGCTCGCCCGAGAGCTCCACCAGTTCGCGGAAGAACAACGCGCCACGATCCTGCAACGAATCCGCAACGCGTGATACGACGGTGCCCGGCACCTCTCTATCACCCGCGGGTGGCGCCGCGGCGGCGAGCAGCGGCGCGTCGTCGCGCAGGTAGAGCGCCACCCGGCCCTCGCCGGCGCCGATCCAGACCACCTCGCCGGCCGCGCAGAGGGCGTCCAACAACGCCGGCTGGTAGCCCGGCACCCGCAGCGGCAGCACGTCCTGCTCCCAGGCGGCCACCGGCAGCGCCACGCCGCCCAGCTGCGAGATCACCTCGCGCAGGCGCGGCTCGCCGCGGCCCATGTCGCGGCCGATCCCCTGCCAGCCGGGCAGGAACCGCGCCAGCGCCTCCGGCTCGACCGGCTCGACGGCGCGGCGCAGGTGGGCCAGCGTGCGCCGCCGCACGCGTCGCAGCACCTCCGGCTCGATCCACTCGCGGCCGCTGCCGCCCGGCCGGAACGCCCCCTCGATCAGTGCGCCCTCGGCGGCCAGCTCGGCCAGCGCCGGCCCGGCGTCCACGCCCAGCCGCTCGCGCAGCTCATCGGCCGTGAACGGCCCATGGCCGCGGGCATGCCGCATCACCAGCCGCCGCAACGCGTCCGGCACCGGCTCCAGGAACGCCGCGGGCACCCCGGGCGGGATCGACACCCCGGCGCCGTCGCGGTAGAGGCCGGCATCCTCCGCGGCGATCAGCCGCCGGCGCCCGGCGATCCGCACCTCCACCGCGCGCCGCTCGCGGATCAGCTGCGCCGCCGCAACCGGGCCTTCGGCCGGCACGTCACCGGTGCGACGCAGGCGGTCGTGCAGCTGGTCGGCCGACAGCGCATCGCGGCGCTGCAGCTCCGACTCGACCTCGCCGATCGCATCGGCGTCCAGCAGCTCGCGCAGGTCGCCGGCGGTCAGCAGCTCGGCCAGCAGCGCCCGGTCGAGCATAAGCGCCTGCGCGCGGCGCTCGGCCAGCGGCGTGTCGCCCTCGTACATGTAGGTGGCGATGTAGTCGAACAGCAGCGAGCCGGCGAACGGCGACGGCCGTGTCGATTCCACCTCCACCAACCGCACGTCGCCGCGTCCGATCCCTGCCAGCAGCTCCCGCAGCGCGGGCAGCTCGAACACGTCGGACAGCACCTCGCGGTAGGTCTCCAACACGATCGGGAACGACGCGTACTTGACGGCCACCTGCTGCAGGTCGTGGGCCTTAAGCCGCTGCTGCCAGAGCGGCGTCCGCTGACCCGGCCGGCGGCGCGGCAGCAGCAGCGCGCGGGCCGCGTTCTCACGGAACCGGGCCGCGAACAGCGGGCTCGTCCCGACCTGCTCAATCACGAGGTCCTCGATCTCGTCAGGCGCCAGCGCGATCAGCTCGACCGGCGGCGGCGCGTCCGAGTCGGGCAGCCGGATCGCGATCCCGTCGTCGGCCCATGTCGCCTCGACCTCGATGCCCATCGCGTCGGACATGCGCTTCTCGATCGCCATCGCCCAGGGCGCGTGCACGCGCCCGCCGAACGGCGAGAGCACGCACACCCGCCAGTCGCCGATCTCGTCGCGGAACCGCTCGATCACGATCGTGCGGTCGTCGGGCACCACGCCGGTGGCCTCGCGCTGGTCGTCCAGGTAGGTGGTCAGGTTGCGGGCGGCGCGCTCGTCCAGCTCGCCGAAACGGCGGGTGCGCGTGGCCTCGCCCACGGCCCGCCCCAGCTCGGAGGGACGGCCGATGCCGTCGCCCTTCCAGAACGGCATCTTCCCGGGCACGCCCGGCGCCGGCGAGACCAGGACGCGGTCGCGCGTGATCTGCTCGATCCGCCACGAGGTGGCGCCCAGCTGGAACACCTCACCCTGCCGCGCCTCGTACACCATCTCCTCGTCCAGTTCGCCCACTCGCGCGCCCGAGTCGGCCAAGAACACGCCGTAGAGGCCGCGGTCGGGGATGGTGCCGCCCGACATCACCGCCAGCCGCCGGGAGCTGTCGCGGCCGCGGATGCTGGCGCCGGTGCGGTCCCAGACGATGCGCGGCCGCAGCTCGGCGAACTCGTCGGACGGGTAGCGCCCGGCCAGCATCTCCAGCACGCCCTCGAACTGCGGCGCCGAGAGCTCGCTGTAGGGATAGGCCCGGCGCACAAGCGCATGTAGATCGGCGATCGGCCACTCGTCCATGGCCGCCATCGCCACCACCTGCTGGGCCAGCACGTCCAGCGGCTGGCGCGGCACCCGCGTGTGCTCGATCGCGCCCTCGCGCATGCGCCGCGTCACCACCGCCGTCTCCAACAGGTCGCCGCGCCACTTCGGGAAGAAGCGCCCGCGCGAGGCCTGGCCGACCGAGTGCCCGGCGCGGCCCACCCGCTGCAGGCCCGCCGCAACCGACTTGGGCGACTCGATCTGCACCACCAGGTCGACCGCGCCCATGTCGATGCCGAGCTCAAGCGAGGAGGTGGCCACCAGGGCCGGCAGGTCGCCGCGCTTCAGCATGTCCTCCACCTCGAGCCGCTGCTCGCGCGCGATCGATCCGTGGTGGGCCCGCGCGATCTCGGCCTCGGCCAGCTCGTTCAGCCGGTTCGCAACTCGCTCCGCGGAGCGGCGGTTGTTGACGAACACGATCGTGGAGTCGTGGCTCCGCACCAGCTCCAGAAGGGCCGGGTAGATTGCGGGCCAGATCGACTGGCGGGGCTCGCCGTCCACGACCGGCGCGCCGCCCAGCTCGCGCATGTCCTCGACCGGCACCACCACCTCCAGGTCGAGCTGCTTGGCCGCGCCCGCATCGACGATCGCGACCTCGCGGTCACCACCTAGGAACCGCGCCACTTCCTCCAGCGGTCGCTGCGTCGCCGAAAGCCCGACCCGCTGCACCGGATGCCCGGCCAGCTGCTCCAGGCGCTCCAGCGAAAGTGCCAGATGGGCGCCGCGCTTGGTGGCGGCGACGGCGTGGATCTCGTCCACGATCACCGTCTCCACGGTACGCAGCACGTCGCGCGCCGCCGAGGTCAGCATCAGGTACAGCGACTCGGGGGTGGTGATCAGGATGTCGGGCGCATCACGCCGGATGGCGGCCCGCTCGCGCTGGGAGGTGTCGCCGCTGCGGAGCGCGACGGTGGGCAGACGCGGGAACGTGATCCCGGCCAGCGGCGCGCGCAGGTT
>DATIOK010000008.1:0-4163 GCA_035473255.1 Gaiellales bacterium
TCGTGGACGTTCCTGGTGCCGGTGGTGGCGGTCGTGATCGAGGCGCTGCAAGGCAACCTGCCGGGCGCGGTGGCCACGGCCGGGCTCGCGATCGTGATCTCGGGCGTCGCCATGGTGACCCACCCGCGGGCCGAGGCGACGCCAGCTTAGCCGACTCCGCTGAAGAGCCACCAGCCCCTGGAGTTCGGACAGCGCCGCTGCGATCCTAGGCGCAACAGGCGGGTGGTTCGCCGGCAACGGGGGTGCAGCATGCGGCGGACGCGTCCTGGTGGTCATCCTCCTCGATGTCACCGAGCACGGTGTACACCTCCCAGCGGTTACCGGCCGGGTCCGTCACCCAGACCTTGTCCTGGCGGGCGTAGCAGCACGAGCTGTCCCGTTCGTCGATGGTTACGAGCCCGCTCTGGCGGAGTCGGATGCCGGCAGCCTCCACCTGCTCGGTGCCGCCCACGCGGATGCCCAGATGGGAGAGCGCGGGCCGCCCGGCCTGCTGGAGCGCGAGGGCGACCGGTGGGTCATCCAGCTCGAACTTGGCGTAGCCGGGCTTGCGCTTGGCCGGCGCCTGCCCGAACAGTTGCTCGTAGAAGGCGGTGGCGCGATCCAGGTCGGGCACGTCCAGGCTGAGGTGGAAGGTGTTGTTCACAGCACGATCTCCTTCATCGACGATCATCTATATGGCGGTTTCTACCAGGCGGCATCCGCGCTCGCAAATATTTGGCGCTCTCGATATAGTCTGTCGCCGATGAGGAAACGCCTGCCCGTGATCGCGTGCTGTACGCCGCTTGCCGGATCGTCGCTGTCGGACGAGGACGCGGCCGAGCTGGAGCAGCTGTTCAAGGTGCTGGCCGACCGCAACCGCGTGAAGATCCTGAACATCCTGCTCCGCGCCCGCGGCCAGGCCGTCTGCGTGTGCGAGTTCACCGACCAGCTCGACCTCGCCCAGCCGACGGTCAGCTACCACCTGAAGCTGCTGCGCGAGGCCGGGCTGCTTGATCGCGAGAAGCGCGGCACGTTCGCCTACTTCCGGGTGCGGCCCGAGGCGATGGAGCGGTTGCACTCGCTGGTGGAGCCGGCTGCGCTGGCCAAAGCGGTTTAGATGCCCTCCGATCAGGCGCCCGCCACTCTCCTGGTTGAACAGATGCAGGCGCAGCACTGGCCGGCGGTGGAGCTGATCTACGCGCAGGGGCTGGCCACCGGCGACGCGTCGTTCGAGACCGACACCCCGAGCTGGGAGGGGTTCCAGGCCGGCCACCTGCCCGGTCACCTGCTGGTGGCGCTGGAAGCAGACGCCGTGCTGGGGTGGGCGGTGCTGTCGCCGGTCTCCGACCGCTGCGCGTACCAGGGTGTAGCCGAGGACAGCGTCTATGTGGCCGAACGGGCGCGCGGCCGCGGCGTCGGCCGGGCGCTGCTCACCAAGCTGACGTCGCGCGCCGAGTCGTCCGGCATCTGGACGGTGCAGGCCGGCATCTTCCCCGAGAACACGGCCAGCATCGCGCTCCATCACTCCTGCGGGTTTCGCACGGTCGGACTGCGCGAGCGACTGGGGCAACGCGAGGGCATCTGGCGAGACGTGCTGCTGCTTGAGCGGCGCGGGAGCATCGAGTGACGATCGGGCTGGCCCGTCAGGCCCTGGCCGAGCTGATCGGCACGTTCGCGCTGGTGTTCGCCGGCTGCGGCGCGATCATGGTCGACGCCACGACGCACGCGCTCGGCCACGTCGGCGTGGCGATCAGCTTCGGTTTGGTGATCATGGTCATGATCTACGCGGTCGGGCACATCTCGGGCGCACACTTCAACCCGGCGGTCACGTTCGCATTCGCGCTGACACGCCACTTTCCGTGGCGGCGGGTGGCGGTCTACTGGCCGGCGCAGCTGGCCGGCGCGCTGGCGGCGGCGCTGGTCCTGCGCCTCTCGCTCGGGAACGTGGCGCAGGTGGGAGCGACGTTGCCCAGCGGCTCCGACGGGCAGGCGTTCCTGTGGGAGAGCGTGCTCACGTTCTTCCTGATGTTCGTGATCGTGGCGGTGGCCACGGACACGCGCGCGGTGGGCGAGGCGGCCGCGATCGCGATCGGCGGCACGGTCGGGCTGGACGCGATGTTCGGCGGCCCCATCACGGGCGCGTCGATGAACCCGGCCCGTTCGCTGGGGCCGGCCATCGCGGGCGGTGACTACACGGCCATCTGGGTGTACATCGCGGCTCCGCTGCTGGGAGCCGCTGTGGCCGCCGCCGTCTACCAGTTCCTGCGCGCCGAGACGCGCCCGCACGTGGCCGAGCAGAGCCCGGCGGCGAGGGATGCGGCGTGAGCCACGTGCTGTTCGTCTGCATCCAGAACGCGGGGCGCTCCCAGATCGCGCAGGCGCTGTTCGAGCGGGCTGCGGCCGGGCGGCACGAGGCACGTTCGGCCGGCAGCCGGCCTGCCGCTGCGGTCCACCCCGAGGTGGTCGAGGTGATGGCTGAGGCCGGCATCGACCTGTCCGGAAAGGTGCCGCACGAGCTGGACATGGACGACATGCGGTGGGCCGACGTGGTGGTGACGATGGGCTGCGGCGATGAGTGCCCGTACGTGCCGGGCAAACGCTACATCGACTGGGAGCTGCCCGATCCGGCCGGGCAGCCGCCGGCGGCCGTGCGCGCGATCCGCGACGAGATCTCTGCGCGCGCGCAGCGTCTCGTGGCGGAACTCAGCAACACTGGCTAGACCGCGTACTCCTGGAACTGCGGCAGGTCGTCGGTGATCTCGTACCAGGGCGCCTTCGACCCCACGAAGATGTGGTGGTCGGGCCGGATGCTGGGCGCGTCGATCAGCGAGCCCATCGCCACGTGCACGTACTGGCCGTCCCGCACGACCGAGAACAGGAAGCAGCCGCACGACTGGCAGCGGGTGTCGTTGGCGTCTGGGTCACCGAACACGGCGAGGCTGTTGTGGCCCTCGGTGATCTCGAGCTTGCCGCGCTCGATGCCCGCGAACGCCTTGAACGCCGAGCCGGTGGCGGCACGACAGCCCGAGCAGTGGCAGTTGGCCGCGTAGCGGAACTCGTCGGCGACCGCGAACCGCACCTCACCGCAGCGACAGCCGCCGGTCAGCATCGCCAAACGCTAGGCGCAGCCGTTGCCGGGCTTGGGGCTGTAGGGCCCCTCGATCCCGTCCTTGGCCTGGAAGGAGGAGTTGCAACCGCAGGTGGCGGCCACGTTGGGGTTGTCGAACGAGAACCCGGCGCCGATCAGGCCGTCCTTGTAGTCGACGACCGAGCCTTCCAGGTAGGGCAGGCTGACGGGGTCGACCACCACCCGCACACCGTGGCTCTCGAGCGTCAGGTCATCGGGATCGGAGCCACTGTCGAATCCGATCGCGTACTGGAACCCCGAGCAGCCCCCGCCCTCGACGGCCAGCCGCAGCACGCTGCCGGGCTCCTCGGCGGCCAGTGTCTTGACCTTCTGGGCGGCTGCTTCTGTGAGGCTGATCATGCCCCGGAGACTAGCACTCGCACCTGTCATATGAGCAATCGCTCATGCTAGGATCGCCCCGTGCGCGTCCACCCCTCCCGCTGCCCCGACCGCCTGCTCGACGCCGACGTGGCCGAGCGGGTGGCGGTCACCATGCAGGCGCTGGCCTCGCCCAGCCGGGTGCGGCTGCTGGCGTGCCTGGCGGCATCGCCCTGCTCGGTCGGCGACTTGGTGACGGCCGTCGAGCTCGAGCAGTCGGCCGTCTCCCACCACCTGCGCACGCTGCGCGAACTTGGCGTGGTGGTCGGCCGCCGGCGCGGCCGGCGGGTGATCTACGCGCTGCACGACAACCACATCCGCACGTTGTTGGACGAGGCGGTTCGCCATGTCCAGCCCGACGCCGCGCAGGCAGCGGAGCGCCGGCCGGCCGTTGCCGAAACTGACACAGATACCGGGAGGTACCTGACCGTGACCTACATCATCGCCGAGCCCTGCATCGACGTGAAGGACAAGTCCTGCATCGACGTCTGCCCCGTCGACTGCATCCACGAGGTCGACCGGATGCTGGTGATCGACGCCGAGGAGTGCATCGA
This sequence comes from Gaiellales bacterium, assembly GCA_035473255.1. Taxonomy (GTDB): domain Bacteria; phylum Actinomycetota; class Thermoleophilia; order Gaiellales; family JAICJC01; genus JAICYJ01. The sequence goes on from DATIOK010000008.1 coordinate 4,039, forward strand.
CTGCGGCGCCTGCGAGCCGGAGTGCCCGGTCGAGGCGATCTTCCCCGAGGACGCGCTGCCCGACAAGTGGGAGCCGTTCGTGAAGATCAACTACGCCTATCCCGACGGCGACACGATCAACGATC
>DATIOK010000009.1:0-10717 GCA_035473255.1 Gaiellales bacterium
CGACTCGCTGCGGGTCACGTGCGACTCGGCGGCGAAGTGCACGATCACGTCGGGCCGGCTGCTCGCGACGATATCGGTGAACGCCTGATCGGCGACGTCGGCGCGGATCGTCTCGACCGCGTCGGCGACGCCGGCCAGCCGCCGCGGGTCGCCCGCGTAGGTGCACGCGTCGACGTTCACCACGGCCTCGCCTCGGGCGGCGGCACGTCGTATGAACTCTGACCCGATGAACCCCAGGCCACCGGACACAATCAGCCGCGAAGCCACGATGGATGACGAGTATATCGACCGGCCACCAGTCGGGAACGGTCAAGCACCCCTGGTACCATCTTTCGCACGTGGACGGGTTGACACTCGGCGTCGTTGCGACGTCGGCCAAGCGGGATGAGCGCCGGTTGCCGATTCATCCTCGGCACCTGGAACGCATCGACCCCGAGCTGCGCGGCCGCATGTTCCTCGAGCACGGGTACGGACACCGCCACGGGTACGCGGATGCGGAGCTGCAGGCACAAGTGGGTGGGCTGCGTTCGCGCGAGCAGCTGCTCGCCGACAGCGATATCGTGGTGCTGCCCAAGCCGGTCGGCGGCGACCTGGCCGCGATGCGGCCGGGCCAGGTGCTGTGGGGCTGGCCGCACTGCGTCCAGGACGCGGAGCTGACGCAGATCGGGATCGACCGGCGGCTGACCGTGATCGCCTGGGAGGCGATGAACCACTGGACGCCCGACGGCGCCTTCAGCCTGCACGTGTTTCACATGAACAACGAGCTGGCCGGTTACTGCTCGGTGCTGCATGCGCTGCAACTGCGAGGCACCTCCGGGCACTTCGGCCCGCAGCTGCGGGCGGCCGTGATCAGCTTCGGCGCGTCCGCGCGCGGCGCCGTCGCTGCACTGCTGGCGATGGGCGTGCATGAGGTGACCGTGCTGACGCATCGAAACGTCCCGGCCGTGGCCTCGCCGATGCCGCCCGCGCGGCTGGTGCACTACGACCGAAACGATGCCGATCCTGCGCGGCGCCCGGAGCTGATGCACCCGCAGCGCGGCTCGCTGTCTGAGTACTTGGCCCGGCACGACATCGTCGTCAACTGCATCCTGCAGGACACCGAAGACCCGCTGATCTTCGTCACCAACGAGGATCTCGAGCAGTTCCAGCGCGGCAGCCTGATCGTCGACGTGTCCTGTGACGAGGGCATGGGGTTCGAGTGGGCGCGGCCGACGTCGTTCGCGGAGCCGACCTTCACGGTCGGTCGCGACGTCCACTACTACGCCGTCGACCACAGCCCGTCGTACCTGTGGAACAGCGCCACCTGGGAGATCAGCGAGGCGCTCGTCCCGCACCTGGGCACGGTCATGTCCGGCTCGGCCGGCTGGGACGGCAACGAGACGATCCGCCGCGCCATCGAGATCCGGGAGGGCGTCGTCCAGAACCGTCGCATCCTGTCGTTCCAGCACCGCGAGGCGGAGTACCCGCACCGGGTGCACTGACGGCCCGGATCGGGCGGTGGCTTCGTGTCGGGAACCATCGGTGTGTCCCCAGCGTCCAAGTGGCATGCGAATCGCCGTTGCTGCACTGCTGCTCGGGTTCCTGGTCGCCGGCTGCTCGGCCGGACAGGTCGAGGTCGCCTCGGATGGGACCGGCCCGCCCACGCCGAGGACGTCGGTGGTGTTGACCCGCCCGATCGGCAACGTGGTACCCACGCGAAGCAAGGCGCTCGCGCAGTGTCCCTCGGCGTCGCGGACGTGCCGTGCGGTCAGGATCCGCCACGTCGCTCCGGCCGGGTGGGCGACCGTCGTCGACCGTCATCTCACCTGTTCGCCCGACGGGGGCAGCTACGAGGACACACATGCCGCCTGCCGCGCGCTGGCCACGCTGATCCGTGGCCTGCGCGCGCACCGGGTGCAGGTCTGCATGTGCCCACTGCTGATCGGCCCCGGGTTCACGATCGAGGGCCGGTACGAGCAGAAGGACGTGCGGCTGCACTTCACCGCGTGCACCCTCTGCGGCGCTCCCAGGCGCGTCGGCGCGGCGTCGGGCGTCCTGTTTCCGACCTAGCCGTAGGCCGAGATCTGCACCAGCTCGCCGTCCAGGACGAGGCCGCTTGCGATCGCGCCCTTGCCCTCGATCCGCACGTCCTCGCCCAGCGCCACGCTCGGCCCGTGCTTGGCCCGGCAGCGACTGAGGGTGGCCAGCACCTGGCCGGCGTCCACCGTCTCACCGGCGCTCTCGAGCGCGTCGTAGGCGTGGCCGGCCAGCAGCTTCGGGTAGACCCGCTCGAACACGGCCGGGCGGGAGACGGCGTCCAGACACCAGCCGCGGCCGGCGATCGAGGCGACCATGCCGCACTGTCCCGGCTCCAGCGCGAAGCGCTCGGACAGGCTGCGGATGTCGGCGGCGCGGGCCTGGAACCCGTCGCTGTTGGCGGCGGTCGGCGAGAGCGCGCCGACCGCGTTCAGCTGGACGTCGACGGCCGCCCAGACGGTGCCCTGAGCGGCGCCGCGGGCGAGCGCGTCGGTGCGAAGCGACGTGGCCTTGTGTCGCCGCAGCTGGGGGCCGGCGACGTGTCCGGCCGACCGGAAGCTGCGATCACGCCACGACCAGCGGCCGCGCTCAACGCACGAGACGGGGATGCGGGCCGTGGAGCCCGCGCCCAGCAGCACCGAGACGTTCAGGATCCGGTTCTGCTTGGCGCCGACCAGCTCCTCGCCATCGTAGAGCAGCACGCCACGGTCGAGCGGGTTTCGCACCGCGAGCTCGCCCACGTCGCCGGCCTCGTGCACCTCGCTGATGTCCAGGCCGCCGGCCAGCGCCTCGTCCAGCGAGACGTAGTCGCAGACGGGATCGTGCAGCGGAAACAGCGGCGTCATGGTGATACCGCCGGCCTGCTGCGGCTGGCCCAGCTGGAAGGGAAGATCGAGCATGGTGGTCATCGGGGCCTCCTCCGACGGGAACGTTTTCGCGGTGTACGTCCCGCCCGGCGGCGGAGGTCTTACACAGTTCTAGGATGACGTCGTGCTGGACGCGGTTATCGTGGGCGGAGGGATTGCCGGGCTGGCGTCGGCCTGGGACCTGCGAAACCGCGACATCCTGGTGCTCGAGGCGAGCGACCGGCTGGGCGGCAGGATCCGCTCGGAGACGCGCGACCCCTACTGGCTGAACCTGGGGGCGCACGTGTTCTCGGGGCCGGGGTCGGCCACGGCGCGGCTGTGCGCCGACGTGGGCGTCGAGGTGGCGTCGGTGCCGGGGCAGCTGGCGGCGGTGGAGCTGAACGGGCGGCTGGTGGTGGGCGGACGGCCGGAGCTGTACCCGCTGCGGCTGCCGCTGACCACGTCGGAGCGTGTGGCCCTGTCGAAGGCGGGCGCACGGCTGCGGCTGGCGGTGGCGCGCTACAGGAATGCGGCTACGCCGCGCGAGGGCGAGTCGGCGCCGCAGGCGCGCTGGCGGCTGCTGCAGTTCGGGGACGACCAGACGTTCGCGGACTGGCTGGGGCCGATGCCGGGCGACGCCGACGCGCTGTTTCGGGCGACGGTTATCCGCTCGACGGCGGAGCCTGAGGAGATCTCGGCCGGGCAGGGGATCGGCTACTTCGCGCTGGTGTGGGCGGCCGGCAGCGGCCTGTCGCGCAACATCGTGGGCGGAGCCGGGGTGCTGGTCGACGGGATCGCAGCCGAGCTGGGAGACAAGGTGGCGTCGGGCTGCCGGGTGACGGAGGTGGTGCCGGGCGCCGACGCGGTCACGGTCAGCTACACGCGGGACGGGGTGGCCGAGCAGGTGACGGCCCGCCAGGCGGTGGTGGCAACCCGGGCGTTCGAGGCGGCGGCGATCGTGCGCGGGCTGCCCGACGACACGCAGCGCGCGCTGGAGGCGATCCCGTACGGACCGACGGTGGTGATGGCCGTGCTGACCGACGAGCGGGGGCCGATGCCGTGGGACGGCATCTACGCGCTGGCGACACCGAAGCGCAGCTTCAACATGCTGTTCAACATCGCGAACGTGGCGCATGCGCGGCCGGGGCACCGCCGCTCGGGCGGCAGCCTGATGATGTACCGCTCGGCGCACGGTGCGGTGCCGCTGCTGGAGCTGCCCGCCGGCGAGGTGGAGCGGGCGTTCCTGGATGACCTGTATGCGATCTTCCCGCAGGCGCGCGGGCACGTGCGCGAGACGCAGCTCCTGAAGCTGCCGCGGATGCTGCCCTACCCGGCGCCGGGGCGGGCTGCCCTGCAGCCGGCGCTTGACCGGCCGCTGGGGCGGCTGCACCTGGCCGGCGACTACCTGGGCGGGGTCTACTCGGACACGGCGATCGCGAGCGGACAGGAGGCGGCGCTTCTGATCAGGCGCAGCCTGGCCTGATCAGTCGCCGGTCTCAGCGATCGGCAGCCGCAGCCGGATGGTGGTGCCCTGGCCGGGGGCGCTGATGATGGCAAGCGTGCCGTCGACGATGCGGGCCCGCTCGATCGCCGAGCGCAGGCCGAAGTGCAGGCCGGCGTCGCCGCGGCTGAGCGCCTGCTCGGGCGAGAACCCGATCCCGTCGTCGCTGATCGTGCCCTCCAGGTAGCCGTCGGCAGTGCGCAGGTGGACGTCGAGCCGGCGGCATTGCGCGTGCTTGTTGGCGTTGATCACGGCCTCGCGCACGATCCGGTAGGCGAGCGACTCGAACTCGCCCGGGAGCCGGCCGAACTCGCCCTCGACGGTGGCCTGGAAGCCGCCTTCGGCGGCCAGCTGGGCGGCCAGGGAGCGGGTCGCCGCGATCAGTCCGGACGCGTGCAGCAGCTGCGGGTTGATGTCGAACATCAGCGTGCGCGTCCGCTCCATCGCCTGCGCCAGCAGCGACCGCAGCCTCTGGATGCGGGCCATGATGGCCGGGTCGGCCTCCCCCAGGTCGGCCCGGATCCGGTCGAGCGTCAGCAGCGCGCCGGCCAGCACCTGCACGGTGTCGTCGTGCAGCTCGGTGGCCAGCGAGACGCGCTCCGCCTCCGCCGCGCGCAGCAGCGATCCCACCAGCCGGCGGCGCTCGTTCTCGCTGTCCTCGAGCACCTTCGCCGCGTGCACCTGCGTGGTGATGTCGAGGATCAGCCCCTGCACGAGCGTCTCGCCCTCGACGGTGACCAGGGTCGTCTGCTCGGTCAGCCAGCGCTCCTCGCCGGTCGCGAGGTGGTGGATGCGGTACTCGACGTGCGCGCCGCGGTCGGCGGCGTGCTCGTTTCGGACGTGGTCGATCACCCCCTCCAGGTCCTCCTCGGCGATCGCATCGCGCCACGCGCCCTCGCCAAACGCCTGCTCGGAGCAGCCGAACACCTCGACCACCTGCGGCGAGACGTAGGTGCAGCGGCCGGCCGGCCCCCACAGGTAGGTGACGCCGGGAAGCTTCTCGACGAGACCGCGATACAGGCCTGCGGCCCGCCGCAGGGAGGCGTCAACGTTCTCGGATACATCGGTGCCAATCGGCTGGTCGATCGGACTCCACCCTGCCGGACGCTGCGATTGCGGATCGTACGGTACTCGGTCTGATCGTGATGGTGGTCGAACGCCGGCAGCGCGGCGACTCAGCTCACGCTCGCCATTCCTGCCATGTACGGTCAAGGTCGGCCGGTACCGCCTGCAGATGGCCGAGGTTGACGAGCCGGAAGGCCATGGCCAGGTCGGAGACCGCGAACAGCGGCGCCAGGGCGACCGGATCGGGGCCATGGCGATCGACCGCGCCGGCGACCAGCTGCTCGGGCATCAGCAGCTCGGCGGCGAAGCGGTTGGCCTCGCGCTCGCGCAGGCGCTCGGGGCTCTCCGGGTCGGGGCGCAGGTCGGCGGCCCGGCAGAACACGCCGTCGGAGATCTCACCGACGTGCAGCAGGTAGTGGCCGACCTCATGCGCGATCGAGAAGCGGCGCCGCTCCCAGGGCTCGTGCTCGCTGACCCAGACCTCCTTGCGGGCCGGCAGCAGCATCCCGGACAGCGCGACGCCGTCGGGCGCACCGGGCACCGATCCCAGGTGGTCGGAGGTACGGATGCGAAGGCAGCAGAGGCTCTCGCAGAGCTGCTCGACGTCGACCGGCGGCGGGTGCAGGTGGTAGGCGGCGGTGAAGCGGTCGAGCGCCTCGCGGGCGACCGCCCGTTCATCCATCGCCGCCGCCGGTGAACAGGTCGTCGACGCGCGGGTCGGGGTCGGGCTCGAGCGCGCCCAGGCTCAACAGGCCATCGTCGGCGTAGTCTGCGGAGCGGGCGAAGGTGGTCGCGACCGAGGGCGGCGGCGGCGCTGCCAGGCCGCGGGAGGACTCGAGCAGCGCGCGCGGGACGCCCAGAACGGCGGCCAGGGCGGAGACGACCGCGGGACGCACGCTCGCGGGCGAGAGCAGGCCGGCCTCGAGCTCATGCACGTAGTTGCCCACCTGCAGCTCGGAACCGGCCAGGCCCAGCGCCTCGCACAGCCGGCTGACCAGGGCGGCGCGTGTGGTGTGTGTGCGCTCGCGCAGCGCCGGCAGCAGCTCCGGCCAGGGCCGGGGCAACTCCAGCTCGGGGCGGGCGGCCATCCGGTCGAGCTGGTCTTCGGTCACGTCGGCGGGATGGGTGGCGGCGTATGCGGCGATCATGCCGGCCAGCACCTCGGCCTGGTCGCCGGCCTCGTGCACCAGCGCGGCCGCGTCCGGATGCCGGCCGGACGCGCGCTCGTCGAGGTAGCGCTCGAACAGTTCCAGGGCGCGATCGCTCATGACTGCGCCTCCCGCATCGTGGCCAGCGCCCGGTGCACGATTACGTCGATGTTGCCCGCGGTCGTCTCCAGCATCGCCGCCACCTCGGCGCTGGATCGTCCCTCGATGATGCGCTGCCACACGACGTCTCGCTGCCGATCGCCTAGCGGTGCCAGCAGGTCTGCGACGGCGGCGGTGACGACGATCTCGTCAAGCGCCGCGTCGTCGGACGCGTCATCCCAGTCGCCCAGCGTCGGCTCCGTCGCCGGCCGGTTGGCGTGGAAGTCGGCGCGGCAGAAGACGGCCATGCGCAGCAGCAGGCCGACCGGGTTTGTGATCTCATCACCCGAGTAGGCCTTGCGCGAGAAGCGCAGCCACACGTCTGACTCGACGTCGTCGATGGCGCCGGGCGGCACCTTGGCGGCGATGACGGAGCGCACCAGGTCGCGGTGTCGCAGAACGACCAGACCGACGCAGCGTTTCGCGGTCTCACGGCCGGTGTCGCCCTCGGCCAACGACGACTGGGCGAGCCGCACCAGCGCGAGGTCGTCACGCAGGGTGAGGTCGTCGAACCGGTACGGGTGAAGCGGCACGGTCCTATCTTACGAGCGGGGATGGATGGTCGTTCCATTGGTGGCACGTCGCGTACGGGTGGCGTGTTCTTACGCGCGAGCCCCAGGCCATGCCGGCTGGACCTAGCAGCGACCGTCGGCGACTCGAACCTCGAGACGGGTGGACCACGACACGGTCCCGCGAAGACCGGTCAAGGTGACGCCGTACAGTCCAGGCGGGGCATCCAGCGTGCGCAGCGCAAAGCCTCTGTCGCCTGACCCTGCACGCGATGCATTTCGGTCGTATCTAACGCTGACGACCTTGGCAGGCACAGGCTCACCGGTACAGATGTTGGTGGCGAGATACGTCAGGACCACCGGCTGCTCGGCGTCACTCTGAACCTGTAGATGGCCAGACACCGAGTCCGTGCTATTCATGGTTACCGCCGTCGGCGCAACTGTCATTCGTAACGGACAGATAACGACGTTGCAGATGTAACTGCTCCGCGCGTTGGCTTTCCATTCGAATACCGACCCCGCTGCACTCAATCCGCCCAGCGCCCATGCACCGGCGAGCACAACAGCACAGGTCACAACGAGCGCAACGCCGATGGTATGCGAGCTACGCAGCTTGATAGGTTTCGATGGCATCTTCTCAGTCAACGCTATGCAGTTTGCGGTTTCTTCCGTACACTGGTGAGGTTATGATGGTATCTCAATCCACTCGGGTGTTCACCACCGCCATTGCCGTCTCTGTCTTCTGGATCGGGTGGGTGAACGGCAGCTTCGCGGCAACCGCATGGGGATGGATTGCCCTGCTGTGCTCCTGCGTCGTCGGCCTCGCGGTGCTCGCGGGCGAGCTGAGGGCCCCGCGGATGCTCCTGGCGTGGGGCCTGGCGCTGAGTGCGTTCGTCGTATGGACGGGTGTGTCGCTGCTGTGGACCTCCGACGTCACGACCGGAGTGCAAGACGTTCAGCGGAGCCTTGTGTACGTCGCGGTGGCAGGGCTGGCCGTGACCTTCGCCGATGCCGCGACACCGGCCGGTATTCGCAATGGGGTACTGATCGGCTCGAGCGCGCTTTGCCTTTATGGCGTCGCGGCGCACCTCCTGCCCGATGTGTTCGGTGTTGCGTCCCAGGCAAGCGCGCCGGGCCGCTCGTTCTCGCCGCTCGGGTATTGGAACGCTCAGGGAATGCTGGCGGTGCTCGCCATGATCCTCGCAATGGGAGTCGTGAGCACGGACGGCTCCGCATTCTGGCGAGCCGTTGCGGCCGGCGCCGTACCGCTGCTCGCTGTGCAGACCGCTCTCACGCTCTCGCGGGGCGCCGAGCTGGCGTTGGTGTTCGGCATCGCGGTCTGGCTTGCCATCGACACGAAACGCGTGCAGACCACGGTCTGGCTGGTGGTGCTCGGGGTCGGTGGCGGAATCGCCGCGTGGCTGGCGAACCGGACGACCGCGATGGTGGGCGACGGGTACGGCCTCCAGGCCGCCTCCGCCGGCCATCGCCTGGCCGGCGAGGTTCTGCTGATCTGCGTCGTCACCGGGTGCTGCGTGTACGCGATCGCGCGGTTCGGGCGGCTGGTCGCGGTTCCACGGTGGATCCGGGTTGCGTACGTGGGAATGCTCTGTGCCGGCGTCCTGCTCGCATGCGCTGCGACGGTCCAGCGGTACGGCGATCCCGCGCGGTGGCCGCGGTCGGCCTATGACACGCTGACCGCTGCACCCACCATCAAGCAGGACGATCCCAGCAGGCTGTCGACGTTCTCGCTTACCAACCGCAACCTGCTCTGGTCGGTCGCCTGGCGGGAGGGCGTCGCGCATCCGCTGCAGGGCACCGGCGCGGGCAGCTTCGATGAGTACTGGTATCGGCACCGCAAGGCGATCCTGGACAGCAGCTCGCCTCACAGCCTCTATCTCCAGACCTTCGCCGAAGCCGGGCTTGTCGGGCTGCTGTTGCTCGGGATCACGCTGGTGACGCCGCTGTTCGTGGGCATACGAGCCCGCTCCAGCGCGCTGGTACCGTCTGTGGCCGGGGCGGTGGCGGCATTCCTGCTGCACGCAGGGACCGACTGGGACCTGCTGGTGCCGGGCCTGACCGTACCCTTCCTGCTCTGCTGCGCCGCGCTGCTCGTGTCGCGAGCCGATGCACCCCGGGTTGTGCTGGCCTCGCCCAAACGGCTCCTGTTGGTGGCGGCAGCAGGACTGCTCGCGCTCGTCGCCGGAATCGGACTCGTGGGCAACCAGCAGCTGCACGACAGCTACAGCGCGGCGCAACGCGGAGACTTCCGCGCCGCCGAGCAGCACGCGTCCGACGCGGCTCGCTGGCAGCCGTGGTCGTTCCTGCCGTGGATGCAGATGGGAAACGCGAGATGGGCGCTCGGTGACGTACCTGGCGCTCGCAGCGCCTACCAAACCGCCGCCTCCAAGGAGCCGGGGCGCGTGGAGCCCGAGCTGGCGCTGGCCGAGATCAGCTCCGGCACGGCGCAGCAACGCGCGGTGCAGCGCGTGAAGCTGCTGAATCCGATCGGCCCCGAGCTGTCCATGCTCTGCGATATCGCCGCCGGCAGTTGTCCGTGAGCGCGGCCGAAACATGGGCGGGCGTTGACGAGACGGCTAAGGACACGTATCAGTGAAGGTGCATCGCACGCTTGGCTCCCACTTCGTGGCGGGCGATGTCACGGCTGTCTTGAGTGGCTGCCGCGGCATGCGCCGGGACGCATAGGGGAGTCCCCACCGGCGCATGCACAACTCCGCTGACAGCAATACGATCGGCGGATGCGTCACGGGCAACCGTAGGTCGCGCTGCATCCGGGACCGATCGAGGCCCAATCGCGCTTCAGCCACGTCAGATTGCTGATCTCGTTCTGGACGCGCGACGTGTAACCGTCGCCTGCCGCGCTGTGCCAGTCACCGCCGTACCAGAGACCGACACAGCCCCAGATGTCGCGGCGCCGTAGGCGCCTCCGAGCTTCGTAGCAACCTCGCAGCTGGCTGCCGAGGTAGTCGAGCGCAAACGCGGTCGAGTCGCGGTTGAACGGGAACGTCCCGTTCTGGTTGTCGGGCATGACTCCCCATGACGGAGCTTCCCAGTCCATGACGCCGGCGATCGAGAAGGTCTCCGGGCATATGCCGGTGCCGTAGTCCTTCTGATAGTCGTGGCCACCGCTCTCTGCGAGACCGTTGCAATACGTGATCGTTGCCTGATTCGGCGACGCAATCATGTCGCCGCTACGACGGTCACGCCGCCGTCGCCGGCACGGGCCGGTCGCGATCCTGCAGGAACTGGTGATAGACGTCGTATGCACGCCGTCGTGCCGACTCGTAGCGCGGTTCCTGCCAATCCGCGCGAAGCGCATCCTTCTCCGAGCTGCGGCCGGTGGACGGCACCCACGCCCGCTGCGCCTCCTCCGAGATGCTCTCCGTCTGGCTGAGAGCCTTCTTCGCTTGCTCGAGCGTGACCGTTCCGGACTCGAAGCCGAGCAGATACGGC
>DATIOK010000010.1:0-2603 GCA_035473255.1 Gaiellales bacterium
GTCGAACTCGACATCAACCCCGAGTGGGTCGCCGGCTACCTATACGGGCACCACGGCGGCGCCGGGGCGCTCGCACCGGTCGCGGTCGTCCCCGGCCAGCAGGGCATCCCCGGGCAGTACCTGGCTCCCTGGAGCCGGGACTTCTTCACGATCGCGGCGAGGTGACGCCGGTCCTCACCTGTCGTGAACGACAGAGATCGTCACACTCGAAGACACCTGGATAAACGAGAGAACGCGGCTGGCGGGTCGCAGGGAGCCCAGCATGCCGAACCGTCCGGGCGCGCCGTATCGGCGGCAGGTGGCGACGCGACCGCAGTCAGTACGGTACGCCCCTGATCCGGGACGGCGCCGGCGGATTGCCGGCGCCGCCGTCACGCGAACCGGCGACCGCGCAGCGCTTGACGGCAAGCCGCCAGCGGCTATTCCCACACGCGCTTGACACAAGACGTCTTTCAACCAGAGCGATCACGCGGCGTCGACGACCACCACGATCGCTCTACTTCTGCCGCTGGGCGAGCGCCGCGCTATCGCAATCGCGTGAAGGCAGCCGTCGGATCCGGACGCGCCCGGCTGCTCCCTTCGCCAGAAGCACGCGTCGCCGGGCGGGGCATCGGACGACGGCATCCGTCCGGCGGCAGCTTTGCGGCTGGTCCGGGAAATCGAGAGTGCCTCGGACGAGGCTCACGCGGTGTCCGGTCTGGGCCGCTGCGCCCTGCCCGCGGGCCACGCAGGCGAGGACGGGTCGGCTTGCGCCAGGCGCTGGGCATGTTCAACCGGATTGGCGCGACTGAGGCCAGCGACGTTTCCGCCGAACTCGAAGCTCTCGCCGCTTCCGCGGTCAGCCGGCCGACGTCGGCGTGATCGCCCCGGCGGGCGTGCTCGCGGACAGTCCGGCGCAGGTGCGCAAGCTGGCGTAGTGCGCCAGGGCGCGGCGGGCTGCCGCGCCATGGTCCACGATCGGCTGGCCAGTGCCGGAGACGACCACGGGGATGAACCGCGCGGTCAGCGGCGCGTGCGGGTGAAACGTGAGCTTTAGCACCCCGGTGGCCGGGCTGTAGGAGTTCTCCCACCACAGGAGGTTGCCCATGCCGTAGGCGACGAACGTGTGGCCGAGCCAGCCCGAGCCCTGGAGCATGTGCGCGTGCGCGCCGATGATGATGCTCGCCCCCGCAGCGGCCAGCTTCGGCGCCAGCGACAGCTGGTTCTGGTCCGAGCAGGCCATGCCTTCCGTGCCCCAATGCATGAACACGATCACGATCCGGGCAAGCCGTTTCGCGGCCCGGACGGCCGCGATCGTGTGGCCCAGGTTGATCGCGTTGGCCTCGCCCGGCCGGTATGCCGTGGCCAACCCAGGACGAGGCCAGCTCGGCCGCCTGGGATATACCGACGATCGCGATCTGCGTGCCGTTGATCGTCGTCACGTAGGGCGCCCACGACGCCGCCGCGCTTACTCCCGCTCCCACGTAAGCGAAATGCGCCGCGTTCGCCGCCCCGAGCGTGTCCGCCAGCCCGGTCTTCCCGTAGTCCAGGATGTGGTTGTTCGCCATCGTGACCAGGTCCACTCGGGCGTCGCGGAGCGCGGTGAAAGCGCCCGGCGCGGTCGCGAAGTGGTAGGTCTTTGGCTGCGGCTGGCCTCGGCTGGTGACCGCGGTCTCCAGGTTCACCGCCGTGAAGTCGGCCGACTTCAGCACGGAGGTGATGGGGCTGAATGTGGTGGCCGGATCCTTCAGCAGCCCCGAGACCGCGCCCGGCGAAGTGCACGTCTCCAGCGAACGCCAGCGTGATATCACCGGAGGCCGCCACCGGGTGGCGGTGCTTGACGACACGGCTGGCCCCGGTCGGCCGCCGCCTCCGCGGCGTGCCGAGCCGGAGCGCTGGCCGAGCAGGCTGCGCTCAGCACCATCAGGGCGCTGGCCGTGACCATAAGCAGCCGCTGGGTTACCACGGGCCCTAGCCTACGTCCGCCAAACATCTTCCGTCTTCCTGGGCGGAACCCAGCGGCGATAGCCTGTCGCGCTCAAAAGAAGCGGCCTCGCGTGGCACGCGCCTCGCCGTCGGTATCGCACGGCAGGTGTCGCCACGCCGACGCATCCGACTGCTGCCTTCGCCCGATCCGCGCGTCTGTCGCGTGGACTCGTCACGACTGCTTTTATTCACGCGCCAGCGCGAGCCGGGCGAGCGCTTCGGCGACATCTGAATCACGCGCCCGCCCGCTCCGGCGCGATCCCTATGCCACGGCTGCGGCAACGGCGGCGGGCGCCTGCTCCTCCCGAATGCGGTAGCGACCTCCCCGCTGGACCTCCCCCGGGTTTGCGTGACACCCGGTGTTGCTGTTGATTGTTGTTGTTCGAGCGATTGATCTCAACCGCCTTGTGGAGAGAGTCGTAGCTGTTCGTAGTTGGTGGGCGAGAGCATGTCGAGGGTGGAGTGTCCGCGCTGGCGGTTGTAGAACGCCTCGATGTATTCGAACACGGCGGACTGGAGCTCGAGCCGCGATGGCCACCTGCGGCGGTTGACGAGCTCTTTCTTGAGGGTGGCGAAGAATGTCTCGGCGACGGCGTTGTCGTAGGCGTCTCCGCGGGAGCCCATCGAGACGTCGATCC
>DATIOK010000011.1:0-1592 GCA_035473255.1 Gaiellales bacterium
AGGTACACCCATGCTCACAGTAGTGCCTGACGTGGCTGGCGCGCTGCCGGCTGAGGGGCAGCCGTCGTCGCTGATCGACCAGATCGTGCGGGACGGCGCCCGGCAGATGCTGGCCGCGGCGCTGCAGGCCGAGGTCGCCGCGTACATCGGCCAGTTCGCCGGGCTGCGCGATGAGGATGGACGGCGGATGGTGGTGCGTAACGGCACTGCCGGGCCGCGGACGGTGCTGACCAGCGCCGGGGCGGTGGAGGTGACCGCGCCGCGGGTGAATGACAAGCGCACCGACCCGGCCACGGGCGAGCGGATGCGGTTCAGCTCGGCGATCCTGCCGCCGTGGGCGCGCAAGACCCCGCAGATCAGCGAGGTGCTGCCGCTGCTGTACCTGCACGGCCTGTCGTCCGGGGACTTCGTGCCCGCGCTCGGGCAGTTCCTCGGCTCGCATGCCGGGCTGTCATCCTCGACAGTGACCAGGCTGACCGAGACATGGAGCGCCGAGGCCGCGGCGTTCATGACCCGCGACCTGTCGGCAGCCGACTATGTCTACCTGTGGGTCGACGGGATCCACCTGGGCATCCGGCTGGGCGAGGGCAAGGTGTGCCTGCTGGTGATGATCGGGGTGCGCGCCGACGGGCGCAAGGAGCTGGTGGCGCTGGCCGACGGCTACCGGGAGTCCGCGGAGTCGTGGGCCGACCTGCTGCGCGATTGCGCCCGCCGGGGTATGCGCGCCCCGGTGCTGGCCGTCGGCGACGGGGCACTGGGGTTCTGGACGGCGGTCCGCGAGGTGTTCCCGCAGGCCAGGACCCAGCGCTGCTGGTTCCACAAGATCGCGAACGTGCTCGGGGCGCTGCCGAAGTCCGCGCACCCGGGCGCGAAGAAGGCCCTGGCGGAGATCTGGAACGCCGAGGACAAGGACCACGCCCGCACGGCCGTCAAGGCCTTCGCCGCCGCCTACGGGGCGAAGTTCCCCAAAGCCGCCGCCAAGATCACCGAGGATGAGGAGGAACTGCTGGCGTTCTATGACTACCCGGCCGAGCACTGGGTGCACCTGCGCACCACCAACCCGATCGAATCTACTTTCGCCACGGTCAGGCTGCGGACGAAGGTCACCAAGGGCCACGGATCCAAGGCCGCCGCCCTGGCGATGGCCTTCAAGCTCATCGAGTCCGCCCAGCGCCGCTGGCGCATGGTCAACGCACCCCACCTGGTCGCGCTCGTCCGCGCCGGGGCGGCCTTCGTCAACGGCAAGCTCGTCGAACGACCCGAGGACGAGGCCGCCGAGGCGGCCCAGCCGGAAGCCGCCTAAAAGATCTTGATCCACAGGTATTGACAATTACTCCCGCTCGAAGGCGCTTTGAGCTCTATCGGTGAAAGTCGCGAGACGATTGCAGCGTCGTACCAGCAATGGATATCGACGTGGCAGCCCAGCGCGGTAGCCGGAAATTCGTTGCGTTCGTGGCTGGTCGAGCACAACCCACGCACGCCAGCCAGCATCGCCGGCTTCTCGTCCGACAACGTCGATGGACAGCCTGACCTGATCGGCATCTCCCCTGAGGCAAACGCGCTGGCCTACTTGATCGCGTCGCGTGATCTCA
>DATIOK010000012.1:0-1921 GCA_035473255.1 Gaiellales bacterium
GTATGACGACCGGATGATCGTGGGCGAGGTCTACCTGCTCGACTTGAAGAAGCTGGTGGAGTACATCAACACCGGAGACGAGCTGCACCTGGCCCACAACTTCGTCTTCTTCCACCTGCCGTGGCAAGCGGCGGCGTACCGTGCGTCGGTGCAGGAATTCACCGAGCTGGCCGAGGTCTCGGCCTGGCCGGCCTGGTTCCTGGAGAACCATGACCACTCACGGGTCGCCACCCGCTACGCCGCCGAGCCGGGGAGCGGGCAACGCCGCGCGAGGGTAGCTGCCATGCTGATCTGCTCGCTGCGCGGCACGCCGTTCCTGTATTACGGGCAGGAGCTCGGTCTGCCGGATGCCGAGATACCCGCCGACCGGGTCGTGGACGTCGACGGCCGGGACCCGGAGCGGGCGCCGATGCCGTGGCGGCCGCCGGCTCAGGTCGGCCCGGGCGCCGGCTTCACCACCGCGGAGCCCTGGCTGCCGGTCGTCGCCGACGCGGAAAGCCTCTGCGTGGAATCGCAGCAGCACGATCCCGGGTCGACGCTCGCGTTCGTCCGCCGGCTGATCCACCTGCGCTCGCGCGAACCCACGCTGCAGTCCGGGGCGCAGCGCCTGGTCGGCGCGGCGCCAGACGTCTTCTGCTTCGAACGCCAACTCGACCAGCGGTTCCTCGTCGTGCTGAACTTCAGTTCCCGCCGCGTGCCGGTCGTGCTGGCCGACGATGCCCGCGGCGCCGCTGTCCTGGAACTGTCCACCCGCCCCGAACGTGAGCATGGTCCCGTCGACCTGACCAATCTCGTGCTCGAACCCGACGAAGGCATGATTCTGCGACGGTCGGCGGGCGGGCAGGAGGCAGTGGCCCGTTCGGGTTCATTATGTTCCGAACGACCGTGGCGCGTGCCCCGGCGGACGGACAGCACCATTTGGTCAGGATGTCCGCTGGGGCTGCCTGCCCGAGCTGATCAGGGCATGTGCCTTGGCTGCCCGCACCGCGTCGGCCAGCGTGTCGATGTCGTAGGCGCCGCGATGGCGTTTGCCGTTGACGAAGAACGTGGGCGTGCCGGTGACGCCGCTCAGGTCGGCGGAGTCCACGTCCTCGGCGATCTTGGCTTCCCCGGCGTGGCGGCGCAGGTCGGCGGTGAACCGCCCCGTGTCCAGGCCGAGCTGGGCGGCGTACCGGAGCAGGTCGTCGACGGTCAGCGCGTCCTGGTGCGCCAGCAGCTGATCATGCATCGGCCAGAACGAGCCCTGGCGGGCCGCGGCCTCGGCACCCTCGGCGGCCAGCAGCGCGTGCGGGTGCACGTCGGTGAGCGGCAGGTGCCGCCACACGTACCGCAGGTCACCATCGTCGGCCAGCAGCTCGCGGATCACCGGCTCGGCCAGGCCGCAGAACGGGCACTCGTAGTCGCCGTATTCCACCAGCGTGACCAGCGCCTGGTCCGCACCGCGCACGTGATCGCGCTCGGGATCAACCGGCACCGCCAGGTCGATGATGGCCTCGGCGGTGCCGAGCAGGGCGCGGGCCCGCAGCGGTTCGGGCAGTAGCGCGGTGAGCCGGAAGACCGCCCAGCCGAGCAGCGACGCGCACAACGCGGCCGACAGCACGCCCACCTTGGCCTCGGCCAGCAGGCTGCCGTGGAAGGCTAGTGAGGCGATCAACAGCGACACGGTGAAACCGATGCCGGCGATGGCGCCGGCGCCGGTCACCGCGGCCCAGCCGACGGGCGGGCGGATCGTTCCGCGACTGATCCGGACCAGCAGCCAGGCCGCGGCGACGGTGCCGGCCGGCTTGCCCACGACGTAGCCGAGCAGGATCCCGAGCGTGACCGGCGAGGTGTAAGCGCGGGCCAGCAAGCTCCCGTCGACGGTGATGCCGGCGTTCGCCAGGGCGAACAACGGCACGATCAGGTAGCTGGTCCAGGGGTG
>DATIOK010000013.1:0-5173 GCA_035473255.1 Gaiellales bacterium
CTGCGCCTCGAGCGCGAGCGCCTCGAGCTCCGCCAGCGAACACACGCGGCGATGCTTCACCTGGGCGACGACGGTGTCGGACTCCACGTCGACCTCTTCCCCGCTATTCGCCCAGTGCCGGCGGCCCCCGATGAGGTGGGCGGCCTGGCGCTCCGCGGCTTTCCAGGGGCGGTCGCTCACGGGGGGTCCCAGTGCGCGAGCAGCCGGTCCAACTCCGCCAGGAGCTGGTCAAGCGCCGCGAGCAGCCGCGCGAGCTCCCGCACGTGCACGCCACTCATCCCGCCACCACCAGGAGCGCGACGACCCACGCGCCCACCACCCACGCGAGCACGGCCGCCTCGCGGAGCCTCACGCCCACCAGTCCCAGAGCCGCGTCCACCACCCTCGACGGGGCGGCCGGGGGCGCGAGAAGAAGAGGGCGAGATGGGCGGAGTCGATCTGGTACCGATGCCGTGATGGTCGGCTCGCCGCTGGCCCGCGCCAACGAGGCGCCGGGCCACGGCTACCACTGGGGAATGGCCACGTTCCATCCCAGCCTGCCGCGCGGCGCCCGGGTCAAGACCGACCAGGTCGCCACCCTCCAGGAGATCGTGACCGGCCCCGCCCGTGAGAACGACGGCACGCTCAACCTGATGGGCGCGCTCCGCACGTCGATGGCGACCACCGGGTACGACACGATCCAGGCCTTCCAGAAGGCCGAGATCATGTTCGCGCCGGCGCTCCAGACCGAGGGCAAGAAGCTGCAGCGGGAGCAGGCGATCGGGATGAGCCGTTGACCGAGAGCCGGACGCGGGCTGAGCGGGCGGGGGCGGCGCTGGCCGGCTCGCCGGCTCCCCACCGGCCGGTGCTCGTGATCGACTTCGGCGCGCAGTACGCGCAGCTGATCGCGCGGCGGATCCGCGAGAGCCGTGTCTACTCCGAGATCGTCCCGCACGACATGCCGGTGGCCGAGATCGCGGCCCGCGATCCGATCGGGATCGTGCTGTCCGGCGGCCCGGCGTCGATCTACGAGCCGGGGGCGCCCTCGGTCGATCCGGAGCTGTTCGCGCTGGGCGTGCCGGTGCTGGGCATCTGCTACGGCATGCAGGCGATGGCGGCGGCGCTGGGCGGCGAGGTCGGGAACACCGGCCTCGGCGAGTTCGGCAAGACGCCCGTAACCCTGGCCGAGGGCAGCCTGCTGTTCGGCGACATCGCCGCCGAGCAGTCGTGCTGGATGAGCCACCGCGACAGCGTCGTTCGCACGCCGCCGGGGTTCACCGTGACAGCCATGACCCAGACCACCACGATCGCCGCGATGGAGGACCGCGAGCGCGGGTTTTACGCCGTGCAGTTTCATCCCGAGGTCGCGCACACGCCGCACGGCACCGAGATGCTCGGGCAGTTCGTGCTTGAGGCCTGCCAGGCGCCGCCCACCTGGACGCCGTTGCAGTTCATCGAGGAGCAGGTGGCCCTGATCCGCGAGCAGGTCGGCGACGACCAGGTGATCTGCGCGCTTTCCGGCGGCGTCGACTCGGCCGTGGCCGCGCTGCTGGTGCACAAGGCGGTGGGCGATCAGCTCACCTGCGTGTTCGTCGACCACGGCCTGCTCCGCAAGGATGAGGCCGAGCAGGTGGTGGAGGCGTTCGAAGAGCACTTCCACGTCCCGCTCGTGCACGTGCAGGCGCAGGACCGGTTTCTCGACAAGCTGGCCGGTGTCTCCGACCCCGAGACGAAGCGCCGCATCATCGGCGAGGAGTTCATCCGGCTGTTCGAGGACGAGGCGCAGAAGCTCGGCGACATCCGGCACCTGGTGCAGGGCACGCTCTACTCCGACGTGATCGAGTCCGGCAGCCGCACGGCGGCCAAGATCAAGTCTCACCACAACGTGGGCGGCCTGCCCGCGGACATGGACTTCGATCTGGTGGAGCCGCTACGCATGATCTTCAAGGACGAGGTGCGGCGGGTGGGCGTCGAGCTGGGGCTGCCCGAGCGGATGGTGTGGCGCCAGCCGTTCCCCGGGCCGGGCCTGGCCATCCGCATCATCGGCGACGTCACGCGTGAGCGGCTGGAGGTGCTGCGCGAGGCCGACGCGGTACTGCTGGAGGAGATCCGGCGGGCCGGGCTCTACCACGAGCTGTGGCAGACGTTCGCGGTGCTACCCGCGATCCGGAGCGTGGGCGTGCAGGGCGACTCGCGTACGTACGCCTATCCGATCGTGATCCGCGCGGTCAGCTCGGAGGATGCCATGACGGCCGACTGGGCGCGGCTGCCCTACGACCTGCTGGAGCGGATCTCGAGCCGCATCATCAATGAGATCGCGGGGGTCAACCGGGTGGCGCTGGACATCTCCAGCAAGCCGCCGTCGACCATCGAGTGGGAGTGACCCAGGCTCAGCCGTACGCGCTCGGGCTCAGCCTGAACGTGTAGCTGGCCGGCTTCGTGTCCGTGTTTCCGGCGAAGTCAACGGCTCGTGCCCGCACGCGGTAGCGGTGACCGGGACGCAGGTGGTAGAGCACGAACGAGCTGCCGCCCTTGGCCATCTTCCAGTGGTCGTTGCCGACGCGGTACTGGAACCTGAGCGTCGAGAAGGCCGATGCCGGGTCGGCGTCCCGCGCCGCCAGCGAGAAGCTGACGGTGGCGAACCTGCTGGGGCTGGGTGGCTTCGATGTGAAGTGCGTGCGGGTCGGCGCGATCCGGTTGGTGGCCCACCACAGCGCGCGGGCGATCAGAGGCGCCGCCTGGGGCGACTCGGTCGGGTCGTATCCGCCGCCGCCGCTGACGACATCGGTCGACCAGGGGTTGAAGCCGAGGTCGACCACCCGGCCGGGCTGATCCTTGTTCTCGAAGTGGATGGCGAGCAGCGACTGACCGTAGGGGTAGGCCGCCGTCGGCGCCAGCCGCGCCAGCACCGACTCGTTCCAGCTGTTCTGTGCGATCTCGGCACCCGAGCCGGCGCCGTGGACGTGGAGCGACGTCAGGCTGTGGGTCAGGAAGTGCGGCTGCACGGTGCTCGCCTTCAGCGTGCCGCCTTCGATGGCGGGCGGGTCGGTGAACGCGAGCGGGCTCGAGTTCACCGACCAGGCGCCGCCGACCGAGCCGATCGCGCTCTGCTGCGTCCACAGGCCGCCGCTCGTCCAGTGCGTCTGGCCGCCCAGCACGATGCCGTGGCCGTGTGCCGCGAAGCTGGTGAGCGCGCTTGCGGCGGCCAGCTGGTTGAAGACATCCTGGTCGGTCACGACCAGCGCGGCCTGGTAGCCGGTCAGGTCGGCGTTGGTGAGCGCGTGCGGCGCGGCGGCGGCGGCCGAGATGTCGACCAGATCCGCGGCCCGCGGCACGGCCAGCAGGTTGGCGCGGTCAAGGCGGTGAACGATGTCGTAGACCGCGCCCGGCGCAAGGGCGGTGATGATCTTCACGTGCAGCGTGGGGTGGGCGGGCGCGGCCCGGGTCTTCCAGCTGAAGGTGTCCGGCGTGCTGTCACCGTCGGGCAGCACGCTGGCCGTGTAGCCGGCTCCCGACGCGAGCGTGCCGGTCTGGGTGACGACGATGGTGGCGGTGCCGGAGCCGGTCACCGTCACGGCCAGCGGCGTGACGCTACCGGTCCTGTGGAAGCTGACCTGGGTCGATGGGTCGGTGACCGAGACCGGGGCGGCGTAGGTGAAGGTGACCTGCGACTGGTAGCGGTCACCGGTGGCGGTGGCCGCGACCAGCACCGAGGGACCGCTGGCGAACGCCGGCGGTGCCTGCCCAGGCATCGCCGCGAACAGCGCCAGCACGATGAATGTCTTGCGATACATCGTGCTTGCTATATCGGTATTGGCGGGTGGTGGCTTAAGGGGCTAAGCCTCCGGCTTCAGCCTGACCCTGCCGAAGCTGGCCGACGCCGGGAGTACCACGGCGGGAAGCCTGCCGCTGTCGGGCAGGCATCCCTTTAGTCACCACGCGTTTCGCCGCCGTCGGCGGCTATCGCGCCTAGCTCCAGGCCCAGTCTCTCACCCACCACCCGGCATGCGGCATCCCACTGGCAAACGCCGCCCCGGTCACCGCGCCCACGTCCACTGGCACCCTCCGGAACTCGACCTGCGCGCCGTCCACGATCGCGTACTCGGCCCAGGGCGGGTTGCGGAAGGCGCCGCCATCGGCCGCCGCCTCGAACGGCATCCCCACGCTGCCCGGGTTCACCACCAGCGAGGGCCCGTGGCGGCGCAGCATCGCGATGTGCGTGTGCCCTCCGGCCAGCACCGTCTGCGTGTAGCTGCCGAGCATCCGCGCCACCTCCGCCTCCGGAGTCGTCGCCAGCAGCGTCTCCGTGTTCGACCGCGGCGTGCCGTGAAAGCAGACCAGGTCGTCCAGCTCCACCACCGGCCGGTAGCCGGCCAGCAGCTCCAGGTGCTGCGGTCCCAGCTGCTGCGACGCCCACAGGTCGATATCGAGGATCCGGCGCGTCTCCTCGTCGGCGTTCTCGTCCAGCTCCGGGTCGAGCAGCCACTCGTCGGCGTTGCCCATCACGACATCGCATCCCAGCGCGGCCACAGCCTCGATCGTCTCGACCGGCTGCGGGCCGGTGGCCGCCACGTCGCCGAGGCACACGATCCGCTCCACGGCGCTTCGGCGCGCGTCGTTGAGCACTGCTTGCAGAGAGACCAGGTTTCCGTGGATGTCCGCGATCAGTGCGGTGCGCACGGAGGCAGGGCCCTCACCGGGTCACGGCCTCCGGGTGAATCCGCCCCGGTGCCTGCGATAGTCGGCCGCCGCTGCGGCCGGCCCTGACAGCCAGCACCTCCGCCAGGATCGAGACCGCGGTCTCGGCCGGGGTGACCGCCCCGATGTCGAGACCCAGCGGGCCGGAGATGCGTGTCAGGTCGGCCTCGCTGTAGCCGGCGTTCAGCATCCGCTCCCGGCGCTTGTCCTGCGCCCTGCGGCTGCCCAGCGCACCGATGTAGGCGGCCGGGCTGCGCAGCGCCGGGCCGAGCGCCGGCTCGTCGAAGCGGGCGTCGTGCGTCAGCACAACGACGTAGGTGGCCTCGTCGGCCGGATGCAGCTCGTACGCCATCGCCGGCCATCCCACCACGATCTCGTCGGCATCTGGCAGACGCTCGGCCCGTGCGAACTTCGCGCGGGCGTCCGACACGATCGTGTGGAACCCCACCTGCTTGGCGGCCCGGCACAGCGCCTGCGCCGTGTCCACGGCGCCAAA
>DATIOK010000014.1:0-12388 GCA_035473255.1 Gaiellales bacterium
TACGAGCTGGTGCGCCCCGGCGCCGCGGCCCACTTCGACGGCCGCATCGACGAGCCAGACGAGCCTTCCAGTTCCTAGCGCCGCGCGAACGCCGCCCAGTCGCCGTACCGGAACACCTCGCGCAGGCCGGGATCCGCGGACAGCGCCGCCACCGCCCGCGGCGTCGTCTTCGTGTTCACCAGCAGATAGCGGACGTGGAAGCGGTCGAGGATGGCGGCGCGGGCGGACGGCGACGTGCCCGGCTCAAGCGCGATGTTGACCGCCCGTTTGCGCGCCACCGGCATGTTCCGCGGCTCGCCCCGTGCGCGCTCCAGCGGCAGCGCCATCGGGTAGACCGTGGCCTCCCCCGCCAGCTGGTAGCCGATGTACGCCTCGGCCAGCACCACGGGGAACGGCGCGTCGTCGTGCTGGCGGAAGAACCCGATCACCGGCTCCGGCAGCCGCGGCTGCGTCTCGCTGACGCCCGGACCATGCCGCAGGTCGGAGACCACCTGGGTCCGCTGCGCCCTCACCGACCCCGCGATCAAGGCTGCCGCGAGCAGGACAACCGCGCCCAGCGCGGCCGGTGCGGCGGCGTTCACCCGGGCGTTGCGCCCGCGCAGCGCCGGCCAGGCCGATACCGCGACCCCGGCTACCGTCAGGGCGGCGATCGCGAACGTGAGCGGATCGCCCTCGGGCACGTACGCCTGGTAGCCCAGTGAGGCCACCGCCACGGCCAGCGCGACCGGGACGGCGATCCTGCCGCCCGCCACCGCCGCCACCTCCACCACCACGATGGCCGCGGTCAGCGCCCACGGCAGCCCGCTGCGCGGGAACCGCTTCACCTGGCCGTAGCCGAGCACGGACGTGAGCAACGCCGGCACCCACGGGAACGAGCAGAGCACCAGCGCGGCGCCCATGATCGCGGCCGGCACCGCGTGGCGCCGCCGGAACAGCAGCATCAGGGGCACGACGGACAGCACCCCGACGGCGATCTCGGGCCGGCTGTCGAGCATCCACCCGGCCCGGGCTATCACCGGGTTCCCGTGCACCACCACGTACACGGTGTCCAGCACCGGTGGTCGCGGCAGCCTCGTCCCGCCCCGCAGTGCGACCGCCCAGATGACACCGTAGATGACGCCGGTCAGCGCGACCGATGCGGCCAGCAGGCGCCAGCCCCGCAGCATCACGATCACGACCCCGGCCATGCAGGCCAGCACCAGCACCGTGTAGCTGGCGTGGATCAGCGTCACGGCAAGCACACCGAGTAGCACCGCCCGGTTCAGCCGCCGGTCGAACCCGCCGCGAGCGCCGGCGGCGAGCAGGGCCAGCAGGGCGGGGATGAGGACGTAGAACGTGAACTCGGGAGGCTGCTGCAAGGCCTCCAGTGACCCCCGCGCGAGCGCATCCCAGCAGGCCAGGAACGCGGCCGCTGCGCCGACCGGGCGGCCCGCCGCGGCCGAGCCCAGAGCGTAGGCCGCCAACGGCAGCAGCAGCGCGCATCCGGGCGCCAGGCTGGAGTAGGCGGCCGATGACTCCGCGCCGGTGATTCGGATCGCGACCGCCTCGATCGCGTGCAGCACCGGCACCACGTAGCCGGCGTGGGGTGAGCCGTGCCATACCGAGGACAGGCCGCTGAGCGTCAGGTGCGGCAGGTCGAGCAGCTTGCGCACCCGCCCGGCATGAAACAGCGCGTCGCCGTGAAGGACGGTCTCGTAGCGCGATGCCAGCACCGCCATCAGCGCACCGACTGCGGCCACGCCGGCCAACTGCACGCCGCTGCCGGACGTGTGGATGCGCGGCGTGGATGCTGCCAGCGTGATGGCGCAGGCGACGCCCACGATCAGCGCCAGCGCGGTCAGCGGTAGCCCCACGATCAGCGCCGCCATCAGCCCCAATGACCAGACGGCGCAGCCCAGCGGGATCGCCGCCGCCAGCAGCACCGGAGCCTCCAGCTGCTCGTCCACGCCCAGGACGCGCGCGCACGCCAGGCCGGGCACCAGCAGCACACCGAGCAGGGCGGCGGCCAGCGGCAGACCCAGCGGCAGCACCTGTGCGGCGCCGCGAAGCAGCAGGACGGCGGCCGCCAGCGCCGCCACCAGCAGGGCCGCTCGGATCGCGAACCCGCGGTCGGGCAGCGCCGGCCTCATGCCCGCACCAGCGCCACGCCCGGCAGGCAGATCAGCGCGAAGAGCCAGAGCAGATCGAGGGCCACGGCGGGTGACGATACAGGCACTCCCGCCCACCCGCGATTGACCTTGCCGCCAACATCTGATGGGGTGGGGGCGTCAAATCTTCGAGACGGTCCGGCTGCACAGCCGGACACCTGGGGACGTCGTCCCGCGCTGGCGGGACCGAGAGGAGGACATATCGTGCGGACACGCACTTCACGTGGCTTGCGCCTGTTCGTTTTGGCGGCTGCGGTGGTCGCGCTGGCGGCCGGTTGCGGCAGCTCGAGCAGCTCGTCGAGCGGCGGCGGCGGAAGCGGCGGTGGAAACAGCAACGCCACCATCATCATGGGCACCACCGACACCGCGATCCACTTCGACCCGGCCAACGCCTATGACCTGCACTCGTGGAACATCATCTACAACGTGTACGACGAGTTGATGACCATTCCGCCGGGAGGGAACAAGCCGGTGCCGTCGCTGGCCACGTCCTGCGGGTGGGACGACCCGAAGACCTACACCTGTCACCTGCGGTCGGGTGTCAAGTTCCAGAACGGCGATCCGCTGACGTCAAAGGACGTCGAGTTCTCATTCCAGCGCAGCATCGTCATCAATGGCGATCAGGGCGCGTGCTACCTGTTCTCATCACTGGCGACATGCGGCAAGTGGAAGGGGAACGAGATCTCCACTCCCGACCCGCAGACGGTCACCTTCCATCTGACGCAGCCTGATGCGACCTGGCCGTTCATCCTGGCCACCGGCGCGGCGGCGATCGTGCCCTCGGGCGTATACCCGGCGACGAAGCTTCAGCCGGACGACCAGCCGATCGGCACGGGCCCGTACAAGCTGGTCAAGTATCAGCCGGGCGTTCAGACCGTGCTCGAGCGCAACGACGCCTACTGGGGAACGCCCGCCAAGAACGCTCGCGTTCTGATCCAGTACTACAAGGACACGCCGTCGCTGAAGCTGGCCATCCAGGGCGGCGACGTCGACATCGCGTTCCGCAACCTGACGCCCACCGACATCTCGTCGCTGCGGGGGCAGAGTGGTCTGCAGGTGGTCGAGGGCCAGGGCATCGAGATCCGCTACCTGGTGTTCAACGTGAAGCTGCCGCCCTCCGATCAGCTGGCCGTGAGGCGGTCGATCGCCTACCTGATCGACCGGCAGTCGATCGCGCACAACGTCTACAACGACACGGTGCAGCCGCTCTACTCGATGGTCCCGGCTGGCCTGTTCGGCCACATCGACTCGTACAAGACCGAGTACGGTGCCACGCCGAACCCCGATCTGGCCAAGAAGGAGCTGACCGATGCCGGCATCGCCACGCCGGTGCCGATCACGATCTGGTGGACGCCCACCCACTACGGCGGCGGTTCGGCCGACGAGTACACCGAGATCAAGCGCGAGCTGGAGGGCAGCGGCCTGTTCAAGGTGACGCTCAAGTCGGAGGAGTGGGACCAGTACGCCGTCGACCGCGGTAAGGACATCTTCCCGGCCTTCCAGCTGGGATGGTTCCCCGACTACCCGGACGCCGACGACTACTCGGCCTACTTCTATCCCAACGGCGGGTTCTGGAACGGTCACTACGACAACCCGCAGATCGACAAGGCGATCGACCAGGAGAAGGCATCGACCGATCCCTCGGTGCGTGAAGCCGCCTTCGCGAAGATCCAGACGCTGGCAGCAAAGGACGCTCCCACCATCCCGATCTGGCAGGGCAAGCAGATCGCGGTGGTACGCGACGGGGTATCAGGCGTCCAGGAGACGTTCGATCCCGCGTATATCTTCCGGTTCTGGCTGATCAGCAAGACCTAGACGACACGCGCAGGCCGGGGAGTCCGCAGCGTCGGGCTCCCCGGCCCGACCATGGCCAAACCGACCACCTCACTTCGCACCTATGCGCTGACCCGGCTGGCGCTGGTGCTGCCGATGCTGTGGATCCTTTTGACCCTGGTGTTTTTCATGATGCGGGTCGCACCGGGCGATCCGGTCACGGCCGCCCTGGGCGGCCGGCTTCCCGAGAAGGAGCTGCAGGATCGACGCCACGCGGCCGGCTACGACAAGCCGCTGATCGTGCAGTACGTCGACTACCTGGGCGATGTGGCACGGCTCAACTTCGGCACCACCATCACCGACGATCGGCCGGTGACCGATGTGATCATCGAGAACGGCAGCGCAACGCTTGAGCTGACCTTCTGGGCGATGGTGGTCGCCCTGTCGGTCGGCATCGGGTTGGGCCTGGTGGCGGGTCGGCTGCGCGACTCCGGCGCCGACGTCAGCATCCGCATGTTCGGCATCGTCGTCTACGCGATGCCCGCCTTCTTCCTGGGCTTTCTCGCACAGCTGCTGTTCGGAGAGCGGCTGGGCTGGCTGCCGACCTCCGGCCGGGCCAGCCCAGAGGTGCAGTTCCTGCTGCCCACGCACACGCACCTCTACCTGATCGACGCGATCATCTACGGCGACTGGGCCACCTTCAAGGACGTCGTGCTGCACCTGATCCTGCCCGCGACCACGCTGGGCCTGATCATCGCCGGTGTCCTGATCCGGCTGGTACGCGTGAACGTGCTGCAGACGATGAAGGGCGACTACATCGAGGCCGCCCGCGCGCGCGGCATCGACGAGAAATCGGTCGTCTACCGCCACGCGTTCAAGAACGCACTGGTGCCGGTGGTGACGGTTCTGGGCTTGCAGGTGGCGCTCTTGATGTCGGGCGCCGTCCTTACCGAGACGACGTTCAACTGGCCGGGCATAGGCTTCGAGCTGGTGCGCTACTTGAACAACCGCGACTACATCGCGGTGCAGGGGATCATCACGTTCTTCGCCCTGATCGTGATCTTCATCAGTGTGCTGATCGACTTCGTGAACGCCTGGATCGACCCGAGGGTGCGGTACTGATGGCGTCACAGTTGATCGCCAGAGCCGGTCGCGCGTTCGGCCCCGTGCGCGAGGCGCGCGGCGTGCCGCGCTGGATCGTGTGGGCGGGGATCGTGCTGACGATGCTGTTTGTGGTGATGGCGCTGACTGCGCCGTGGATCTCGCCCTACGCCTTCGACCAGTACCAGGACGCCTCGGGGCAACGCTTCGTGAAGCAGCAGGCACCATCGTCGGCACACTGGTTCGGTACCAACGTTCAGTCCACCGACGTCATGTCGAGGGTGATCTGGGGGGCGCGGACGGAGCTGAAGGTGGTGCTGTTCGCGGTGGTGGTGTCGCTGCTTGTGGGCCTGCCGCTGGGGCTGCTCTCGGGCTACTTCGGCGGGCCGGTGGACCGCGTGCTGGTGCTGATCATGGACGCGTTGTTCGCGTTTCCCTACCTGCTGCTCGCGATCGTGATCGCGTTTCTCTTGTCCGACAAGTTCGGCAGCGGTGTCGCCACCGCGGCCTTCGCCATATCGGCCGTCTACATCCCGCAGTACTTCCGCGTGGTCAGAAACCACGTTGTCAGCCTCCGTGAGGAGTCCTACGTCGAGGCCGCGCGTGCGCTGGGAGCACGCCCGCGCACCGTGATCGGCCGCTACGTGTTCCAGAACGTGGTGCAGAGCGTGCCTGTGATCGCCACGCTCAATGCCGCCGATGCGATCCTGACCCTGGCTGCACTTGGGTTCCTCGGCTACGGCATCCAGCCCACGGACGCAGCCGAGTGGGGGTACGACAGCTCCCGCGCGCTGTCCGACGCGGGCGCCGGTATCTGGTGGACGGGCCTGTTCCCGGGCATGGCGATCGTCTTGCTGGTGACCGGCCTGACGCTGCTGGGAGAGGGCCTGAACGATGTCCTCAACCCGGTGCTGCGGCGGCGCAAGATGGAGCCCGTGACGCTGCCGCCGAGGGCACCGCAGGAGGACCAGGGATGAGCGCCACCGCACCGGTGCTGGACGTCCGCGACCTGCGGGTCTGGTACGGCAGCGCGCGCGGCGCCGTGCGGGCCGTCGACGGCGTCAGCCTCCAGATCCGGGCCGGCGAGGTGCTGGGCCTGGTCGGCGAGTCGGGCTGCGGCAAGTCGACGCTGGGGCGCGGCGTGATGGGTCTGCTGCCCGATGGGTCCGCGGTCGACGGTCAGGTGCTGTTCCAGGACACCGACCTGCTGAAGGTCAGCGACAGGCAGCTGCGGCGCATGCGGGGGCCGGACATCGCGCTGATCTTCCAGGAGCCGATGACCCGCCTGAACCCGCTGATGCGGATCGAGGACCACTTCAGCGAGACGATCACGGCGCACGAGCCGAAGCTCAGCAAGGCGGAGGTGCGGCGGCGCTCCCTCGAGGCGCTGGGCGGCATGGGCATCCCGCCCACCCGATTTCGCAACTACCCGCACGAGTTTTCCGGCGGCATGCGCCAGCGGATCATGATCGCCCTGGCGTTGGTGCTGCGGCCCAGGCTCGTGATCGCCGACGAACCGACCACGGCCCTGGACGTGCTGGTCGAGGCCCAGATCTTGTCGATCCTGGCCGACCTGAAGCGCAACTTCGACACGGCCCTGCTGCTGATCACCCACAACCTCGGCATCGTGGCCGAGGCGTGCGATCGGGTGGCCGTGATGTACGCAGGGCGGATCGCCGAGGAGGGGGATGCCCGCACGGTGTTCTCGCAGCCCGCCCACCCCTACACGCGCGAGTTGCTGCGGTCGGTGATCTCGCTGAACACCACAGGCCTGCACTACATCCCGGGCGCCCCGCCTAGCCTGATCGACCCGCCGGCCGCCTGCAAGTTCCATCCCCGCTGCCCGGACGCGATGCGGGTCTGCGCGCTGCTGGCACCGGTGGAACAGCGGCTGTCAGCCGGGCAGCGCGTGGAGTGCTGGCTGCATGGGCCGGGCGACCGGATCCCCGAGGGCGGGCGGGAACCCCTTGAGCAAGAGCAGATTGCCGTGGCGGAGGAGGCGTAGACGTGGCCGACGCCGGCGTGCTGCTCGAGGTCGAGGACCTGCAGGTGCACTTCCCACTACGCGGGTCGTTCGGTGCGCGCCTGGTCGGCAAGGACGTGGGCGCGGTCCAGGCGGTGGACGGCGTCTCGTTCTCGGTGGCACGCGGTGAGGTGCTGGGCATCGTCGGCGAGTCGGGCAGCGGCAAGACCACGCTCGGCCGCGCCCTGCTGCGCCTCGTCGACCCGACCGGCGGCTCGATCAGGCTCGAGGGCGAGGACGTGTTGGGGCTGCGCGAACGCGAGGTGCGCGCGATGCGGCGCAAGGTGCAAATGGTGTTCCAGGACCCGCACGCCTCGCTGAACCCGGCCATGACGATTGAGACGGCGGTCGGCCATCCGCTGCGCATCCACGGCATCACCCGCGATCGCGCCGACATCCGCAGTCGGGTCTCGGCGGTGCTCGAGCGAGTCGGGCTGTCGCCCCCGGATCAGTACCTGGGCAAGTATCCGAGCGACCTGTCCGGCGGTCAGAAGCAGCGGGCGGTGCTGGCGCGTGCGGTGATCCTGAGCCCCAGCCTGCTGGTCGCCGACGAGCCGGTGTCGATGCTGGACATGAGCGTCCGGGCCAAGATCCTGGAGCTGATGCTGGGCCTGAAGAACGACCTCGACCTGACCTACGTCTACATCACCCACGACCTGGCCACGGCGAAGTTCTTCTGCGACCGGGTGGCGATCATGTACCTGGGCCGGATCGTCGAGATCGGCGCCACCGACGAGATCTTCGCAAACCCGCGTCACCCGTACACGCAGTCGCTGCTGCGGGCGATCCCCGACCCTGACCCGTCGCGCAGCATCCCTCGCGATCTGCCTCGCGGCGAGGTGCCGGACGCCGCGGAGCCGCCGCTCGGCTGCCGGTTCCACCCCCGCTGCCCGAAGGCGTTTGCACCGTGCGGGTGGGAGGCGCGTGACCTGCATGACATGCTCGAGCAGCGGTGGGCGGTGGGCGGCCAGGAGCTGTTCGAGGCCGAGCGGCTGCAGCTGGGCGACCTGGTCGGGCTCGACCAGCCCGGCTCGCGCGCGACGGTGCCCTCCGCGACCGGCACTGGCGCCGATGTCGCGACGCTGCTCGACCACATCCGCGAGGACGACTCCCGCGAGCGAATCTGGTACGGCATCGAGTCGATCACACCGCGGCCGGGCGGGGCAGTGATCGAGTTCCACCGCGGCCACGATCCCGTCCTGCGGCCCGAGGGCGGTGCCGAGGTGGCGTGTCATCTGTACAACCCCGAGTTGGCGGACCCGCCGGAGCAAGCGCCGCCTGCCTGAGCAACGCCGGCAACCCTCGCGTTCCGCTCGTACTCGCGCACGCCGCCGGGCCCGGCAGCGGCGCGGCCGCGAAGGCCCACGCCACCGCCGAGCCCGGCCTGCTCAGGATTCGCTTCCGATCGTGAGCCCGTAGATCACGAGACCATTGATGATCACAGCGACCATGGCTCCCAGGGGAGCGGTGAAGAGGAAAAAGAACCACATGAACATGGAGAACGATGCGACCAGCACACCGAGCATGTTGCCGGTCGGATTCCCGCTGAACACCATGAATCCGGCGAACAGCTGCACGATCGCAACGATCAGCAGCACCCAGCCCCAGAACTTGAGGTTCTGGAACAGGAATGCGGAGCTGATGTTGTTGGACTGGTGGATGGACGTGAGCCCCTCGACCAGGTTGAAGGCACCGGCAACCACCAGCCAGATCGCGGAGAACATCGACCAGCCGGTCAGTCCATCTGATCGGTCATAGGTGCTTGACGACATGTGACACCTCCTTCCTGTCGCGTCAGCTAGGGGCCGGTTCTTCGGGCGGTGGTGAATTCCTGCGATGCCAGACATGCGATGTCACCGGGCTCGGCCGTGTGGCAGAGTGTGGCGGTGGCAACGATGGCCGACCTCGACCAGCTGGCGATGGCGATGCCGCAGACGATCAGGCAGGAGGCCGACGGCCGGCCGCGGTACCTGGTGCACGGCAAGC
This sequence comes from Gaiellales bacterium, assembly GCA_035473255.1. Lineage (GTDB taxonomy): Bacteria > Actinomycetota > Thermoleophilia > Gaiellales > JAICJC01 > JAICYJ01. The sequence continues at coordinate 9,031 of DATIOK010000014.1, forward strand.
TCTACTGCTGCCACCGCGGCCGCCGCCCCGACGCTGTCGACCCGGACACGGGCGAGCGCATGGACGACGTGCTGATGTTCCGGGTCGCCGACGTCGGCGTCAAGGAGCTGCTGCTGGCCGACGATCGCGGCGTGTTCTTCACCACACCCCACTTCGACGGCTACCCGGCCGTGCTGATGCGGATCCCCGACCTGGGCCGCATCGACCGCGAAGAGCTGGGCGACACGATCGCCGAGGCCTGGCTGACGCGGGCGCAGAAGCGTGTGGCCAGGGCCTGGCTGGAACAGCAGGCGCCTGCAGAGGAGTAGATGGTCCCGCTCCGCGATGATTTCGCTCGTCGCAGCGGATCTCTGGTGTGACGAGAAACAACAGGAGGTGCTGATATGAGACGCGTGATGGTTCGCTATACGGTCAGGCCCGACCAGGCTGATGCCAACGAGGCGCTGGTGCGCGAGGTCTACGACGAGCTGGACCGCACCCGTCCCGATGGGCTGCGCTACGCGACCTTCCGGCTGGACGACGGCACTAGCTTCGTGCATGTCGCTTCGGTCGAGACCGAGGACGGCCACAACCCGCTGTCGGAGGTGCAGGCGTTTCAGCGGTTCACGGAGACGATCTGAGAGCGCAGCGACGAGCGCCCGGTGACCGTCGCGCTGCACGAGGTCGGCTCCTACCGCTTCCTTGACGGAGCGGGTGCCGCCTGAGATGGGGCCGAAGCGGCATCCGGTCGTGCATCTGGAGCTCCACACCGGCGACCTCGCGGGGGCGGCCGGCTTCTACTCGCGGCTGCTGTGCTGGCGCCCGACCACGGTCGAGGCCGGCTCCGCCTGCTACACGGCCATGGAGCTGGGCGGGCGGCTGGGCGGAGGCATCGTCGAGTGCGGCACCGAGCGCCCGATGTGGCTGCCCTACGTCCAGGTCGACAGCGTCGAGCAGGTGACCTCCCGCGCTTGGGGGATGGGGGCGACCGTGCTGCTCGAGCCGCGCGAGGGGCCGGCCGGCTGGCGCAGCGTGGTGTCGGTGCCGGGCGGTGCGGAGCTGGCGCTGTGGCAGCCGAAGGCGGCGACATGAGCCTCGCGGGCGCCGAGCTGGAGCTGCTGGAGGCCGCCCGCCGCGGCGACGAGGATGCCTATGCACGGCTGATCCGCCCTCACCGCGCCCAGCTGCACGCCCACTGCTATCGCATGCTGGCGTCGGCACCGGATGCCGAGGACGCCCTGCAGGAGGCGCTGCTGGGGGCGTGGCGGGGGCTGCCCCGGTTCGAGGGTCGCAGCTCTCTGCGTTCCTGGCTCTATACGATCGCCACCAACGCCTGCCTGAAGGCGATCGAACGGCGTCCCAAGCGGGTGCTGCCGGTCGATTACGGCCCGGCCGCCGATCCTCACGACGGCCCGGGGACGCCGCTGGTCGAGTCGGTCTGGGTCAGCCCCTATCCCGACCGTGAGGTCGTATCCGCCGATCCCTGGGTCGCGCCGGAGGCGCGCTACGAGCAGCGCGAGAGCATCGAGCTGGCGTTCATCGCGGCGCTGCAGCAGCTGCCGCCGCGCCAGCGCGCGACGCTGATCCTGCGCGACGTGCTGGGCTTCTCGGCCCGCGAGGTGGCCGCGGCGCTCGACACCACGACCGCGTCTGTGAACAGCGCGCTGCAGCGCGCCCACCGGCTGGTCGACGAGCGCCTGCCCGATCAGAGCCAGCAGGCGGCGCTGCGGGCGCTGGGCGATGATGCGCTGAGCGAGATCGTCAACGGCTACGTAGACGCCTGGGAGCGGGGCGACCTGGACGCGGTGGTGGCGATGCTGGCCGAGGACGTCACCCTGACGATGCCACCGATGCCGACCTGGTTCGCGGGACGGGCGGCGGTCGCGGGGTTCTTCGGCCGCCTGCCGCTGCGGGCCGGCCGCCGCTGGCGCCTGGTGCCGGTGGGCGCCAACGGCCAGGTTGCGTTTGCCCACTACGGCTGGGACGAGCGTGCCGCCTGCTTCCTGCCCCACGGCGTGAACGTCCTGGCTCTGGGCGGAGCGCGGATCAGCGAGATCAACGCGTTCCTGTACCCGGAGGACTTCGCGCGGTTCGGGCTGCCTGATCGCCTCGCTGATTAGCGCAGTTGCTCGTAGGTGCGCCCGCTGCGGACGCTGGCGGGCTGCTCGACGGTGATGTCGGAGCCGGGCCGAGCCTGGTCGTCTCTGGCCTTGACCAGGATCCACCGCCGCTCACCGGTGCGGGTCAGGGCGAACCCGCCCGCAAGCTTGTGGCCGTGCAACACGAACGAGACGTGACCGGGCTCGTTGCGCACCAGGTCGACGGTGCCCTCGTCCCAGATGATCACGGCGCCGCTGCCGCGTCCGCTCCCCTCGTGCACGCCCTCGAACTCGCCGGCGGCCATCGAGTGGTCTTCGACCGGCACCGCCAGCCGGCGCACCGCCGGGTCCATCGACGGCCCCTTCGGCACTGCCCACGAGCGCAGCACGCCGCCGTCTTCGATCCGCAGGTCGAAGTGCAGCGTCGTGGCGTCATGCTGTTGAACGACGAACCGTGGCACCGGCACGGCCAATCATCGCAAGCGTGGTTGCCGGCGCCCGCACTCAAGCGTCCCTGTGGCCGTGGGCGGGCAGCGGGTTCGGCCCGCTACCGCCGCTGCTGGTGGTGATGACGGTGGTCACCGGGATCGTCGACGCCGTCAGCTACCTCGCGCTCGGGCACGTGTTCGTCGCCAACATGACCGGCAACGTGGTGTTCCTCGGCTTCGCGCTGGCGGGGGCGGGCGGGCTGTCGGTGCCGGCGTCGCTGGTGGCGCTGGCGGCGTTTCTGTGCGGAGCCGCCGCCGGCGGCCGCATCGGCGCCCGGTTCGGCGACCGGCGGTTCGCGCACATGCGGGCGGCCAACTCGGTCACCGCCGCGTTGCTGGTGGCCGCGGCGGTGCTGGCGGCGATCGTCGGGCTGCCCGTGTCGTCGTGGCAGCGCTACGCGTTGGTGGCCGCGATTGCGTTGGCCATGGGCGTGCAGAACGCGATGGCCCGCAGCCTGGGCGTGCCCGACCTGACCACGACAGTCCTCACGCTGACGCTGACCGGGGTTGCGGCCGACTCGACCGGCGGAACCGGGTCGGGCGGCCACATCGGCCGGCGTCTGATCTCGGTCGGCGCGATGTTCGCCGGGGCGCTGGTCGGTGCGCTGCTCGTGATCCACGTCGACATCGCGCTGCCGCTGGCGATCGCGGCCGCCCTGTTGGTGTCGACCCGCGTGCTCGCGCAGGTGCTGAGCCCGACCGCAGCGGCAGGATCATCTAGGGACTGAGCGGCACCGCGGCCTCCGGCGTCACCACCCGGAAGCTGAAGCTCTCTTCCAGGTAGAGCTGGAC
>DATIOK010000015.1:0-58642 GCA_035473255.1 Gaiellales bacterium
GACTACGAGCGCGAGGGCTCGCCCTGGTACTCCACCGCGCGGCTCTGGGACGACGGAGTCATCGACCCCCGCGACACCCGCAAGCTGCTGGCGCTGGGCCTGGCCGCCGCGGCCGGCACCGGGGCCGCCGCCACCACCTACGGGGTGTTCCGGATGTGACCGAGATCCTGCTGACACGGGACGGCCCGGTCACGACGCTCACCATCAACCGGCCCGAGGTGCGAAACGCGATCGGCCCGTCGCTGATCGCGCAGTTGACCCAGATGTTCGCCGCGCTGGCCATGGACGACTCGCGCGTGATGGTGCTGACCGGCGCCGGCTCCGCCTTCTCGGCCGGCGCCGACATCGACTGGATGCGCGCCAGCCGCGACCTCACGCCTGAGCAAAACGTCGGCGACGCGGCCGCCGCGCGCACCATGTTCGAGACCATCGACGCCTTCCCCAAGCCCGTGATCGCACGCGTGAACGGCCACGCCTTGGGCGGTGGCATCGGCCTTGTTGCCTGCGCCGACATCGCCATCACCGTGCCCGACGCGATGTTCGGATTCTCCGAGGTGCGCCTGGGCCTGATCCCGGCCATGATCTCTCCCTACGTGCTGCGCGCGATCGGGCCCGGACACGCCCGCGCGCTGTTCACCAGCGGCCGTCGCTTCGGCGCGGCCGAGGCGCTGTCGCTCGGCCTCGTCCACGCTGTTGTCGAGCCGGACGACCTGGACGCCGCCGTGGCCGAGGCGGCCGCCGACATGCTGCGCGGCGGGCCGGTCGCGATCGCCGAGGCCAAGCGCCTGATCCGAGACGCCACCGCGCCGCTGGCGCTGCCCGACCTGGCCGAGCGGCTGGCCGCCGTGCGGGCCGGCCCCGAGGGCCAGGAGGGCCTGACCGCGTTCCTGGAGAAACGGGACCCGGGATGGACATCCGGCGCATCCTGATCGCCAACCGCGGCGAGATCGCGGTGCGCGTAATCCGCGCATGCCGGGAGCTCGGCATCGATCCGATCGCCGCCTACGAGCCGGACGATCGCGGCGCCCTGCACGTTGCGCTGGCCGTCGAGGCGCGCGAGGTGGACAGCTACCTGGACGCCGACGCGCTGGTGGCTGCGGCGGAAGGCTGCGATGCCGTCCATCCCGGCTACGGCTACCTGGCCGAGAACGCCGACTTCGCCGAGGCGGTCGCACGCGCCGGCCTGCGCTGGATCGGCCCCCCTCCCTCCGCCATGCGGGCGCTGGGCGACAAGATCGAAGCCCGCCGGCTGGCCGAGGCCGCCGGCGTCCCCGTCATGCCCGGCTACGCCGGGGTGCTGCTGGACGACGACACGCTCGTGACCGAGGGCCTGCGGCTCGGCTCGCCGCTGCTCGTGAAGGCTGCGGCCGGCGGCGGCGGCCGCGGCATGCGGGAGGTGGACGACCCCGCCGACCTTGCCGCCGCGATCGCCGCGGCCCGTCGCGAGGCCGCCGCCGCGTTCGGCGACGACCGCGTCTTCCTCGAGCGGCGGCTGGCCGCCGCCCGCCACGTCGAGGTGCAGATCCTGTGCGACTCCCACGGCGGCGCCGTGCACTTGGGCGAACGCGACTGCTCGATCCAGCGGCGCCACCAGAAGATCATCGAGGAGTCGCCGTCACCGGCCGTCGACGGCGAGCTGCGCTCACAGCTGGGCGAGGCGGCGCTGGCGGTGGCCACGGCGGCCGGGTACGAGGGCGCAGGTACCGTCGAGTTCCTGCTCGACCCCGACGGCGGCTGGTGGTTCCTGGAGCTGAACGCGCGCCTGCAGGTCGAGCACCCGGTCACCGAGGCGGTCTGCGGCATCGACCTGGTGCGCGCCCAGATCGAGGTGGCCGCCGGCCTACCGCTGGAGCTGGAGCAGGCCGACGTCGTCCCCCGCGGCCACGCCATCGAGTGCCGCCTCTACGCGGAGGATCCGGCGGCCGGCTTCCTGCCCGCGGCCGGCACGCTGCGCCGCTACCGGCTGCCGACCTGGCCAGGGGTGCGCTGCGACAGCGGTGTCCGCGAGGGCGACGCCGTCGGCACCCGCTACGATCCGCTCCTCGCCAAGCTGATCGCGCACGCCGGTGACCGCGACGCCTGCGTCGAGAAGCTGTCGGCCGCGCTCGCCGACACGGTCGTCCTGGGCGTCACCACCAACCTCGGCTTCCTGCGCTGGGCGCTCGGCCACCGCCGGTTCCGAAGCGGCGAGGCGACCACGGTGTTCGTCGCCGAGGAGTGGTCGCCGGAGCTGGTGCCGCCGCTGCCTGACGGCGCCGCGGCGGCTGGGGACGATCTCTGGCACCAGCTGGCGGACGACGGCGCCGGCGACGACCCTGAGCTGATCGTGGAGGGCGAGGATGCCCTGTACCGCGGCTGGGCCCACCGGCTGGCCGCCGACGACCAGGAACCGGTCGCCATCGCAGCCGCGGCCGGATCGCTGTCGGCGCCGATGCCGGGAACCGTGCTGGAGGTGCTGGTGTCACCTGGCGACGCCGTCTCCGCCGGCCAGGTGCTGGTGCTGCTCGAGGCGATGAAGATGGAGCTGGCCGTGCATGCGCCGGCGGACGGCACCGTCTCGGCGGTGCACGTGTCCGGTGGCGAACTGGTGCGCGCCGGCCAGCCGCTGGCGGAGGTCGAGTGACCCCGGCGCGCGTCACCGTGGTCGAGGTGGGGCCCCGCGACGGCCTCCAGAACGAGGCCACGATCGTTTCCACCGCCGCCAAGGTGCAGTTCATCGAGATGCTGGCGGCGGCCGGCCTGCCGGTGGTCGAGGCCACCTCGTTCGTGCACCCGGCCGCGGTGCCGCAGCTGGCCGACGCCGACCAGGTGCTGCCTGCGATCGCCCGCCGGCCCGGGGTCCGCTACCCGGTGCTGGTGCCGAACATGCGCGGCATGGAGCGCGCCATCGCCGCCGGCGCCGATGCGGTCGCGGTGTTCACCGCGGCATCGGAGGCCTTCTCGCAGGCCAACATCCGCATGACCATCGCCGAGTCGCTGGAGGCGTTCGCGCCGGTCCTGGCGGCCGCGCAGGCGGCCAGCATGTGGACGCGCGGCTACGTGTCGACGGCCTTCGGCTGCCCCTACCAGGGCGAGGTCGACGCGGCCGCCGTCGCGAACGTGGCGGTCGCGCTGGACGAGCTCGGCTGCGACCAGATCTCTGTGGGCGACACGATCGGGGTGGCCGAGCCGGACGACGTGGCTCGCGTCCTTGCGCCGCTGCTCGAGCGGGTGCCGGCCGAGCGGCTGGCGCTGCACCTCCACGACACGCGCGGCCGCGCCATCGTCAACGCCAAGACCGGCCTGCGGCTCGGCATCACCACCTTCGATGCCTCCGCCTCGGGCCTGGGAGGATGCCCGTTCGCACCCGGCGCACCCGGCAACCTGGCCACCGAGACGCTGGTCTCGTGGCTGCACGGCCTCGGCATCGAGACCGGCGTGGACGAGCTAGCGCTGCTCGAGGCGTCCGCGTACATCCGCTCCCAGCTCGGCTAGGAGATCTTCACGCTCTCCATGCGCACATCGGCGACCGGGCGGTCGCGGGCGTCGGTCTCGATCGCCTGGATCGTGTCGACCACGTCCATGCCGCTCGTCACCTGGCCGAAGGCCGTGTGCTTGCCGTCCAGCCACGGCGTCGCGGGCGCGGTCACGATGAAGAACTGGCTGCCGTTGGTGTTGGGGCCGGCGTTTGCCATGGCCAGCGTGCCGCGCACGATCGGGTGGTCGTTGATCTCGTCGTCGAACTTGTAGCCCGGGCCGCCGGTGCCGATGCCCTCCGGGCAGCCGCCCTGGATCATGAAGTCGGGGATCACGCGGTGGAAGACCAGCCCGTCGTAGAAGCCCTCCCCGGCCAGCTTGGTGAAGTTGGCCACGGTCTTGGGCGCGTCGTCGGAGAACAGCTCCAGCTCGATCGTTCCGTGGTTGGTCTCGATGGTGGCATTGGTGTTGGCCATGTCGGGCTCCAGTGGTCGCGTTGAAGTCCCGCACTGTAGTCCGTCCGACCGGCGCGTCAGGCTGCCCACATGCATTGGTACACGGACGTCATCAAGAAGTATGCGGTGTTCAACGGGCGAGCAGCACGTCCCGAGTTCTGGTGGTTCGTGCTGATCAACCTGATCATCGCCGCCGTGATCAATCTCGTTTTCGGCGCGATCGGCGGACGCAACAGCGGACAGGTCGTCAGCGACCTCTACTCGCTGGCCGTGCTGCTGCCCAGCCTCGGCGTCGGCATCCGCCGCCTGCACGACACCAACCGCACCGGCTGGTGGTACCTGCTCGTCTTCATCCCGATCATCGGCTGGATCGTGCTGATCGTGTTCCTGGCAATGGCCAGCGATCCAGGCTCGAACAACTACGGCCCGAATCCGCAGAACCCCGACGCGGGGGCGGGTGGAATGCAGTTCGATCCGCAGACCGGCGAGCGCCTGTCACCGATGCCGCGGTTCGATCCGCAGACCGGTCAGCCGCTGACGCCGCCGTCCGACCCACCGGCCTGACGTCACTCCGCGCTCAGCGCGATGCGCAGCGGCCCAGCGCCGGCTCAGCACCGACCTGCTCGTACACGGCGCGCGCCTCCCCCACCCTACCCATCAGCTCCAGACAGCGGGCCTGCTCGAACACGCAGCCGAGCCGCCGGAACCCGGCCTCGGCCCGGGCCAGCGCCAGCTCGTCGCCGGCCAGGCCGCGCGCGCGATCGATCTGGGCAACGGCCCGCGGCAGCTGATCGGTGCCGCTGAGCGCGTCGAGCGTGGCCAGCGTCTCGTCGAGGTCGTCCCAGCGCTCGAGCGCAGCCTGTGCCTCGGCGGTGATCGCGAGCACCCAGATCCGCGAGAACGGCACCGACGCCACCCGCTCAAGCGCCAGCTGCGGCTCACCGGCGCCGAGCAGCGCGTGCGCGACGATCAGGTCGAACTGGGCCGGCACGCGCCCGATCCGCCGCTCGATCGTGTCGGCCCGCTCGTTCTGGCCGCGCAGCAGGTGCACCGCCGCGGCCACGCCGCCGACCAGGCCCGGCACGTTCAGCCGCCGGCCCGGGCCGTCCTGACGGAACACCTCGAGGAAGCTGTCGTGGGCGCGCAGCGCGTCGTCCCAGCGATCCCAGTAGAAGTACGCCTCGACGCGCGTGCGCGCCGGGTACGCCACCCACCGGCGGTCGCCGCCGGCCACCAGCTCGTCGGCGAGATCCGCCGCCGCCACGGCCCCGGCGTAGTCACCCAGCGCGGTGCGGTGGCGGGCCGTGGCCGCGCAGATATCCATCTGCTCCTCGCGGAAGGCGATGCTCCGGATCAGCGACATGCGCCGCTCAAAGGCCTCGGACGCCTCGTCGTAGCGCCGCAGCGCCACCAGCAGCGTCGCCCGCGCGTCCAGCGCGGCCGAGATCACGAGCGGCCCCGACCGCTCCAGCCGCTCGGCGATCTCGAGCGCCTGGTTGGCCACCTCCAGCGCCTGCTCCTGGGGCGGATCGGTGTGCTCGAACCGCCACACCACCAGCGCCTTGGCCACCAGCAGCCGCGCCTGCAGCACCGACGCGTCGGCCGACAGCGCATTGCGCAGGCCGTCGGAGATCTCGGCCTCGATCGCCTCGCGGGTCGGTGCCGCCCGCAGGTGCAGGCCGCCCCAGCGGGTGGGCAGGTCGACCCACTTCCAGGACAGCCGTGCCATGTCGTGCTCGCCCAGGCCGGCTCGATGGCCGTGCTCCAGAGCCTGGCCGTACGCGTCGAGCGCGTCGTCGAGCTGCTCGGCCATCCAGTAGGCGTCGCCGACGGCCTCGGCCGCCAGCGCGCGGTCGCGCTCGCCATTGGCGAGCGACTGGGCCAGTCCGGCCTGGCGCAGAGCCAGGCCATGGGCGTACACCTTGCGCGCCTCCGACGCCGCCCGCAGCAGCATGCGAACGGCATCCGGGCGGGCCTCGGACGTGCCCAGCGAGACGGCCGACGCGTAGTGGCCGGCCACGGTCTGCGGCTCGGCGTCGCGGCGGCCCTCCAGCCAGCGGGCGAGCTGCATGTGGATCCTGCCCCGCTCGCTGCGCGGCATCGTCTCGTAGGCGACGTCACGGATCAGCACGTGTTTGAAGCCCCAGCCGGAGCCGAGCGCGATCAGCAGGTCGCGACGCGACAGGTTGGCGATCAGCCGCTTGTGCACGCCCTCCGGGTTGACCACCGCCAGCTCCTCCTCCCCGAACGTGCGACCGATCACCGCCGCCCGCTGCATGAAGCGCTTCTCCTCGACCGGCAGCAGGTCGAGGCGCGCGGCGATCACGCCCTGCACGGTCAGCGGCATCGCGTCTCCGCCCTCTGCGGCCATCGCCAGCAGCTCCTCGAGGAAAAATGGGTTGCCGCCGGCCAGCTCGACCGCCTGCCGCGCATCCTCGTCGTCGGACGGCAGCGCTCCGGCCAGGCGCTGCATCTCGGACTGCTCGATCGCGTCCAGCGTGACAACGGTGGCGTTACGGATCCCGGAGCCCCAGTCCGGCCGCGCCCGCAGCAGATCGTCCCGGGCCATGCAGAGGATCACCAGCGGCCCGCGGGCATCGCCGGTGGCAAGCGACTCGACCAGGTCGAGCAGCGCCGGCTCGGCCCAGTGCACGTCCTCGAGCACCACCAGCACCGGCTGCAGGCCCGACAGCGCCGTCAGCACCAGACGCCAGGCATCGCGGCCGCGGTCCATGTCCTCGAAGTCGTCGTCGGTCGGCGGCGAAGGGTCGTCATCACCGGACAGACCCGCGGTGCGAAGCACGTCGTCGATCTCCCGCTCGCGGCCGTCGCCCAGCAGCGCTCGCAGGCGCGCCTCGGCCTGACTCCGGGCCTGGTCACGCGGCGCGTCGCCGGCGATGTCCGCAGCCCGCAGCAGCACATCCGACAGCGGCGCGTAGGGGCCGCCCTCGCCGTAGGGCAGGCAGCGCCCCAGCCACACGACCGGAGGCTGCGGCTGCAGCTGCAACTCGATCACGACCTCCTCTGCCAGCCGGCTCTTGCCGATGCCGGGCTCGCCGATCACCGTGATCAGATGCGGACGCCGGTGCTCAACGGCGCGCGACACCAGCGAGGTGATCAGTGAGAGCTCGCCGGTGCGTCCCACGAACGGCCCGCGGGAACGGCGCCGGCGGTAGGCGGTGGCGGGCGCGACGCCGGCCACCGCATACGCGAGCACCGGCCCGCCGCGGCCCTTCACGACCAGCGACCGCGGCTGCACGGTGCGAACGATCGGCTCCAGCGCCCGGAAGGTTGGCTCGCCGATCAGCACCTCGCCGGGCTCGGCCGCCTGCTGCAGCCGTGCGGCCAGGTTCACGATCTCGCCGGTCACCAGGAAGTCGTGCCCGGGCGTGGTGCCGGCGACGACAACGCCCGTGTAGATGCCGACCCGCAGGTCGCAGTCGACGCCGTGCCGGCGCCCGACGCCCGCCAGCCGCGAGATCATCGTCAGCGCCGCGCGAACGGCGCGCTCCGGGTCGTCCTCGTGCGACTGGGGAACGCCGAACACGGCCATCACAGCGTCGCCGATGAACTTCTCGACCGTCCCGCCGAATGCGGCGGCGGCCTGCGACAGCTCGCTGTACACATCGGCGAGCAGCGCGCGCAGGTGCTCCGCGTCGACCCGCATCGCCAGCTCGGTGGAACCGGCCAGGTCGGCGAACAGCACGGTGGCCAGTTTGCGTTCCTCCCCGCCGGCCGACTCGGGGGTTAGCGGACGGCCGCAGTTGGGACAGAATCGTGCGCCGTCGGGCACGGCGCTGCCGCACGCCGCGCAGGTCAAACCGGGTGCCTGGTGAAGCGCCAGTCCACGATGAGGGGTCCCATGAGGGCCGTAGGATACCCTTGCCCGGTTCCCTCTCCCGACCACAGCGAGGACCCATGAAGATCTCCACCTCCGCGGCAGCGCCGGCGACGGCCAACGTCGACATGCTGGCCGTTGCTGTCGCCAAGCCGGTCGCCCTGGAGGGCGCCGTCGCCGAGCTCGATCGCGCGCTCGGCGGCACCATCGGGCGGCTGGTGAAGGGCGGTGAGATCCGGGGCGCGGCCGGCCAGGTGACCGTGCTGCACACCGAGGGTCAGGGCGTACGCGCGCGACGGGTGGCGGTGGTGGGCCTCGGCAAGCTCGCGACCGCCGACGCCGAGTCGGTGCGAAACGCCGCCGGCGCCGCGGTACGCAGCCTGGGCAGCGTGCGCGGCCGCACGCTGGCGTTCGTGCTGGACGGGCTGCCGGTGGACGCCGCCGTGGCGGCCCGCTGCGCGGTCGACGGCGCCGTGATCGGCAGCTACCGGTTCGACCGCTTCAAGACGTCGAAGACGGCCGACCGGCCGAAGCCGCCAACCGGGCTGGTGCTGCTGTCGCAGGAGCGCGCGGCGGGCGCGTCGGGGCGCCGCGCTGCGGTGGCGGCGGAGGCCGTCAACCGAGCCCGCGACCTGCAGCACATGCCCCCCAACCTGCTTGGCCCGGAGCAGCTGGCCGAGCGCGCACGCGCGATCGCGGCCGCCCACCCGACCATGCGGGCCGAGGTCTGGGACGAGAAGAAGATCGCAGCCCGCGGGATGGGAGCTTTCGCCGCCGTCGCCCAGGCGTCCAGCCGGCCGGCCCGGCTGATCGTGCTCCGGCACACCCCGCGCAGCACCGCGCGGTCGGCTCGCAACGTGGTGCTCGGCATGGTCGGCAAGGGTCTCACCTTCGACAGCGGCGGCTACTCGCTGAAGCCGGCCACCGCGATGACCGGGATGAAGTTCGACATGTCGGGCGCCGCGGCCGTGCTGGAGGCTTCTGACGCGATCGCGCAGCTGCAGCTCCCGCTGAAGTTCGTCTCGGTGGTCGGCGCCACCGAGAACATGATCGACACCAACGCCATGCGAGTCGACGATGTTGTCACGGCCGCCAACGGAAGGACGATCGAGATCACCAACACCGACGCCGAGGGGCGGTTGGTGCTGGCCGACTGCCTGCACCACGCGCGCTCGCTGGGCGCAACCCACATGGTGGATCTGGCCACGCTCACCGGCGGGGTGGTCGTCGCCCTGGGTGATTACCACGCCGGCCTGATGGGCCGCGACCAGGAGTGGGTCGACCGCATCATGACGGCGGGCGAGCGGGCCGGCGAGCACACCTGGCAGCTGCCTCTGCACGAGACCTACAAGCGCCTGTTCCGCTCGGAGATCGCCGACATGGCGAACTCCTCGACGATGCGGATGGCGCAGGCGCCCTACGCCGGACAGTTTCTGCAGGAGTTCGCGGGCGACGGCGCCTGGGCGCATCTGGACATCGCCGGGACCGCCGACCTGGCGCGCTCGCGCGGCGACTACGTCGGCAAGGGCGGCAGCGGTTTCGGCGTGCGGCTGCTGGTCGAGCTGGCGGAGGCGCTCTGCGGATGACGCTGGGCTACGACCTGTCCGACCAGCACGCGCAGCTCCGCGAGATGGTGCGGTCGTTCGCGGAGGCGCGGCTGGCGCCGGTCGCAGAGGAGCTCGACCGCGAGGGCCGGTTCCCGGCCGAGCTGGTGCAGGCGGCGGCGGAGCTGGGACTGCTCGGCATCCCGTTGCCGGAGAGCGCGGGCGGGTCGGGCTTCGACACGGTCGCCTACGCGATCGCAATCGAGGAGCTGGCGCGGGTCGACAGCTCCTTCGCGATCACGGTGGCCGCGCACACCTCGCTGGGCACGATGCCGATCCACCTGTTCGGGGACGAGCAGCAGAAGGCGCGCTGGCTCGACCACCTGGCCTCCGGCCGCGGCCTGGGCGCGTTCGGGCTGACCGAGACGGGCGCCGGCTCCGACGCCGGTGCCACGCGCACCACGGCGCGGCTCGACGGCGGCGAGTGGGTGATCGACGGGTCGAAGATGTTCATCACCAATGCCGGCACGCCGTTGTCGAAGCTGGTGACGATCACCGCTCGCACGGGGCCCGACGAGGTGTCGAACATCGTGGTCGAGAACGGCACCGCCGGCTACGACCAGTCGCAACCGCTGAAGAAGATGGGATGGCGCTCATCGGACACGCGGGAGCTGACGTTCACGGGCTGCCGGGTGCCGGAGCAGAACCTGCTGGGCCCGCGCGGCGAGGGCTTCCGGCAGTTCCTCGAAATCCTGGACGGCGGCCGCATCAGCGTGGCGGCGCTGGGGCTGGGCATGGCCCAGGGCGCCTTCGAGATGGGGCTCAGCTACGCCCGCCAGCGCGAGCAGTTCGGGCGCCCGATCGGGTCGTTCCAGGCGATCCAGTTCAAGCTGGCCGACATGGCGACCGAGGTCGAGGCGGCCCGCAACCTGGTCTACAAGGCGGCATGGCTGAAGGACCAGGGCCGGCCGTTCGCGCAGCAGGCTGCGATCGCCAAGCTCTACACCGGCGAGCTGGCCCGCCGCGCCTGCAACGAGTCGCTCCAGATCCACGGCGGGTACGGGTTCATGGACGAGTACCCGATCAGCCGCTTCTACCGCGACGCCAAGGTACTCGAGATCGGTGAGGGCACGAACGAGGTGCAACGACTGGTGATCGCCCGCGGCTTGGGTCTGTGAGCGTCCAGCAGTCGGTGATCGTGGGCGGCGTCGTGCTGGCCGTGGCGGTGGTGCTGGGAACGATCGTGGCGCGGCTGGTGCCGGCCGGGTTCTGGCGTCGCAACGCTGAGGACCTGGGCATCATCCTGGGCTGCGCGTCCGCTCCGCTGGCGCTGCTGGCACGGTTCACGCACCACCGGTCGTGGCCGTACGCGGCGGTGATCGCGATCGCCTACGGCGGCTTCTACCTGATCCGGATGCGGCAGCTGCGAAACGCCAACCGCGACGGTGTGCGGCGGCTGCTGGGCCTCCACAAGGACGCCAGCTACGGCGAGGTGCTGCAGCAAGTCGAGCGGATCGAGCCACGCCCGGTCACGACCACCGGGCAGCTGGTGCTGGTCGGAGCGGCGGTCGCCACGCTGGCGCTGGGGGTGATCGTCGATCAGTTCACGGCGGCGCTGGCCGGCGTGGCGCTGGGGGTCGCGGAGGGCACCGTGCGCGCGGCCTACCGGCGCTCGCTGACCGCCAAGGTGCGGCGCATCGGCCACTGAGCTCAGCGCATGCGGGTGACGGGGTACCCGTTGCTGCGGACGAGCGCCACGATCTGCTCGGCATGGCCCTCGTCGCGGGTCTCCAGGATCAGCTCGATGCCTGTCTCGGCAACGGCCACCTCGACGCTCTCACGGTGGTGGCTGACGACAAGGATGTTGACGTGGGCGTCGGCGATCAGCTTCAGCAGCTCCATCAGCTGGCCGGGCCGGTCGATCAGGCGTGTCCGGATCACCAGGTAGCGGCCCTGGTTGGTGAGGCCGAACCTGATCACCTGCATCAGCAGTGGCGTGTCGATGTTGCCACCCGAGAGGACGGCCACCACCTTGCGCCCGCTCACGCGGCCGGCCAGGATCGCCGCCAGCCCGACGGCGCCGGCGCCCTCGACCACGGTCTTGGAGCGCTCCAGCAGGTGCACCATCGTCTGGCCGATCTCGGCGTCGGTGACGGTCACGACATCGTCGACCAGCTCGCGCACGAGCGGGAAGGTGACCTCGCCCGGCCGCTTGACGGCGATGCCGTCGGCGATGGTCGTGGTCTGATGCACGGGCTCGATCTCGCCCTTCTCGAGCGAGCTGACGTAGGGCGCGCAGCCGGCCGCCTCGACGCCGATCACGCGCACCTGGGGATGCATGGCCTTGACGGCGCTGGCAACGCCGGATAGCAGACCGCCGCCGCCCAGCGGCACCACCACCGTGTCCACGTCGGGCACGTCTTCCATGATCTCCAGCCCAACGGTGCCCTGCCCGGCGATCACGGCCTCGTCGTCGAACGGGTGCACCAGCGTCAAGCCGCTCTCGGCGGCCTCCGCGCGCGCCGCTGCGAGCGCGTCGTCGACGCTGTCTCCCACCAGCTCCACGCGTGCGCCGTAGCCCTCGGTTGCGCCCACCTTCGCCAGCGAGGCGGCCCCCGGCATGAAAACGGTTGCGGCCACCCCGGCCGATCGCGCGGCGAACGCGACCGCCTGGGCATGGTTGCCGGCCGAGGGCGCGATCACGCCGGCCGCGCGCTGCGACTCGGACAGCGAGCGCAGCTTGGTGTAGGCGCCGCGGATCTTGAACGATCCGGTGCGCTGCTGGTTCTCGTGCTTGAGGAACACCTCACAACCGGCCCACTGGGAGAAGGTCTCCGACCGGTACACCGGCGTGTGGTGGGCGACGCCGTGCAGGTTCCCGGCGGCCTCGCGGATGTCGTCCAGGGGGATCATGAGAACCGCGAAGGCTATCGGGTCGCGCTCCGCGGCGCGCTCAGCAAGTAAGCTCGCAGCGTGACCGGCGACCACGAACAGCCCCCGCTGTACGCCCTCGTGGAGATCCCGAAGGGCAGCCGAAACAAGTACGAGTACGACCCCGCGCTGGGCCGGATGGTGCTCGACCGCACGCTCTGGACGAGCGTTGTCTATCCAGCCGACTACGGATACCTGATGGACACGCTGGGTCGCGACGGCGACCCGGTGGACGCCGTGATCCTGGTCGCCTCGCCGACGTTCCCGGGGTGCGTGATCCCGGTGGAGCCGATCGGCGTCTTCGAGATGACCGACGAGAAGGGCGAGGACGACAAGGTGCTGTGCGTGCCGTTCAAGGACCCGACCTGGAGCCACATGCACGACATCAGCGACATCCGCGACTCGCTGCTGGACGAGATCGCGCACTTCTTCGACGTCTACAAGGACCTCGAGCACGGCGCCGACACGGTGGTCGGCGGCTGGCACGGTCGCAGCTACGCCGACGAGATCATCGCCGAGGGACGCGCCGCGTTCGCGGCCGCCCCTCGCTAGCGGCCGAGCTTCAGCACCCGCTCGGCGATCTCACGGGTGGCCGTGAGCGGATCCAGCTCGCGGGCGTGCACGCGGTCGAGCAGCCGGCGCACCTCGGCGTCGCCCTCGACCGCCTGGCTGAGCCGCCGGCGCGCCTGTGCCACCGCCACCGCCACCACCTCGTGCTCGATGCTGCGGCGACGACGCTGCTCGAGCCCGCCGTCGCGGTCGAGGAACGCGCGGTGCTCGAGCACCGCACCCCACAGCTGGTCGACGCCCTCGCCGCGAATCGCCTCGGTCTCGATGATCGGCGGCTTCCATGGCCGGTCGCGGTCGAGCGAGAGGATCGAGCGGATCTCGCTGCGCATGGTGCGCGCCGCCGGGTGGTCGGCCTTGTTGATGACGATCACGTCGGGGATCTCCATGACGCCTGCCTTGAGCGCCTGCACGGAGTCGCCCGAGCCGGGCATCAGCACCAGCACGACGGTGTCGGCGATGGTGGCGACGTCCACCTCGCTCTGGCCGACGCCGACCGTCTCCAGCAGCAGCACGTCCTTGCCGGAGGCGTCCAGCACCAGCAGCGCCTGCAGCGTGGCCTCGGAGATCCCGCCCAGATGGCCGCGGGTGGACATCGAGCGGATGAACACCCCGACATCGAGGAAGTGGTCGCTGAGCCTGATCCGGTCGCCCAGCACGGCGCCGTGCGAGAACGGGCTGGACGGGTCGACCGAGACCATGCCTACGGTCTTCTGGTCGCTGCGAAGCAGCGTCACCAGCGAGGACAACAGGCTCGACTTGCCGACGCCGGGCGGGCCGGTGAACCCCGCCACCATGGCACCGCCGGTGTGCGGGTAGATCTCGCGCACGAGCTCGTAGGCCAGCTCGTCGCGGTTCTCGACGAGGGTGATGGCGCGGGCCACGGCCCGCTTTTCACCGGCCAGCACGCCGGCCCGGATCGCCGGCAGGTCGAAGTCGCGGCGGCCGCTCATGCCGGCTGCAGCGACCTGTCGAGGGCCGTCAGGAAGGCGTCGTTCTCGTCCCGCAGGCCCACGGTGACGCGCACGCAGGAGGGTGCGCCGAACGGGGCCAGGGGACGCACGATCACGCCTTCGCGCTCGAGGCGGGCGGCCAGGGCAGCCCCGTCCCCGACCTCGGCGCAGACGAAGTTCGCAGCGGCCGGATACAGCTTCACTCCCCGCGTCCCCAGCTCCGCCTCCAGCCGCCGGCGCTCGCTCTCGTTCTCGCTGCGCCGGCGCCCCAGCTCGGGCTCGTCGTCCAGGCTGGCGATGGCCGCCACCTGCGCCAGCTCGGAGACGTCGAAGGGGCCGCGCACCTTGCCCAGCTCGGCAACGACCGGCGCAGGTGCGACGCCGTAGCCGACGCGCAGGCCGGCCAGGCCGTAGATCTTGGAGAAGGTGCGCAGCACGACCACGTTGGGGCGGTCGGCATGGGCGGCGATCGCATCGACGTGGGCTGGATCGGTGACGTACTCATGGTAGGCGGAGTCGATCACGACCAGCACGCGCTCGGGCACGGCCTCCACGAACGCGGCCAGCGCGTCGCCTGAGACGATCCCGCCGGTGGGGTTGTTGGGGCTGCAGACGTAGGCGATGCGGGTGGCGGCGGTGACGGCGGCGGCCATCGCCTCGAGGTCGTAGCTGCCGTCGCGGAGCGGCACCGGGACGGGCGTTGCGCCCATCTTGACGGCGCTCAGGCGGTAGCTGACGAACGACGGCCAGCCCATCAGCACCTGATCGCCGGGACGCAGGTAGGCGAGCGCCAAGTTCGCGATCACGCCATCGGCGCCGTTGCCGGGGGCGACGCGGCCGGGCGTGAGGCCGTGGCGAGCGGCCAGCCGCTCGAGCAGTTCGGCGCCCCCCTCCGGGTAGCGGTTGAGGCCGGGGATCGCGGCGGCGAGGGCCTCGACGGTGGCCGGGAACGGCCCGTGCGGGCCTTCGTTGGAGCCCAGCTTGACGATGCGCTCGAGGCCGAGCTCCCGGCGCAGCGCGGACGCCGGTTTGCCGGGCTGATACGGCCTCAGGTCTGCGATCTCGGGGCGTGCCTGCACGGGCGGGTACAGTACCAACCTGCTGATGGCCACCCGCGAGATCGGCATCTTTGAGCTGCCCACCGTGCTCGTCCCGGGCGAGCGGATGCCGCTCCACGTGTTCGAGGAGCGGTACAAGCAGCTGATCAGCGAGTGCCTCGACCTGGATCGGGAGTTCTTGCTGCTCTACGCGGACGAGGGCGGGACGCGCGAGCTGGGCTGCGCGGCGCACGTCGAGCAGGTGCTGGAGCGGTTCGAGGACGGCCGGATGAACATCATGGTCGAGGGCACGGAGGTGCTGCGGGTGGTCGAGATGACCCGTGGCCAGGCATATACGACGGCGATGGCGGACACGGCCGATGAAGATCTCAGCGCGGGCGAGGAGACGGAGCCGGTAATAGAGCTGTTCCGGCAGATCGCGAGCGCGGGCGGCGGCGACCCGGATGAGGACCTGACGGCGAGCGGGCAGCCGCTCAGCTACGCGATCATGGCCCGGGTCGACTTCCCGGCCGAGGAGAAGCAGCGGGTGCTGGAGCTGCGCACCGAGTCATCGCGTCTGTCGGCGATCATCGACCTGTTGGCGCGCGGGCTGCAGGCGCTGGCCCAGATCGAGCAGATCCGCGAGCGGGCGCAGACCAACGGCAAGGTCCCGCACGGCGAGTAGCAAGCGCGGGCTTCTGAGGCACCCGCTGGCGGCGCTTGCGGCCGCGAACTGTCTGTATGCGGGGGCGTTCCCGGCAAGCGAGGTGGCGCTGCGCACGATCGGGCCGCTGACGCTGACGGGGCTGCGGTTCGCGATCGCGGCGCTGGTGCTGTCGCCGATGGCGGTGCCGGTGATCCGGCGGCTGTCGACCGGTCAGCTGGCGCGGATCGCGGCCGTGGCCTCGATCGGGCTGTGGGGCCAGATGGTGTTGATCTACCTGGGCATCAACCACTCCAACTCGGCCATCGCCGCGATCATCGTGGGCCTCGAGCCGGTGCTGATCGCGGTGTGGGCGGCGCTGCTCCTGAACGAGCGGTTCGCGGCGCGCACGGCGGCCGGGCTCTGCATCGGCCTGGTCGGCTCGCTGCTGGTGGCGGGGCTGGGCCGCGCGGACGGCGCCAGCCTGGCCGGGCTGCTGTTCCTGCTGGGCACCGGGGTGGCGTTTTCGTGGTACACCGTCGCGAGCAAGTCGTTCCTGGGCATGTGCACACCGGTCGAGCTGACGGCCGTGATCAGCGTCGCCGGCGCGATCTGGGCGCTGGCGCCGATGCTGGCCGAGAGCGCCCTGGGACACGGGTTCGACGGAACTGGTCCGCGCAGCTGGCTGATGGTGCTCTACCTCGGCATCGGCAACAGCGTGATCGCCTACTCGCTCTGGAATCGGGCGCTGCGCGGGCTGCCGGCGGCCGCGGTGGGGGCGTCGCTGTACGCGCAGCCGATCCTGGGGGCGGGGCTGTCGTGGCTGCTGCTGCGAGACGCGCTGCCGGCGACATTCGTGCCGGGAACCGTGCTGGTGCTGGCGGGCGTCTACGTGGCCTCGTCGGCGCGCACGCGGGCTCCCGAGAGCCTGCCCGAAAGCATGCCCTGAGCGGACGAGTCACGCCCGCCGTGACCCTCCCGTGGCCGCGCCGTCACGGCCCGTTGGCAACACCCGCGTCTGGCACCGGTGTTGCGCGCCGGAGAGGGGCGTTCGGGTCAACCATGCGGAAAACCGGCGAAATTCGATACGGTCGCCGCGGTGTTCCGGCACGGAACCGGCACGGATCGTGAGCGCGGCGTGTCAGTCAAGGACGAGGCCGAAGCACGAACGGCGGGGATCGCCGGCCGCCGAGAGCTCGCCGCGGTCGTCGCGGAGCACCGCGTTCGCCCCGCCGAAGTAGAGGTTCAGCCCGTCGAAGCGCACCAGCCGCTCGCCCCAGCGCTCCAGCTGCTCCAGCTGGTCGGGCTGAAGCCCGCCCTCGCAGTCGAGCCGGCCGCCCTCGACGTGCACGCGCGAGAAGGACACCGCCTCGTCGATCGGCATGCCGTGCACGACCACGTTCACGATCACCTGGGTGATCGCCGAGCGCAGCCGGTTCGACCCGCTCGAGCCGACCACCAGCCGCACCGCCCCGTCACGCTCAAGCAGCGTCGGCGCCTGCATGCTGGTCAGCCGGTGGCCGGGACGCAGGTGACGGCCCGCCGCCAGATCCTCCTCCCCCATCATGTTGTTCAGGTGCAGGCCCGTGCCCGGGACGATCACGCCTGAGTGGCTCCCGTTCGACGCCGTGAACGCGGCCGCGTTTCCCTCACCGTCGATCACCGATATGTGCGTCGTGCCGCGATCGCTTGCCAGCGCAGGCACGACGGACGGGGCGCCCTGCAACGCCCGCTCGATCTCAAGCCGCCCCGACTGCACCTGCTCCCGCGACAGCAGGTGCGCCGCCAGCCCGCCCCTGTGCAGCAGCCGCGCGAAGCGCGCGTCGCGCCGCCGTCCCGCCGCTCGCATCGACTCAGCCAGCACCCGCAGCGAATCCGCCTGCCCCGGGCCGCGCCCCGGCGCGAACGGCTCCAGCGCCGCCAGCATGTAGGCGATCAGGGCGCCGCCCGACGACGGTGGCGCGTTCGTGGTCAGCTCGTGCCCGCCGTACGACGATCGCAACGGCCTCCGCCACACCGGCCGGTACGACGCCAGATCGGCCATCGTGAGACGACCGCCGTGCCGGTGCTGGTGGTCGACCATCGCCCGCGCCAGCTGGCCGCGGTACAGCACGTCCGGCCCCTCGTCCGCCAGCCGCTCGATCGTGCCCGCCAGCTGCTTCTGCACGATCACGTCGCCCTCTCTCACGTAGCGGCCGCCCGGCGCGAAGATCGCCGAGGCCTCCGGCGTGCTGGTCAGGATCGCCCGGATCGCGTCGAACACCGCCTTCTGCCCGCCGTTGGTGGGCACGCCTCGCGCCGCCGTCGCGGCCGCCGGCCGCAGCAGCTCGGCCCACGCCAGCCGCCCGTACCTGCGGTGGGCCGCGTGCAGCCCCGCCACCACTCCCGGCACCGCGCAGGCCGCCGACCCGACGTGGAACACCTGCGTCGTTTGCTGGTCGAACGGCACCAGCACCTGCTCGACCTCGACCAACCGCCTGCCCGGCGGCAGGTCGCGGCCGGGGATGGCCGTGAACGCGTCCAGCAGCGCCGCCGTCCCCCGCGCCGGCCGCACCATCACGAACCCGCCGCCGCACGGCCCGGTCAGGGCCGGCTCCGCCGCCCACGACATCGCCCCCGCCGCGACCACCGCATCCACGGCGGTGCCCCCGGCGTCCAGCGCAGCCGCACCGGCTCGCGCCGTCAGTTCGTGGCCTGCGGCGATCGCTCCCCGCGCCATCGCGCCGCTCCTACCCCTGCAGGAAGCTGGGCGGCTCGAGCAGGTCGCTCGGCGGCGGTGCCTGCGGACGCTCGGCGCGAGCCTCGACGCCCGGAGATCCCGAGAACGAGAAGCCCGTGGCCACCACCGTCACCCACATCTGACCGGCCAGCTGCTCGTCCACCGATGCGCCGAAGATGATGTTGGTGCGGTCATCGGACGCCGCCCGCACGATCTCGGCCGCCTCGTTCACCTCGTGCAGCGACAGATCGCTGCCGCCCGAGATCGAGAGCAGGATGCCGCGGGCGCCGCGCACCTCGTGGTCGATCAGCGGGCTCTTGATCGCCCGCGTCGCGGCCTCGGCGGCGCGGTTGGGCCCGGTCGACATGCCGATGCCCATCATCGCCGTGCCCGCGTCCGACATCACGGCGCGCACGTCCGCGAAGTCGAGGTTGATCAGCCCCGGCAGCGTGATCAGGTCGCAGATGCCCTGCACGCCCTGGCGCAGCACGTCGTCGGCGATCCGGAACGCGTCGACCAGCGTCGTGCCCTTCTCGAGCACGTCCAGCAGCCGGTCGTTGGGGATCACGATCACCGTGTCCGAGGAGTCGCGCAGCGCCTCCACGCCGCCCCGCGACTGCTGCCCGCGGCGGCTGCCCTCGAACCCGAACGGCGACGTCACGATGCCGACGGTGAGCGCGCCCACCTCGCGCGCGATGCGGGCCACGACCGGCGCCGCTCCGGTGCCGGTGCCGCCGCCCTCGCCCGCGGTCACGAACACCATGTCCGACCCGCGCAGCACGGTCTTGATGCGGTCGTAGCTGCCCTCGGCGGCCAGCCTGCCGACCTCGGGGTCGGCCCCCGATCCCAGCCCTTGCGTCTGCTCGCGGCCGATGTGGATCTTGGTCGGCGCGTCGGACATCTGCAGCTGCTGGATATCGGTGTTGACGGCGATGAACTCGACGCCCTTCACGTCGGACTCGATCATCCGGTTGACGGCGTTGCAGCCGCCGCCGCCCACGCCCACCACCCGGATCACGGCCAGGTAGGGCTGGCCCTCCGGGCGCGGGAAGCGGGAGGTATCCGTCGGCTCGGGCAGGTCGATCAGCTGGGGACGGACGGCGTCGGCCGCAGTGGAGGCGGCCGGGGCCGCCTTCGATTTGCCGCGGCCGCGCGGCGCTGCCTGCTCCTCGGCGTCCTTCTCGGCGCTCTGACTGGCCTCGGTCGCCTTGAACAGCTGGGCGAGCGGGCCGTCGCGCATGCTGTTGCGCTTAGCCATCTCGGAGTACCTCCTCCGCCAGATCGCGGTAGGCCTTCGCAGCTTTTCCCTTGGAATCGTACTTGAGCACCGAGGTGCCCTTCACGGGCGCCTCCGCGTAGCGGATCGTTTTTCGGATCTTGGTCTCGAACACCAGGTCGCCAAAGTTCTCCTGCAGGATCTCGACCGCCTCGCGCGAGTGCAGCGTGCGGCCGTCGAACATGGTCGGCAGGATTCCCGCGATGCGCACGTCCGGGTTCAGGTTCTCGCGGATCATGGTCAGCGTGTTCTCGAGCTGGATCAGCCCGCGCAGCGACAGGTACTCGCACTGCACCGGCACGATCACGCCGTCCGCGGCTGTGAGCGCGTTGATCGTGAGCAGGCCCAGCGAGGGCGGCGTGTCGATCAGCACATAGTCGTAGCGGCCGCGCACCGGCAGAAGCGCCTTCTGCAGCGCGCGCTCGCGGCCGATCATCGACGACAACGCCAGCTCGGCGCCGGCCAGGTCGATGCTGGACGCGGCCAGGTCGATCTCCCGCTCCAGGATCACATCTTCCAGGGGCGTCTTGTGCACGAGCACGTCGAACATGGTGCGGTCGAGCTCGTCGGGGTCGATGCCCTGGCTCATTGTCAGGTTCGACTGCGGATCGAGGTCCACGCAAAGCACCCGCTTGCCGCGCTCGACCAGGGCAACGCCGAGGTTGAGTGTGGTCGTGGTCTTCGCGACCCCGCCTTTCTGGTTTGCGAGCGCGATCACCTGCCCCACAGCGAGTCCTCCAACGATCGTGAGATCCGGCCGTGTACGTCCCTCGAGAGCCGCGGCCGCTGCACTGGTTCCGAACTGCATCGGAACGCTGTTTCGTGCCTGGGCAGTCTATTCCTGCCCGGTTCCCGGCTTGTCCGGCTACTGCCCGCGGGCGCGGGCCGTGGCGATGCGCTCGGCCGGCATGGGATGCGAGGCCGTCAACGCATGCCACAGCCAGGGCGGCTCCAGCTCCATCAGGTTCTGGTCGACCAGCCGCTCGAATGTGACCGCGTAGCGCTCGCCCTGTCCGGTGACGTCGACAGCGTAGGCGTCGGCCCGCCGCTCCAGCGCGCGCGAGTAGGCGGCACCCAGCGGCGACACCAGCGCTGAGCCGAGCGTCAGGCCGAGCGCCAGCGACGGCAGCGACGTGAGATGTCCGGGGCCGTCCGGTGACAGCTCGCGCACGGCCAGCCATGCCCCCGCCATGCCGGCTGCCAGCGTCAGCGCCGTGATCCCGAGCAGCCGCCACACGTCTCCGTGGGCGTGGTGGCCGAGCTCGTGCGCCAGCACCAGCCTGGTGTCGCTGAGGCCCTCCTCGGCATCCTCACCCTCGGCGATGGTGTCGCCCACGTACACGCGCAGCGTCGGCCCCAGGCCGGCCACCATCGCATTCGCGGCCGAGGTCTTCTCGCCCATATGCAGCAGCCGCATCTCCTTGACCCGCACCCCGCTCCTGTGCACCGTCGCCCACAGTGCATCGGCCATCGGCCCGTCGGACAGCGGCTCGCTCTTCATGAACAGCGGCAGCAGCAGCACCGGGAACAGCACCGACAGCGCCACCGACACAACCATCGCGCCACCCCAGGCCGGCACCGGCCACCAGGTCGGCCACAGCCGGCCCACACCGAGCAGGCCGAGCGCGATCAGGCCGCCCAGCACCAGGCCGATCGCGCGCGCCTTGGCCTGGTCGGCCAGCCAGCCGCCGGTGGTCTGCCGGGACAGGCCGTTTCGGCGCGACAGCACCTCGCCGGCGTATCCGAACGGCAGGGAGATCAGCGGCAGCACGATGGCCAGCGCCACCACACAGCCCCAGCCGCCCAGCCGATCCGCCCAGTGCACAATCCCGACCAGCACCACGAAGCTGGCGGCGGAGTCGGCCCATGACAGCCGCCGCCGCGCCCGGTTGTAGACGGCAGCCTGGCGCTGCCTGAGCGGGTCGCCCGGCATGATCAGCGGATGGCGGTGAGTGCCGCAGGGGCGAGCGCGAGCTGGCCGGGGCCGTGCCCGGCCTCGTGGTCGATCAGCCAGGCCTTGCGGGGCAGGCCGCCGCCGTACCCGGTGAGCTTGCCGTTGGAGCCGATCACGCGGTGACAGGGCACGATGATCGAGATCGGGTTGCTGCCGTTGGCAGTTCCCACCGCACGAGCCGACCCTGGCCTGCCCACGCGCCGCGCGAGCTCGCCGTAGCTGATCGTCTCGCCGTAGGGGATGTCGCACAGCGCCGCCCACACCCGCTGCTGGAACGGTGTCCCGCGTGGGCCCAGCGGCAGGTCGAACTCGGTCAGGGTGCCCGCGAAGTAGCGGCCGAGCTGCCGCTCGGTCTCGTCCAGCACCGCCTCGCCGGCGGCGTCCCCACCGCCCGGCCGGTGCTGCGGGAAGCGCGAGGTGTAGAGCAACGTCAGCGCGCCGTCGCCGGCGCCGATCAGCAGCGGTCCGATCGGGGACTCGACTATCCGATGGGTATCGGGCACACGCTCACTGTAGCCACGCGCTCCGCTGTCAGGTCAGCCCGCGCAGCAGCTCCCGGGCGATCACCATCCGCTGGATCTGGTTGGCGCCCTCGTAGATCTGGGTGATCTTGGCGTCGCGCATCATCCGCTCGACCGGGTACTCCTCGATGTAGCCGTACCCGCCCAGGATCTGCACCGCGTCGGTCGTCACCGCCATCGCCGTGTCCGAGCACATCAGCTTGGCCATCGCCGATGCCCGGGTCAGCTCCGGCCCGTCGATGCCCTCGTCCAGCATCACGCCGACGTCGTACAGCAGCCCGCGGCTGGCCTCGACCTTGACCGCCATGTCGGCCAGCATGAACTGGATGCCCTGGTGCTCCGACAGCGGCTTGCCGAACGTCTCCCGCTCGGTCGCGTAGCGCAGCGCGTAGTCGAGCGCGGCCTGGGCGATGCCGAGCGCCTGGGCGCCGATCCCCGGCCGTGAGCGATCGAGCACCCGCATGGCTGTGCGGAAGCCGCTGCCCTCCTCGCCGATCAGCGCCGCGGCGTCCACCCGGCAGCCGTCGAACACCAGCTCGCCGGTGGTAGACCCCTTGATGCCCATTTTCGGCTCGATCCGCGACACCGAGAACCCCGGCGCGGCGCGCTCGACCACGAAGGCCGAGATGGCGTCGCCCGTGCGCGCGAACACCACGTAGGTATCCGCCACGCCGGCGTTGGTGATGAACCGCTTGCTGCCATCGATCACCCACCCGTCGCCGTCGCGCCGCGCCGTCGTCAGCATCGCCCGCGCGTCCGAGCCCGACCCGGCCTCGGTCAGCGCGTAGGCCCCGATCCACTCGCCGCTGGCCCACCGCGGCAGGTAGCGCTGCTTCTGCTCAGCCGACCCCGACAGCTCGACCGCGATCGCGCCCAGCGACTGCACCGCGAGCACCAGACCGACCGTGGCGTCGGCCCAGCTCAGCTCCTCAACCGCCCGCAGGAAGGTCAGCGTCCCCGTGCCGGTGCCGCCGTACTCCGGGGCAAACCCGAGCGCGAACACGTCGTTTTGGCGCAGCAGCTGCACCGCATCCCACGGGAACTCGGCCCGCTTGTCGACCTCGGCGGCGTGCGGCGCGATGTGGTCGCGGGCCAGCGTGCGCACCGCCTCGATCAGCGCCTGCTGCTCCTCGCTCTGGGGATGTCGCACGCTCATGATGAGATCAGCTCCTCGGACGCCGTGGTGATCGTCTCGAACCCATCGGCCGTGACGGCGTACATGTTCTCGATTCCGACGGCCCCCCGACCCGGGAACACGAACTTGGGCTCGACCGCGATCACGTTGCCCTCGACCATGGGCTCGTCGAACCCGGGCGCCAGCACCGGCAGCTCGTCGATCTCCATGCCCACGCCGTGGCCGAGGAAACGGATCCTGCCGGCCCCGTGCCCCATGAAGTGCTCGCCCAGGCCGGCCCGCTCGGCCAGCTGCTGGGCCAGCTCGAACAGCGCGCCGGGCGCCGTACCCGGCCGGATCTCGGGCTCAACCGCGCGCAGGATCTCGACCGCCCGGTCGTACGCGGCGCGCAGGTCGGCGGCAAGCGGCCCGAGCGCGAACGTGCGCGTCTGGTCTGCCAGGTAGCCCTGGTGGCCGCCGACCAGGTCGACGATCACCGGGTCGCCGGCGGCCAGCAGGTGGTCGTCGGGGCCTTTTCCCAGCACCGGGTTCGGCCCCGGCCCGCACAGCGGCGAATCGGAGTAGCCGGGCACCGCGCCGCTCGGCCCGCACAGCACCTGCCCGTAGTGCATCTCCTGGTTGAAGCCGCGGAAGCGCAGCTGCCCCTGGTGGCCGGCGCCCCGCAGCACCCGCTCCACGTCGGCCTGCACGGTAGCCTCGGAGACGCCGGCACGCAGGAGCGACGGCACCCGCTCCGCGGCCACCCGCACCTGCTCGGCCGCAGCCCGCATCTGCTCGAGCTCCCAGCCGGTCTTGACCGCCCGCACCACACGCAGCGCCTGCGAGCAGTCGCCCAGCCGGTATCCCGGCAGTCGCTTCTGATAGCCGAGGTACCGCGCCGCCGGCAGCACGTCCAGCTCGAGCCCGACCAGGGCACCGTTGTCCACGCCGCAGCCGGCCAGCGCAGCCGGCAGCCCCGACAGCGAGCCCAGCGGCTCGATCAGCTCCAGCGGCGACTCCTCCCGGGCCCGCTCCAGCGTACGCCGCACCAGCAGCCGCGGACGGCCCGATGTCGGCACGACCAGGTGCGCCTGCTGGTTGGTGCCGGTCAGGTAGGCGAGGTCTGTGCTCTCGACGATCACGGCGGCATCCAGCCCGCCCGCCGCGAGGGCCGTCTGGAACCGCGCGAGCCGCCCTTCGATCTCCTCAGCCGCTATCACGCGGCGTAGACTACCGGCCGCTTGATCCTCCACAACGGCCCGATCTACACGATGGATCCGCGCCTGCCCCAGGTGCGGGCGCTGGCGGTGGCCGGCGCGCTGATCGCCGGTGGCGTGGACGTGCGCGAGGGCGATTCCGACACGGTCGGCCACGAGCGGATCGACCTGGACGGGCGCTGCGTGCTGCCCGGGTTCACCGACGCCCACGTCCATTTCCTGGACTGGGCGCTCGAGCGCACATGGCTCGACCTGCACGGCTGCCGCAGCCTGGCCGAGGCCTGCGCCGCGGTCGGCGCGGCCGCAGACGGCGACGGCTGGCTGCGGGGCAAGGGCTGGCTGGAGGCGACCTGGCCGGACGGCCCGCCCCGCCGCGAGGCGCTGGACGAGGTCACCGGCGAGCGGCCGGCCGCGCTGTGGGCCCACGACCACCACACGCTGTGGGTGAACAGCGCTGCGCTGCGCGCCGCCGGCGCCGAGCACCCGACCGGCGTGCTCCAGGAGTGGGACGCCTGGCGCTTCCCCGTGCCGCCGGCCACGTCGCTGGAACGCTCGCAGGCGCTGCGCGAAGGCATGGCCGTGGCCAACGCCCGCGGCGTGATCGGGGTGCACGACTTCCAGGCCCAGGGCGGTCGCGGGCTGTGGCAGCGCTACGACGCCGACCGGCGGCTGACGCTGCGGGTGGCGATGAGCATCCCGCTGCCGGCGCTGGAGGCGGCGAAGGCGCTGGAGCTGCGCACCGGCTTTGGCAGCGCCCTTTTGCGGATGGGACCGGTGAAGGCGTTCATGGACGGCACGCTGGGGTCGCGCACGGCATGGATGCTGGACGGATCGGGCGAGCAGCTGCTGTCGGAGGACGACCTGGCGGACGGCATCGCGGAGGCCACCGCCTGCGGCCTGGCGGTGGCCGTACACGCGATCGGCGACGGCGCAAACCGGGCGGCGCTGAACGCGTTTCACCGCACCCGGGAGCTGTGGCAGCAGGCGCTGCTGCGGCCGCGCATCGAGCACGCGCAGTGCCTCGACGACGCCGACCTGCCCCGCTTCGCCGAGCTGGGCGTGATCGCGTCGGTGCAGCCGGTGCACGCGACCAGCGACCGCGACCTGGCAGACGAGATCTGGGGCGAGCGCGCCGTGCAGGGCTACCGCACCCGCGACCTGCTCGACTCGGGCGCCCACGTCGTGTTCGGCGCCGACCCCCCGATCGAGGAGCTCGATCCGATGGCCGCGATCCAGGCCGCCGTGCACCGCTCGCTGGACGAACGCGAGCCGTGGCACCCGGAGCAGCGGATCCCGGTGGCCGACGCGATCTCGTGCCACACCGCGGCCGCGGCCTACGCCGTCGGCGAGGAGCGGCGGCGCGGCTGCCTGCTGCCCGGCCTGGAGGCAGACCTGGTCGTGCTCGACACCGACATCATCGCCCACCCGGAGCGGATCGCCGGCGCCCGGGTGGTCGCGACCATGCTGGCCGGCCGCTGGGTGCACGGGCGGCCGCCCTGGTGACCCCGGTCATTGCACAAGATCTTCACCGTCAGCTAACCGTCGCCTGACAACAGGGGCGTAGCGTTGTCGCCGTGCAGTCCGTGAGGGATCTGGGGTCACCGGAGCTGTGGGAGGCCTCGCGCGCGCGCTCGACCCGGCGCCGCGAGTCGTACCGCCGCCGCCGCCAGGTGCGCCGAATGAGCGTGCCCCTGGTGATGGCTGCGACCGCAGCCGGCATGGGAGCACCCGCATACGCGGCAGGCAAGGAGCATCAGGCGTCGGCGAAAGCCGGGGCGCGCAGGGTGCTTCCCCGCATCCTGCGGGTGGGAGACACGGGGCCGGACGTGGTCAAGCTCCAGCGCCAGCTCGGAGTCACGGCTGACGGGATATTCGGCCACCACACGCTGCATGCCGTGAAGCTGTTCCAGGGCTCCCACGGGTTGCTGGTCGACGGCCAGGTCGGCCCCCACACGCGGGCCGCTCTGGCCGCGGCCGGCCGCGGAACCACGGTTGGAACTGAGATCGTCATCCGCCTGCACGACCGGGGGCCGGCGGTGGCCGTGCTGCAGCGCGCGCTCGGCGTCACCGCCGACGGCGACTTCGGGCCGATAACGCTGCACGCGGTCAAGGCCTTCCAGGCCCGCCACGGCCTGCTGGTGGACGGGCAGGTGGGACCGCACACGCGGGCCGCCCTGCACCTCGCCGCCAGCACCGACTTCACCTACGTACCGCCTTCGGGGGGCGGCACGCACAGCCGGCACCATCATCACCACCACCGCCATCATCACCGGGCCCATCACTCCCCGAGCAGCCTCGGCGCCCGGGCCGTGGCGCTTGCCAGGCGCGAGCTGGGCGTGCGCTACGTGTACGGCGGCGAGAGCCCGTCTGGCTTTGACTGCTCGGGGCTGATGCAGTACGTCTACGCGCGGCTGGGCGTTCAGATCCCACGCGTGGCCGCCGACCAGTATCGCGCCGGCCCCCACGTCTCGCGGGCCGACCTGCGCCCCGGCGACCTGGTCTTTTTCGACCACCTCGGCCACGTCGGCATGTACGTCGGCGGCGGGCGCTTCATCCATGCGCCCCACACGGGCACCGTCGTCGAGATCTCGTCGCTCTCGGGCTGGTACTCCGAGATGTACGTCGGCGCCACCCGCGTCAGCTGATCTGGCGCATCAGCTGAGCCGCGATCTTGCCGTAGATCGAGCCGGGAGACTCCGAGACGACCTGTCGCCACTGGGCAACGGCATCGGTGTCCTGCTTGCGCCAGTAGAGCAGCAGCCCCAGGTGGAACAGCACCTCCGTGGGATCGCTGGCCTGGGCGGTGAGCGGCCCCAGCACGGCAAACGATGCGGTGGGGTCGGACTTGTCGTAGCCGATCACCGCCACGGCCACGCGCGGGGAGACGGCGGTGGGGTCGACCGCGCGAGCCTGCTTGGCCGCGGCCAGCGCCGCCCGCCGGTTGCCGACGACCTCCTCGCCGTAGGCCAGGCCCAGCCAGGACGGCCCGTCGTCGGGGTGCTGCCGTACCCGCGCCCGCAGCTGCTGGATGGTGCCGCCGGGGGTGCCGTCGGGCGGGATATAGATCGGCAGCCCCGGCCGCTGGTCGGTGTGCAGCGTGTTGTCGGCAACGGTGCCGTAGTAGCCGTAGAGGTCGTCCGTTCGCACTCGCTGCAGCGTCCGCTCGGCGGCGGTGCAGTCACCCGCCCACAGCTGCACCAGGCCCTCGTGCAGCCGCACCACCGGCTGCGACTGGTCGAGCGCCTGCAGTGCGCGCAGCGTGGCCGCGGCGCCGGCGCTGCCATAGGCGTTCACCAGCCGCCCCACCGAGATGCGCACATCGCCGGCCGGCAGGCGCCGCTCGGCCGCCCGCAGCACCGCGTCGTTGTTCTGCTGGTCCCGGGCCGGCAGGACCGCGCCCGGCAGGTCGAGCGCCAGCGGCGGGCGGCCGGACAGCGCCCGGCAGGCGGCTGCCGCTGCGGCGGGCTGCGAGCCGTCGTCGCGCGCGCTCACGGCCACCGCGGCGGCGGCTGCGACGCCGATCACGGCCGCCACCGTGAGCAGCACGACCAGCCGCCGGCGGCGGCCGGGAATATGTTCGCGGGGTGGCTCGTTCACAGTGGTAAGGGCATGGAGTTTGGATCCATACCCCGCTACAATTCAGAGGGACATTCCGGCCCCAGGCGCGCTTCTGCGTGTGGGGTTTCAGTGAAAGGGTAGGTGATGGGCGTGGCCACGTACCGCGAACATCTTGCAGCAACAAGGCGCGAGATCCGCGAGGTCACGGCCGCAGAGGCGGAGCAGATGCTGGGCGCAAAGACGCGTCCGGTGCTGGTCGACGTGCGCGAGCGCGACGAGTACGAGCAGGGCTACATCCCCGGCGCCGTGCACATCCCCCGCGGCAACCTGGAGTCGCGGATCGAGAACACGGTGTCCGACCGAAACGCGCCCGTGATCCTCTATTGCGCAGCGGGCAACCGCTCGGCGTTCGCCGCGAAGACGCTACACGAGCTCGGCTACACCGACGTGGTGTCGCTGGCCGGCGGCTTCTCGGGCTGGAAGCAGAACGGCCACGAGTGGAAGCTGCCGCACACGCTCACGCCGCAGCAGCAGGAGCGCTACAGCCGCCACACGCTGATCCCGGAGGTGGGCGAGGCCGGGCAGCTGCGGCTGCTGGAGTCGAAGGTGCTGCTGATCGGCGCAGGCGGGCTGGGATCGCCGGCCGCGCTGTACCTGGCGGCGGCGGGTGTCGGCACGATCGGAATCATCGATTCCGACGTGGTCGACCGCTCCAACCTGCAGCGGCAGATCCTGCACACCGAGGACCGGATCGGCATGGCCAAGGTCGACTCGGCCGAGATCGCCATGAGCGCGCTCAACCCCGACATCACGATCGTCAAGTTCACCGAGCGGCTCACATCGGAGAATGTGCTGGACGTGATCACGGGCTACGACGTGATCGTCGACGGCACCGACAACTTCCCCACCCGCTACCTGCTGAACGACGCCAGCCTGGTCGCGAACATCCCGGTCGTGCACGGCTCGATCTACCAGTTCGAGGGTTCGGTCACGGTGTACGCGCCGCGGGTCGGGCCCTGCTATCGCTGCCAGTACCCGGAGCCGCCGCCGCCGGAGCTGGCGCCGTCGTGCGCCGAGGGCGGCGTGCTCGGCGTCCTGCCGGGCGTGGTGGGAACGCTCCAGGCAACGGAGGCCGTGAAGCTGCTGCTGGGCGTGGGCGATCCGCTGATCGGGCGCCAGCTACGCTACGACGCCCTGGCAATGGAGTTCGTGGAGCTAAAGATGCATCGTGACCCCAACTGCCCGGTCTGCAGCAAGGATCCGGAGCAGATCGAGTTCATCGACTACGAGCAGTTCTGCGCCGCTCCCGTGCGCGCGGCGGCTCCGGTGATCCAGAAGGCCGTCGCCTAGATGTCGACGGTGCGAATGCCTCCGATCCTGCGCCAGGCCGTGGGTGGCGCGCGTGAGGTCGACGCCGACGGCGCGACCGTGCGCGAGCTGCTGGATGATCTGACCAGTCGCTACCCGTCCATCCGCGGGCACCTGCTGGACGACGGCGGCGAGCTGAACCGGTTCGTCAACGTGTACGTGAACAACGAGGACGTGCGTCTCGGCCGGGGGCTGGACACCAGCGTCACACCCGAGTCGACCGTGATCGTGCTGCCGGCGATGGCCGGGGGCGGGCGCTAGCAGTGGGCTGCCTGCAGATGGAGCGGGTGGCGGCGCTGTCGGCGGTCGGCAACACGCCGCTGGTGGAGCTACCGCGGATCGGCCCGCCGGCGGGCGCGCGCATCTTCGCGAAGCTTGAGGAGCAGAACCCGACCGGCTCGGTCAAGGACCGGGTGGCGCTGTCGATGGTGGAGGCGGCCGAGGACTCGGGCGAGCTCGCGCCCGGTCAGCGGATCCTGGAGCCGACCAGCGGCAACACGGGGATCGCGCTGGCGATGATCGGCAAGGTCAAGGGCTACCCGGTGTCGGTGGTGATGCCGGAGTCGGCCACGCAGGAGCGGGTCGAGTTGCTGCGGATGTACGGGGCGGACATCCTGTTCTCGCCCGGGAACCTGGGCTCGAACGGCGCGGTCGCGATGGCACGCGACCTTGCGGAACGCGACCCCAGCCTGTTCATGCCGTTCCAGTACGCAAACGAGGCCAACCCCGCCGCCCACTACTGCGGCACGGCCGTCGAGATCCTCGAGCAGGTGCCGGACGGCCAGGTGGACGCTTTCGTGGCCGGACTGGGCACGGGCGGCACGCTGATGGGCAGCGGGCGGCGCCTGCGGGAGGCGAACCCGGACGTGCAGATCGTGGCCGCGGAGCCCCTGCAGGGCGACCCGGTGATGGGGCTGCGCAGCCTCGAGGACGGCTACACGCCGCCGATCCTGGACATCCGGGAGCTGGACCGCAAGGTGCTCGTCTCCAACGGCGAGGCGGTGCTGATGCTCCGCAAGCTCCTAGACATGGAGGGCATCTTCGCCGGCGTCTCGGCCGGCGCAGCGCTGGCGGTGGCGCGCCGGGTGGCGTCCGAGATGGACGACTCGCAGAACGTGGTGGTGCTGTTCGCCGACGGCGGCTCCAAGTACATGAGCGCGGGGCTGTACACGACGCCGCTGGAGGAGCTCGAGGCGGCGATGGACGAGCGCGTCTGGTGGTGATCCCGGCCGCGATGCGCGACGAGATCGTCGCGCACGCACGGGCGGGGCTGCCGAACGAGGCCTGCGGCATCATCGCCGGGCTGGACGGCCGCGCCGAGCGCTTC
Source organism: Gaiellales bacterium (assembly GCA_035473255.1). Lineage (GTDB taxonomy): Bacteria > Actinomycetota > Thermoleophilia > Gaiellales > JAICJC01 > JAICYJ01. The sequence continues at coordinate 30,479 of DATIOK010000015.1, forward strand.
TTCCCGGCCCAGCCGGATGAGCCCAGCCCCTACTACTACCGGATCGAGTCGCGCGACCAGATCCGGATCATGAACGAGATCGACGACGCCGGCCTCGATCTGATCGGCATCTACCACTCACATGTGTCCTCGCCTGCCTACCCCTCGCGCACCGACGCTGAGCAGGCCTTCTGGCCGGACGCGACCTACGTGATCGTGTCGCTGGCCGGCGGCGGCGCCGACATCAAGGGCTACCGGATCGCGGAGATGGCGGTCACCGAGCAGCCGCTCAGCTTCGAGTAGCTGGCACGTCACCGCCGGTCACGGCCGCGTCCCATCGGGATGACGCAACACCCGCGCCTGGCATCGGCGTTGCCAACGGCGAGGTGACACGAAGGCCCCAGAGCGACGGCAGGCGCAGCCGAACTCGGCGAAACGCCGGCGGCGCGAAACGCGCTCGCAACGCCCCGGTGGCGCAACACCCGCGCCTGGCACCGGTGTTGCCAACGAGCGCGTGACGACGTGTGCCCGGGGTGTTGCGTCCGGCGCTACGTCGCGTCGGCGGTTGCGGCCGCGACCGGGCGGTTCTCGAACACGGTCGCCAGCACCACCACGGTGCGTGTGCGCTCGACCGAGTCGAGGGCACGGATCTCCCACACGAGGTGCTCCAGCGCCGGCATCGACTCTGCCCGCACCTTCAGGAGCAGCGTCTCCTCGCCGGCCACGTGGTGGCACTCCTGCACCCACGGCGTGTCGGCGAACAGCTCCTCCACCGGGCTGCGCGGCCCGGCTTTCTGCGATACGAAGATGAACGCCGTCACGCCCGCTCCCACCAGGGCCGGATCGATCTCGGCCTGGTAGCCGCGGATCACGCCGCGGGCCTCCAGCTTCTTGATGCGCTCGTGCGCCGCCGTGGCCGACACTCCCACCCGCGAGCCGATATCGGCGTACGTCGTGCGGCCCTCACGCTGGAGGATCTCGATGATCGCGTGATCGGTTGCGCTCAGCTCTGCGGGCGGCATGGGAGAAGCGCACGATACAGCGGTAAGCTGCGACGCGATGGACGTACTCACACCGGATCAGCTGGCGTCGGCGCTCGAATCGCTGGGCGGCGACTGGTCGCAGCGGGCCGGCGCCCTGCACAAGCGCTATGGGTTCGACGACTTCGCTCAGGCGATGGCCTTCGCGAACCGGGTGGCGGACGCCGCCGAGGTGGCCGACCATCACCCGGACATGCTCGTCGGCTGGGGCCGCGTCGAGCTCGACTGGGTCAACCACAGCGCCGGCGGCATCACCGACCGCGACGTCGAGATGGCCAGGCGCTCGGACGAGCTGGCCGCCTCAGCCTGAGGCCTGGCCCCGCTCCTCGGCCGCCGGCTCCGTCTCCGGCGGCTTCAGCGTCACGTCCACCTCGACGATGCGCGGGCCGTCCACCCCGCTCACCTCGAACCGCACCCCGTCGGTCTTGACCGAGTCGCCCACCTTGGGTGCGCGGCCCAGCTCGCCGAACACGAAGCCGCCGACGCTGTGGTAGTCCTCGTCGGGCAGCGACGTTCCGAACCGCACGTTGAACTCCTCGATCGGGAACGACCCGCCCAGCCGCATGCGCCCGACGCCCAGCCGCCGGATGCCCGCCTCCGGCACGTCGAACTCGTCGCCGATCTCGCCCACGATCTCCTCCAGCAGGTCCTCCAGCGTGACGAGGCCGGCCAGCGAGCCGTACTCGTCCACCACGATCGCCATGTGGTTCGATGTGGCACGGAAGTCGGATAGCAGCTCGTCGAGCCGCTTCGTCTCGGGAACCATGATCGCCGGGCGAAGCAGCGCGCGCACGTCCACGCCGTCGATCCCGCGGTCGTGCAGCGCCGCGAACAGGTCGCGCACGTGCAGCACGCCGACCACGTCGTCCAGCTCGCCGTCGTAGACCGGATAGCGCGTGTAGGGATGCTGAAGCATCAGCCGCAGCAGCTCCGCCACCGGCAGCTCCAGCGGCAGCGCCACCACGTCCGGGCGCGGCACCATCACGTCGGCCGCGTCCTTGTCGGCGAACGCGAACACCTTGTGGAGCATCGTCTGCTCCTCCTCCTCGAGCACGCCCTGCTCGCGGCTGGCCGTGACCAGCATCTTCAGCTCCTCCTCGGAGTGCACCGACGAGCGCCGCGCCCCCGGCGGCAGCCCCAGCCAGCGCAGGACGGCCGCGCTGGCCGCCACGAGCGCCCAGATGAACGGCCGGAAGATCGCGTAGAAGACGTTGATCGGCGTCGCCACCACCAACGCCACCCGCTCCGCGTGCTGCAGCGTGTAGCTCTTGGGCACGATCTCGCCCAGCACCACGTGGAAGAACGACAGGATCGAGAAGGCCAGGATCGCCGAGATGGTCAGCGCCACGCCACCGTGCCAGCTGGACGGCAGCCAGCCCAGCGGCGTGTCCAGCAGGTTCGAGATGACCGGCTCGCCGATGGCACCGAGCGCCAGGCTGGAGAGCGTCACGCCCAGCTGGATGGCCGAGATGAAGCGAGCCGGGTTCTGCTGCAGGTCCGACACTCGGCGGGCGCCGCGGCTGCCCTGATCGACCAGCTCCTGGACGCGCGTCCGGCGCATCGTGACCAGCGCGTACTCGGCCGCCACGAAGAAGCCGTTGGCAAGGACGATCAGCAGGACCGCGAGCAGCGCGAGTGCGGTTCTCATGCCGGGCAGGTACTCGGAGGCTCGTCGCTCACGCACCCCGGAGTCTACCAACGGCGGCGGATACCTCTATGGTGCAGGGATCGCGGGGGCGGACCAGAAGTCCGCTAGCCGGTCGGGCGGGGCCGAAAACGGTTGGGGCTAACGGAGTGCCGGGTTCCTGCCGATACACCTCACCGGTGGCAAATGCCGCGACTTTTGGAGTGCACGTGAGTGAGCCCATTACCTGTCTGATCGTTGATGACCATGAGGTCGTACGCGAAGGCCTGCGCCTGTCGCTGTCACGGTCGGAGAACATTCGAGTTGTCGGCGAGGCCGCCGACGGCGAGGCCGCGGTGACGCTGGCCAGGCGCCGCAAGCCCAACGTCGTGATCCTTGATGTGCGGATGCCCGGCATGGACGGGCTGGCCGCCGCCAAGGAGATCACCAGCGAGATCCCGGAGACGGCGGTGCTGATGTTCACCGCCTTCGCCGAGCGCAGCCTGCTGACGCGCGGCCTCGAGTCGGGCGCCAAGGGCTACATCCTGAAGGAGGCGCCGCATCAGACGATCGTGCGCGCCATCCAGAAGGTGGCCGATGGCGACGGCTACGTCGACCCCGCGCTGATGCCCGCCTTCCTGACCAAGGAACGCGAGAACATGCTGACAGCCCGCGAGCGTGAGATCCTTCAGCTGCTCGCCGACGGGATGTCGAATGCCGATGTTGCTGCCAAGCTCTTCATCAGCCAGGAAACGGTGAAGAGCCATGTGCGCCATATCCTCTCGAAGCTCGAGGCGGACACACGCACACATGCAGTCGCCATCGCCCTCCGAACCGCAATCATCGACTGAGCATCGGCTCCGCCAGGAGCTGATCGCGCAGGGCCGCTTCCTGGACGGTCTCGTCCGCAGCCTCGGCGCGGTCTCCGCTGGTCTCGATTCAGCCGCGGTGCTCGAGCACACCGCGGTCGAGGCGCAGCGCCTGTTCACCGCCGATGCCGTGCTGGTGCTGGTTCCGGCCGCGGGCGAGCGTTCGCTGCGGCCGGCGGCCGCCGCCGGCCTGGCGCTGGGCCCGCTGGGCGACGCACGCGTGCCCATGGATGCCGAGGACTCCGCGTTGGCCGTGGCCGCACGCGACCTGGTGGGGGCCGTCACCGGCCCGGCCCGGCCTGTGGACGATGTCACCCGCCGTCTGCGTCCGCGGGCATTGCTGGCGGCACCGCTGGTGGTGGCCGGCCGCCTGCACGCGCTGGTGGTGCTGCTCGACCTGCGCGGCGGCGCTGGCTTCGGGCCTGACGACCTGGCCCGCGCCACGCTGTTTGCCGACTTCGCCGCACGCGCCGCCGAGAGCGCCGCGCTGTTCGAGCGGGTGGAGGCGCTGCTGGCGCAGGCCCGCATCCGCGAGAGCGAACGGGCGGAGCTCTCGCGCCGGGTCGTGTCGGCCGAACAGGAGGAGCGGCGCCGTCTGTCGACCTTCCTCCACGACGGCCCCGTGCAGACGCTGTCTGGCGTCAACATGATGCTGAACGCCGCCGCCGAGGCGATGGAGGCGGGCGATGCCGAGACCGCCCAGCAGGTGCTCGAGACGGCCCGCGCGCGGCAGCGGTCCGTGATCGGCGAGGTGCGCGAGCTGTCGTTTGCCCTCGAGCCCTGGACGCTGCGCGAGCAGGGCTTCGAGACGGCGCTGCAGGCGATCGCCGACCGCTTCGAGGCCGACCACCGCGTGGTCGTCACGCTGGACGTGGCGGATGCCGACGCGCTCAGCGGCGACGATCAGGTCTGCCTGTTCCAGATCGTACGTGAGGCTATGACCAACGCGCTCAAGCATGCCAACCCGGCCACCATCGTTGTCAGCGTGCACGGATCTCCGCGCGAGGGCCTCGAGGCGCGGGTGGTGGACGACGGTAGCGGCGAGATGTCGGAGCCGGCCGACGGCCTACCCCACCACGGTGTCGCCTCGATGCAGGAGCGCGCCGCCATCCTCAACGGGCGGCTGGACATCGACTCGGTGCCGGGCACCGGCACCACCGTGCGGGTGCTGGTCGCCGCCGGCAAGCTGCAGGAGGGCGACGGTGTCTGAGACGGCCGACTTCGAGCGCGACCTGGCGCGCCTGGTCGCGGCCTGCGAGACCGGCCTCGACCTGCCCGGCGTCCTGGCGGCAGCGGCCGAAGCCGCCGGCGCGGCGTTGGGCGCGGGCTCGGTCTCGAGCTACGCACTCAGCGAGCAGCGAGATGGCCTCGCCCTGCTCGCAGGCGACGGCCCCCAGCGGCTGGAGCTGCCGGGACTTGATCCGGTCACCGACGACGGCCGCACGCTGCTGCCGCTGGTCAGCGCCGGACGCGTGCTGGGTGGGCTGCTGGCCGAGCGGGTGGCCGAGCCGGACGGGCTGGAACGCGCCCGGATCGCTGCCGGGATCGCGGCGCAGGCGATGGAGGCCTCGCGGCTGTGGGACACCGTCGCCGGCGAGTCGGGCACGCTCGATCCGCTGACGCGCCTGCCCAACCACCTCGGCTTCCAGAGCGTGCTCGGCCGCGAGCTGGCGCGCGCCAAGCGCACCGGCCAGAGCCTTGCGGTGTCGTTGGTCGACCTGGACGGGCTGGCCGGCTTCACCGCCCAGCACGGAGCCGCCGAGTCCGACCGCGTGCTGCGGCTGGCGGCCGGCGGCCTCGCTGGCGGCGTCCGCAGCTACGACTGCGTCTGCAGGCTGGACGAGGGCCAGTTCGCGCTGGTGCTGCCGGGCATGACCGCCGAGTCGGCGGCGGCATTGGTGGGGCGGCTGGCCGGCGGGTTGTCGCTGGACGGCGACCCGGTCACCATCTCCGGCGGCGTGGCCGCCTTCCCCGAACACGCGGCAACCAACGACGAGCTCGTACGCCTGGCCAGCGCCGCGCTCGGTCGCGCCGGCGACGCCCGCGTGATCGCCTGGGACGGGCTCGCGGAGGGCGCCGACGACCCGGTGCGATCGCTCGAGGCGCGCGGCGCACGATCGGCCGACTCGCGCGCCGTCAGCGAGTACGCGGGCCACATCGCAGGCGCCTGTGGCCTCGAGCCCGATCACGTCGACCGGGTGCGCCTGGCGGCGTCGCTGGACGACCCGGCGGCCGCCGGCGACGAGGAGGCCGAGCGCAGGCGCCTGTCCGAGCGCGTGTCCGCCGGCATGATCGACGACGAGGCGGCCGGCTGGCTGCTGGCACGCTTCGACCCCGTGGCCGAAGCGCCGCTCGAGGCCCGTGTGATCGCCGTCGCCGAGGCGTTCGTGGCCGCGGGCGGGCATCGCTCGCAGGCATCGGCCGGCCTCGCCCTCTCGCTGCTGTGGCAGCAGGCGGGTGATCGGTTGGACGCGGGCTGCGTGCGCACGCTCGAGCGGCTGCTGGCCGACGAGCTCGAGCCGCAGGACTAGATGGTTGATCGGTATCTCCGTGATGTCCTGGACGGCGAGAACCAAGTCTCGCAAGGACGCAGGGAGCGTCAATACTGGATCGTATTGGCGCGACTGAGGACACAGCGAGGGGACGGTTCGCAGCCGTAGCCACCCCAGCCGCCACTGACGTCAGACCGAACGCAGCGGCCAGGCTTGCGAGAGATACCGATCGACCATCTCAGGTCTTCTTGCGGCGCTGCGTGCGCTGGCGGGCGGCGATCGCCGCCTCCGGCCTCGGCGTGGGCGTGTGCCCGGAGGCGACAGCCGCCGCCACCGCCGGGGTGGTCGGTGCAGGCGCGTCCGACCTCCGGCGGAACAATACGATGAACGAGATCAACCCCACCACGAACAGCACGCCCGACACCCACACGTTCACGCGCTGGCCGAAGAAGATGTCGGCCGCATCGATCTTGAGCGTCTCGAGCGGCACCCGGTAGAAGTTGTAGAGCGTCACGTAGAGCGCGAACACCGTGCCGTAGGGCACCCGTCGCCAGTACCGCCGCGTGAACCAGATCAGCACGAAGAAGACCAGCACGTCCAGGATCGACTCGTACAGGAACATCGGCTGGAACGTGGACGAGTCCGTGTAGGGGGGCGTGCGGTGGGCCGGGTCGATCTTGACAGCCCATGGCAGGTTGGAGGGCTTGCCGTACAGCTCCTGGTTGAAGTAGTTGCCCCAGCGGCCCAGCGCCTGCGCCAGCACGAGGCCGGGCGCGATGCAGTCAGCGACCCGCCAGAACGGCAGGTTCACGCGACGGCAGCCGATCCAGCAGCCGAGCATGCCGCCCAGCACCGCGCCGAAGATCGACAGCCCGCCGTTCCAGATGGCCGGGATCTGGGAGTAGTTGTTGCTGAACGAGCCCCAGTCCGTGAGCACGTGGTAGAGGCGGGCGCCGATCAGGCCGAACGGCACCGCCCACACGGCGATCGTGTAGGCCAGCTCCGGGTCCATCGAGCGGCGGCGAAACTCGCGGCGGGCGATCCATCCGGCCAGCAGCACCCCCAGGGCCAGCAGCATGCCGTACCAGCGGGCGTGGATCGGCCCGGAATTGATCAGGAACGGATCGCCCGGACTTGGGATGGAAAGCAGCGCCACGAGCGGGAACCTTACAGGCGAGGTCAGGCGGAACGCGCAACCTTTGTCCCGAGCACGTAGACAGATCGACCAACGTTCGCTACCACGTGAGTAGTAGTGCACGGCTCCTTCCGGCGCTACCCGTCCCGCGTTCGAGGTCAAGAACGTCTCGACCGGTGCCGATAGGCGCCATGCAGGCCCTTCCCCCGCGACGGAATGCGAACCATCACTGAGCGCTCAGACCAGCAAGGACAGGCGGTGATCCAGATGGCGTTAGCGCTGCCGATCCTGCTCGTCCTGCTGCTCTCGATCTGGCAGCTGAGCGTCGTCTACGGCACGTGGCGAACCCTCCACGACGCGGCCTCCCACGGCGCCCGCGCCGGCGCCGCCGCGCGCCACGGAGGCCACCAGGCCGCCGCCCGTGCGGCCGCCAGGGCAGCGGCCGGTGACGTCGCTCTGAAGCGCGTCTCGCTCACCGCGACGACATCGCACGGCACCGCCATCTACACGGCGACGGCCTGCTCCAGCTACGCCGTCGACCTGCTCGGAGTCGTTGTCAAGTCGGGCGATCTCTGCCGCGACGCGACCATGCGGGCCGGGTAGCAAGCCACACTCGGCTCACCCATCGCAGCACCAAAAGGAGATCCGCCTCAGATGCCGACGCTCAGCCGTAACCTCATCATCAGCTTCTTCCTCGCGGTCGCCGCCGCGGGCGCGCTGTTCGCCTACACCTCGCACGTCCGCAAGAGCGCGGAGTCGAGCGCCAACACCGTCACGGTGATCGTGGCGACGCACGAGGTGCCGGTCGGCACGACCGTGGACGACGCGCGGTCGCAGGGGTACCTGAGCTACCAGTCCGTGCGCCAGTCGGACGTCGCAGACGGCGCCATCACCAGCTTCGGGGCCGTGGCCGGTCAGGTCATCACTCAGAGCCTCTACAACGGTGACCAGCTGACCCTGAACCGGGTGGGTGCGCCGCGCACACAGACGCCGGCCTACCAGGTGACCGGCAACTTCCGGGCGATCCGGGTGCCGTTCAACCCCAACTCGGGACTGCTGTCCGACCTCAGCGTCAACGACCGCGTCGACGTGCTGACCAGCTACCGCACCAACGACAAAGTCTTCACCTACCTGGCGGTGCCGGACGCGCGGGTGCTCGAGGTGGACGCACCCACACTCGACTCCGCGGTCAACTCGGGGTCGGAGGCGGGCTCCGTGCTGCTGGCGGTGACCGAGCAGCAGAGCCTGTTCATCGCCAACGCGCTGGCCAACTCGTCCGCCGATCAGAGCGCCAACAACATCTGGCTGGCACTGGTCGGCTCGACCGGCGCCACCTACCGGCCGATCACCGTGCCGAAGCTGCCGGGGCGGTTCCCCCACCACGGCGTCCCCACGAAGTAGAGGAGATACACCGATGAACGACCTGATCAGGGTTTCACTTCAGGGGGACGACGCAGCGCTCCGCGACCTGTTCGAGCGGTCGGGGATGGTGGAGATCGTCGACACCACGCCGGAGGTGCTGGTGTGGAGCCTGCCGCACGACGCGGACGGCCTGCCGGCCGAGATGCGGATCGCGCTGGCCGACACGCACGGCCCGGCGATCGTCGCGCTCACCGACAGCCACCCCAGCCGCTGGTTCGACGAGGCGCTGGCGCTGGGGGTGGACGAGATCGTGTACCTGCCGCAGGAGCCACAGTCGCTGGGCATGGCCGCCGCCAAGGCGCGGGCGATGCGCAGCCGCCGCGCCAGCATGGCGGCGATGGCACCGGGCTCGGCCAAGGGCCACCGCTCGGCGCACATCTTCACGGTGTTCTCGACCAAGGGCGGGTCGGGCAAGACCGTGATCGCCACCAACCTGGCGGTCTGCTTCGCCCGCCAGGGCAAGCGCACGCTTTTGATCGACTTCGACCTGCACTCCGGAGACGACGCGCTGGTGCTGGGCCTGTCCCCGCGCTGGACGATCCTCGACCTGGTGCAGTCGCCCGGCGACCTGGACGGCGAGAAGCTGGCCGGCTTCGTCACCCGGCACTCGAGCGGCGTCGACCTGCTGCCCGCCCCCACCCGGCCGGACGAGGAGGAACTGGTCGACGTGGACCGGCTGGAGCCGCTGCTGGCGGTGGCCCGCCAGAGCTACGACGCGGTCGTGATCGACACCTCCTCGCAATTTGCGCCCGCCGTGCTGCTGGCCATCGATCACACCGATTCCCTGGTGCTGGTGGGCGCATCTGACGTGCCGACCATCAAGAGCCTCAAGATCGCGCTGGAGACGCTGGAGCTGCTGGAGATGGACGTCAAGGACGTCCGCATCCTGATGAACCGCTCGGGCGCGCGGGTGGGCCTGGACGACCGCGACGTCGAGCGCACGCTGCGGCGCGAGATCACCTATACGCTGGCGTCGGACAAGGCCATCCCGATCTCGGTCAACCGCGGCCAGCCGGTCGTGATCGACGCCCCCAAGTCACGGGTCGCCAAGTCGTTCTACGACATGGCCCGGTCGCTCGACGCGGTGGTAGGGAGCCTGCGATGAAACCCGACAAGTCGCGATCGCTGCACGGCCGCCTGCGCCGTCACGAGTCCGCGGCCGGGCGGGGCAAGGTGGAGCCGACGACGGACGTCGTCAACGATCCCTTCGTCGAGATCAAGAACGCCGCACAGCGCGAGGCGGTGCGCGAGCTGGGCCAGGATTTGGTCGAGGGCGAGGTGCCCGAGGACGAGCTGCGCGAACACGTCCAGAAGGCCGTCGACGAGGCGCTGGCCGAGGCCGGCACGCCGCTCTCGATGGCCGACCGCACGCGGCTGGTGCGCGAGATCACGTCGAACATCCTCGGCTATGGGCCGATCGAGCCGTTCCTGGCCGACGACTCGATCTCGGAGGTGATGGTCAACAACCACCACACCATCTACATCGAGCGCAGGGGCCAGATCGAGGAGACCGACGTCCAGTTCGCGTCCGAGCGGCACCTGCTGCAGGTGATCGACCGGATCGTCGCCCAGACCGGGCGGCGCATCGACGAGGCCAGCCCGATGGTGGACGCGCGCCTGCCGGACGGGTCGCGGGTGAACGCGATCATCCCGCCGCTGGCGATCACCGGCCCCTCGCTGACCGTCCGCAAGTTCTCGCGCGAGCCGCTCACGATCGACGACCTGATCGCCTTCGGCACGCTCTCCCACCAGGCCGCGGCATTCCTCGAGGCCTGCGTCGAGGGCAAGCTGAACGTGCTGGTCTCGGGCGGCACCGGCACGGGTAAGACCACGATGCTGAACGTGCTGTCCTCGTTCATCCCCGAGCGCGAGCGCATCGTCACGATCGAGGACGCGGCCGAGCTGCGGCTGTCGCAGAAGCACGTGATCAGCCTGGAGGCACGCCCGGCGAATATCGAGGGCAAGGGCCAGATCTCGATCCGCGACCTGGTCAAGAACGCGCTGCGCATGCGGCCCGACCGGATCATCGTGGGTGAGTGCCGCGGCGCCGAGACGGTAGACATGCTGCAGGCCATGAACACCGGCCACGAGGGCTCGCTGACCACGATCCACGCGAACAGCCCGCGCGATGCGCTGGCGCGCACCGAGACGCTCGTGCTGACCGCCGGATTCGACCTGCCGCTGAAGGCGATCCGCGACCAGATCGCGAGCGCCTTCGACCTGATCATCCACACGCAGCGGCTGGTGGACGGCCGTCGCCGCATCACGCACATCACCGAGGTGCCGCGGGTCGAGGGCGACGTGATCACCCTCACCGACATCTTCGTGGCCGGGTTCGCGGGCGACGCCGAGGACGACCGTGTCTCGAGCACGATGCGCCACACCGGCATCCGGCCCGCGTTCATCGACAAGCTTGAGCTGAACGGCGTGTCGCTCCCGAAGTCGTTCTTCAACAGCGACACCTCGGCGAAGGTGGACGTGCTGCGGCGCGGGCAGCGCAGGAGCGCCTGATGCGGCTGCGGCACGCGCTGGGAGCGGCGTTCGCGATCGCGGTCACGCTCACCCCTGCGGCGCTGGCGGCCGACACGGCCGCACCGCCGCAGGTGAGCGGCGTCAGCAAGGTCGACGGCCGCACGGTGCGCGTGATCGTGCGCGCACCCGGTGACCTCACCGGCCTGGACGTGCAGGCTGAGCTGGGCGGCAAGACGGCGCAGGTGACGCAGCTACGGCCGCTCGGCCTGCGGCGCTCGCTGCACCTCGTGTTCGCCGTCGACACGTCGACCAGCATGGCCGGGCCGCCGCTGGCGGCCGCAGTCGCAGCGGGACAGCGGCTGCTGGATGCGGTTGGCTCGACCGACAAGGTCGGACTGGTCGAGTTCGACGGCTCGGCACGCACCGTAACGCCGCTGACCGGGAACGTCCAGGCTGTGCAGGCGGCTCTGTCCACGCTGACAACGCACCGCGGCACAGCGCTCTACGACGGCATCGGCGACGCCGCTCGGCTGACCGGCCCGTCGGACGGGTCGCGGCGGGTGGTCGTGGTGCTGTCGGACGGCGACGACACCACGTCGACGACGTCGCTCGATGATCTCACGGCGGCGCTCGCGCGCGACGGCGTCGAGGTGGACGCGGTCGGCCTCACCTCCTCCGGGTCGTATACGGCCACCGCGCTGCGCCAGGTGGCGGCGGCGACGCACGGCGCCTACGTGCCGGCTGCGCAGGTCTCCGCACTCGAGCCGATCGCGGCCAGGCTGGCCGAGACGCGGCTGGCCGGCGAGTGGGCCGTCGACGTGGCGCTGCCCCACTCCAGCTCGCGGACGCTCACGATCAGCCTGCACGGGGGGCCGCCGGCGCACGTGTCGCTGCCGGGCGGCGTGGCCGGATCGTCGATGTCTGTGTGGAGCGAGTACGGGGCGTGGATCGTGGCACTGCTCGGGTTCGCCGCCATCATGATGCTCGCGACCGTGGCCATGAGCGCGGCCGAGCGCCGGCCGCAGGCGCTCACGGCACGGCTCTCCCCATACTCCTCGGAGCTGTCGAAGGAGGCGGCGAAGGCGCACGAGCCGGCCCTGACGGACATGTACGAAGGGCTCGAGACCCGGCTCGGCAAGACGCGGGCGTGGGGATGGCTGCACACGCTGGCCGAGCGCGCGGGCAGCACCGTTCCCACCGGCCAGATCGTCACCATCATCGCCGCCACCGCGCTGTTCCCGGCCGCCTTCGGGCTGGTCACCGCGGGCCCGCTGCTGGCGCTGCCGCTGCTCCTGTGCGGTGCGCTGCCCGTGATGGTGCTGCGCTTCCGAGCCCGGCGCCGCTCGACCGCGTTCGAGGCCCAGCTGCCGGAGCTGCTGGGCGTGTGGGCCAGCGCGCTTCGCGCCGGCCGCTCGTTCGCCCAGGCTCTGGATACGCTGGTCGAGGAGGCCGGCGAGCCGGCGCGCAGCGAGTTCCGCCGTGCGCAGAAGCAGGTGCGGCTGGGTGTGCCGATCGAGCAGGCGCTGGACGACATGAGCAAGCGGCTGACGTCGGAGAGCTTCGAGCTGGTGGTGCTGACGACCGACGTGCAGCGGCGGATCGGCGGCAACGTCGCGGAGATCTTCGACCAGGTCGCCGACACCGTGCGCAAGCGCCAGCAGTTCAGCGCCCGGGTGCGGGCGCTGGTGGCGATGGGCGTGATGTCGGCGCGGGTGCTGCTCGGTATGCCGTTCGCGCTCGCGGCGATCCTGACCGTGATCAACCCCGGCTACATGTCGCCGCTGTATGAGACCGGAGCCGGGCGGGTGCTGATCCTTGTGGCGCTGGTGATGATGACCGCAGGCGCGCTGGTACTGCGGCGCATGGTGAAACCCCGGGCGATCGCGTAGGGAGGCGAAGCCGTGTTCCTTCTCGTAGTCGTCCTGATCGCCGCCAGCGGGTTCTTCCTGCTGCGCGCGGCCGCCGCCAAACGGATCCAGGTGGAGTCGACGCTGGGCCGGATCCCGGGCTACGGCTACGGCGAGCCGGCGCGGACGAACGACCCCCGGGCGTGGCTGCGGCGGATCGGACGGATCGCTCCAGGCGGCCGCGGACAGAGCGCGGAGGCGCTGCGCCTGAAGCTGGCGGCCGCCGGCTGGTCACGGCTGCTGACGCCGGAGGAGCTGGCCGGGCTGAAGGTGGTGGTGCCGTTGACCGTGTACGGGATGATGCTGAGCCTGTCGCTGTTCCACGTGCTCTCGCTGGTGATGGCGGCCGGGGTCGGGCTGATCCTGGCCGCGATCGCGTACGTGAGCATCCCGCTGGCGATCGACATGCGCGTCCGCGGCCGCCGCGACAAGATCGTCGCCTCCCTGCCGACCGTGCTCGACCTGATGACGCTCTCGGTGGAGGCCGGCATGAGCTTCGACGCCAGCCTGCAGCGGGTGGTGCGCCGCCTGCGCGGGCCGCTGATCGACGAGCTGGCGCTGATGCTGCGCGACACCCAGCTGGGCGCCAGCCGCGGCGACGCGATGGCGGCCATGGCCGTCCGTGTGGATGCCCCCGAGATGGCCAGCTTCGTACGCGCACTGGTGCAGGCCGACCGCCTGGGGGTCCCGCTGGCGCAGATGCTGCGGACGCAGGCCGACGACCTCCGAACCCGGCTCCGCAACGAGGCCGAGGAGCAGGCCATGAAGGCGCCCGTGAAGATGCTGTTCCCGACCGTGCTGCTGATCTTCCCGGCGGTGTTCATCGTGGTGCTGGGCCCGGCCGTGATCTCGCTCATGGCCAACCTCGGCTAGGCCGCAGCCAGCATCGCCCGTCGCGTCCGGCGGCGGCGCTCCTGTCACCCAAAAGAGGGATCCGCAGATGGGGGCGGAATCCTCTCGGGCGATGACCCGAGACACGGCTCCAGATCCGCGCTCGCCGGCCGCGCCGCTGCGCCAGGATCAGCTGGAGCCGGTGCTGCAGGTGATCGAGGCCGCCCAGTCGATGGCAGCCGGCGACGACGTGCCGGCCGTGCTCGCAGACCTCTCGCGGCAGCTCACCACCTTCCTCGACGCGTCCGCCTGCATGATCGCGCTGCTCGACGATGAGCGCGGCATCCTCCGAGATCGCGCCGGATACGCCCGGCCGCCGTTCCGCTGGGAGCCGGCCCCCGACGAGTACGACCTGGCCGACTACCCCAGCACCGAAGCGGTCATGCGGACCGGCCAGCCGTACACGTGCACGCTCGACTCGCCCGGCATCGACCCCGCCGAGGAGCGCTGGCTGCGCGAGCTCGGGTTCGGGTCGCTGCTGATGTTCTCGATGACCGTCGAAGGCGAGCCCTACGCGCTGGTCGAGATCTACGACGAGCGCCGCCGCAGCTTCCATCCGGCCGAGCTGCGCCTGGCCACCGCGCTGGCCGCCGAGGCCGGCACGATGGTGGCCCGCGCCCGCATGTCGGAGCGGCTCGAGGACGCCTACTTCGCCACCCTCGGCACGCTTGCCGCCGCGCTCGAGGCCAAGGACGCCTACACCAACGACCACGCCAGCAAGATCGCGGAGCTGGCCGGCCGTGTCTGCGATCAGCTCAACCTCGCTCCCGCCGACATCCGTGTCATCCGCCTGGCCGCGCTCCTGCACGACATCGGAAAGATCGGCATCCCCGAGTCGATCCTGCGCAAGCCGGGCTCGCTGACGGGCGAGGAGATGCTGGTGATGCAGCGCCACCCCGACATCGGCGCGCGCATACTCGAGCCGGTGCCCTACTTCGCGGACCTGGTGCCGCTGGTGCGCTCCAGCCACGAGCGCTGGGACGGCCGCGGCTACCCCGACGGCCTGGCCGGCGAGGAGATCCCGCTGGGCTCGCGTGTGATCGCCGTCTGTGACGCGTTCCATGCGATGACCGAGGACCGCATCTACCGCGCGGCGATGGCCCTGCCCGCCGCCGTCACCGAGATCGAGCGCTGCACCGGCACCCAGTTCGACCCGCTCTGCGTGGACGCGCTGATGGCGGCGCTACGGGAACCCGGCCCCGCCCGGCCGGTGCGCGACAGCATGATCCGCATCGCCCAGCGTCCTGATTGACCGCTGTAGGATCGGCGCATGACCAACCGCGCCCTCCCCAACCCCTTCCCCTGGGCCGCCGAGTACCAGTACGCGCAGTCGGTGCTGACCGACGGCGAGCTCGTCTTCACCGCCGGCCAGGGCGGCTTCGGCGACGACGGCACCGTCGTCAGCGACGACCCCCAGGCCCAGATCCGCCAGGCCTTCGCGAACGTCGACCTCGCCCTGCAGGCCGGCGGCGCGTCGCTCGAGACGATCGTGAAGATGACCGTGTTCCTGGCCGACGCCTCGCTCTACGACGCCTTCAAGCGAGTGCGCGGAGAACTGTTCGCACCGCCCTATCCGGCGAGCACCGCGATCGTGGCCGGCGGGTTCCTGTTCGACGGCATGCTGGTCGAGATCGAGGCCGTCGGCCGCGTGGCCGAGCCTCGCAGCTGAAGAACTAACCCTCGACTGCAGCGGGCTGACGGCCGTGCGCGCCCTCGTCCTGCGCCTCAGCCGGTGCCCCCATCGCGATCGGCCGCAGCACCAGCACCGCCAGTCCGGCGGCTATCAGGGTGAACGCCGCTCCGATCAGGAAGGCCACGTGGTAGCCGCCGGTCAGCGCCGCCGCCTGGCTCTCACCCTGGCCGGTCAGCGCGCTCGTACGCGACGCGGCGGCGCTCGCCAGCACCGCCAGCCCCAGCGCCCCTCCCATCATGAACGAGGTGTTGACGACGCCGGATGCCAGCCCCGCCTCGCTCGGCTCGACGTCGTTCATCGCCGCCAGCAGCACCGGGTTGAAGCCGATCCCAGCACCCACGCCCAGCACCAGCATGGCCGGCAGCACATCGGTCAGGTAGTCGCCGTTGACGGGCACGCGTGCGAACAGCAGAAAGCCGACCGTCCAGAACAGCATGCCGGCGATCAGCGGCGGCCGGATGCCGAAGCGCATCACCAGCTTCGCCGAGACGCCGATCGAGAACCCGCCCACCAGCAGGTTGGCGGGCAGGAACGCGAGCCCCACCTGCAGCGGCGAGTAGCCGAGCACCAGTTGTAGGTACAGCGCCGACAGGAAGAACCACGCGAACATCGCAGCGGCCGACAGCACGCCGATCACGTTGGCTGTGGCCAGGTTCCGCAACCGGAACAGCCGCAGCGGCACCAGCGGCACCTCCACGCGCGACTCGATCACCAGGAACAGGACCAGCAGCCCCACGGCCACGCCCAGCAGGCCGAGCGTTTGGCCGGTCACCCATCCCACCCGGTTGCCGTTCACGATCGCGTAGACGGCGACCATCAGCGCGGAGGTCACGGTCACCGCCCCTGCGACATCCAGCCGCCCTGTCCGCAGCTGCGACCGGTCACCCGGCACCAGGTTGAGGCAGGCGATGAACACGGCGACGCCGACCGGCAGGTTGACCAGGAAGATCCAGTGCCAGTCGAGCGCATCGGTCAGCACGCCGCCCAGCAGCACGCCGATGCTGCCGCCGCCGGCGGCGACGAACCCGATCACGCCCATCGCCCTGGCCCGCTCGCCCGGCTCCACGAACAGCGTCATCACCAGCGACAGCGCCACCGCCGCCACGATCGCCCCGCCCACGCCCTGCACGGCCCGCGCCGCGATCAGCTCGCCCTGTGCGGTCGAGAGGCCGCAGGCCACCGACGATGCCGTGAACAGCACCAGGCCGGTCAGGAACAGCTTGCGGTGCCCGTAGATGTCGCCCAGCCGGCCGCCCAGCAGCAGGCACCCGCCGAACGTCAGCAGGTAGGCGTTCACGACCCAGGCCAGCGAGGACTCTGTGAACCCGAGGTCGGTGCGGATCGAGGGCAGCGCCACGTTCACGATCGTCGTGTCCAGCACGATCATGAGGTTGCCCATGCAGAGCACGATCAGCGCCCACCAGCGCCTGTCCTGTTGAGTCGTCGACCCCATGTTGCCTCCGCAGATTAGATGATCGATTCAACCATCCAGCGAAGACTTCCCGCGACGCTAGCCCGTGGCGCCGGCGATCCGCTGCGGCCCCGCGTACACGTTGAACCGCTCGTCGCGCAGGAACCCCGCCAGGGTCATCCCAAACCGGCGGGCGGTGTCGACGGCCAGGCTGGACGGCGCCGAGACGGCGCAGATGATGGGGATGCCGGCGCGCGCCGCCTTCTGCACGATCTCGAAGCTGGCGCGCCCTGACACCAGCAGGATGCGATCGGACAGCGGCAACCGGCCCGCCAGCAACTCCGCGCCGATCACCTTGTCCACGGCGTTGTGCCGGCCCACGTCCTCGCGTACGACCAGCAGCTTGCCGGCCGGATCGAACAGGGCGGCGGCATGCAGCCCGCCGGTGCGGTCGAACACGCTCTGCGCGCGTCGCAGCTCGTCGGGCAACGTCACCAGCAGCGCCGCGTCCACCACCGGCCCGTCGGCCACGGGTGCGCAGCGCGTCTCGATCGCGTCCAGCGAGGCCTTGCCGCAGATGCCGCAGCTCGAGGTGGCGTAGAAGTTGCGCTGGATCTCGAAGTCGGCCAGCATGCGCGCCACCCCCACGCTGACCACGTTGTAGTGCTGCTCCTCGCGCGGCACCGCGCAGTAGCGGATCCCTCGCACGTCTTGGGCGCCGTCGATCAGGCCCTCCGTGAACAGGAATCCGGCGGCCAGGTCGAAGTCGTGCCCGGGGGTGCGCATGGTCACGGCCACGTTCCGCTGCTCGGCGCGAGGCTCCTCGACGCGGATCTCCATCGGCTCCTCGGTGGCCAGCCGGTCGCGGCGCTGCTTGCGACTGCCGGCCTCCATGGTGATGACGCCCATGCGAGTGGTGCTGGTCGGGCGCTCGATGACGGCGCCGTCACCGTCGGTGGGCAGCGCCTCGGCCGGTTCGTTGATCGGCATGGCTGAAGGATAGACGCCGGTCCAGGCCGTCCCGATCGCCCGGCAGCGTTTGGTCGAAGGTCGCAACGGGTACCTGAAGCCTCAGCCGACGAGGAGGAATAGACGTGTCTACTGCAGGATGGATCGTGCTGGTCGTGATCGTGGTCGTGGTGATCGCCGCAGTGGCGGCACTCGTGTCGCGTCGCAGGTCACGCGAGATGGACATGCGGCGAACCGCCGCGAGCGCACATCGCGAGGAAGCGCTCTCGCGCAGCCGCAGCGCCGAGGCGGCCAAGCTCGAGGCCGATGAGAAAGCGGCACGGGCGGAGCGCGCGAGGCTCGACGCGGAGGACACCGCGGCCCGGGCCAGCCAGGAGCGCGAAAGCGCCCAGGAGCACATGAACATGGCCGACGAGATCGATCCCGACGTCGACCGGTCCCAGACCGAGGATGCCGCGCCTGCGGATGCGGAGCGCTGAGCGCAGCCGCTGATGCCGCTCCGAGACGCCGTCGAGGCCATCGACCGCCGTGTGGGCGATGCGGTCTCGGCGGCCGTGCAGGCCCACCACCGCCGGCGCCTGTCGCGTCTGGGGAACGCCGCGCTGGACGCGCCCGCCGGCGGCTGGGCAGACGACGCGTTCCAGCCGCGGCAGGGAAACACCCTGGAGCTGCTGATCGACGGAGAGCAGGCGTTCGCCCGGATGATCGAATCACTGGAGCGGGCCACCGAGTACGTGCACATCACCGGGTGGTTCCTCTCCCCTGACTTCGTGATGCGGGACGGCTCCGTCCCGGTGGTGGTGCGCAACCTGCTCGCCGAGCTGGCCGAGCGAGTCGATGTCCGCGTGCTGCTCTGGGCGGGCGCGCCGGTGCCGCTGTTTCGCCCCTCGAGGCGGATGGCGCGTCAGACCCGGGCCGAGCTGGTCGAAGCGGGGCGCATCCGCTGCGAGCTCGACCCGCGCGAGCGCCCGCTGCACTGCCATCACGAAAAGACGATCGTGATCGATGGCCGGGAGGCGTTTGTCGGCGGCATCGACCTGACGTCCCTGTCGGGCGACCGTCGCGACAGCTCCAGGCATCTCGCCCGAGCAGCCATCGGCTGGCACGACGTCACGTCCGTCGTGGCGGGCCCGGTTGTCTCCGACGTGGCCGAGCACTTCGCGCTGCGCTGGCTTGAGATCACCGGCGAGCGCGTTGCCGTCGGCGCACCCGATCCGGCCGCCGGATCCTCCACTGTCCAATTCGTCCGCACCGTCCCGGAGCACGTGTACGGCGAGCTGCGCCAGGGGTCGTTCGGCGTGCTCGAGACGTACGTGCGCGCGATCCGTTCGGCGGAGCGGCTGATCTACATCGAGTCCCAGTACCTGTGGTCGCCGGAGATCGTCGCGCTGCTGGCCGAGAAGCTCCGCGATCCGCCGCACGACCGGTTCCGGATGCTGCTGGTGCTACCGGGCCGGCCCAAGGGCGGGTCCGACGACACGCGCGGTGCGCTGGCCGAGCTGATCGATGCCGACGGCGGCGCCGGCCGGGTGCTCGCGTGTTCGCTGTACGCGCCCGCAGGATCGGTCGCCGACCTGATCTACGTCCACGCCAAGGTCGGGGTGATCGACGATCGACTGCTGATCGTCGGCTCGGCCAACCTCAACGATCACTCCATGTTCAACGACACCGAGGCCGCGCTCGTCACGGATGACGCCGAGCTGGCCACCGCGACCCGTCACAGGCTTTGGGCGGAGCATCTGGAGTGCTCGATCTCCGAGGCGTCGGGCGACCCCACCGAGCTGATCGATCAGGTCTGGCGACCGAGGTGCGACGACCAGTACCAGCGCCGCCGGACCGGCCGGCCGATGACCCATCGCATCAGCCGGATCGACGGCGCCTCGCGGCGTTCCGCGCGGCTGCTCGGGCCGCTGCAGGGCCTGCTGGTCGACGGGTAGCGACACGACCGCGGTCGGCTGCTAGATTCGCCTGCGATGGCCGACCACACGCTGCCCGCCGAGACGTTCCAGGTCAGCTTCGACGCGTCGATTCCACCGGCGCTCGAGATCGATCCCGGCGACACCGTCACCTTCCAGACCAGCGACGTCGCATACGAGCGGCTGGCCGCCGGCGAGTCAGTGGAGGCGATCGGCCTGCCGAACTTCAACCGGGTCACGGGGCCGGTCAGCGTCCGCGGCGCGGCGCCCGGCGACGCGCTGCGGGTCGAGGTGCTGGACGTGCAGGTGCGGCGGGCCTGGTCGGTGTGGCTGCCGGGGTTCGGCGGCCTCGGTCACCGCACCGAGGCGCAGCGAGCCATGCAGACACCACTGGCCGACGGCCACGCCCAGATCGGGTCGCACCGAGTGCCGCTGCGGCCGATGATCGGCTGCATCGGCACGGCGCCGGCCGAGGGAGCCGGATCGACCTTCGAGCCCGCCTACCCGTTCGGCGGCAACATGGACCTGCGCGAGATGGAGCCGGGAACGACGGTGTACCTGCCGGTGAACGTGGCCGGCGGCCTGCTCAGCATGGGCGACCTGCACGCCGCCATGGGCACCGCCGAGCCGACGTCGGTCAGCCTCGAGGCGGCCGGCGAGGCGACGCTGCGGATCGGCCTCGAGCCGGCGATGCCGCTGCGCTTCCCGCGGCTTCGCCGCGGCGGCGAGACGTTCTTCCTGGGCATCGCCGAGAGCTTCAATGAGGCGCACGCGCTCGCGCTTGATCAGGCCTACGACCACCTGGTCGAGGTGCGCGGGGTCGATCCGTTCCAGGCCTACGCGCTGATCAGCGCCCGGTGCGACATGCGGCTGGGAGGGCCGGCCTCCGCGATCGTGATGACGGTGCTGCCGGACGACTGAGGGGGCCGCGACGCCTAACTGACGAGGCCCCCGCGTGTGCGGAGGCCTCGAGGAGATAGCGGGGGCAGGATTCGAACCTGCGACCTTCGGGTTATGAGCCCGACGAGCTACCGGACTGCTCCACCCCGCGCCGATGCATCGGATTTTACCACAGTGGGCATTGGTAGAGTTGCCCCGTGCTGCTGGCCCTGATCATCCTCTGGCTCGTCGTCGTCGTGGCCACCTCGGTCTGGGTGGGTTTGCGCGGGCGCCGCCTGGCCGTGTCCGCCAAGGCCGCGCAGGCGGAAGTCGACCGCTACATGGAGGCGTCACAACTCGACCTGCTCCCGGCCAAGCTCGAAGAGCTGCAACGGCGCCAGCACGTGCTGAAGGAGGCGCTGGCGCGGCTGCAGGTCTCGATCGCCGAGTTCATGGTGCTGTACCGCTCGCTCGATGCCGTGCGCCGCCAGCTGACGAGCGCCCGCAGCTTCTTCACGACCAAGTGACCGTGCGCGTCGCCGCCATCGACATCGGCACCAACTCGACGAGGCTGCTGGTCGCCGATACGGACGGTGGGGCTCTGCGCGAGGTGGAGCGGCTGCTCGAGATCACGCGGCTGGGCGACCGGGTGGACGCCGAAGGGGAGCTGGCCGAGGCGTCGATGCAGCGGGTCGAGACGTGCGTCGCCCGGTACGCAAAACGGGCCCGCGAGCTGCACGCCTCCACCCCGCTGGCCGTGGCGACCAGTGCCGTCCGCGACGCGACCAACGGTGCCGAGTTCATGCGGCGCCTGGAGCAGCACTGCGGTGTGCGCACCCGGGTGCTGACCGGCGAGCAGGAGGCGCGGCTGACGCTGCGCGGCGTCGTCTCGGGAGGGCGGCCGGCCGGAGCCGTGGTCGTCTGCGACATCGGCGGCGGCAGCACCGAGCTGATCGCAGGCGAGGACGGGCAGGTCGGCTTCGCGGTCAGCCTGAACATGGGCTGCGTGCGGATGAGCGAGCGGCACCTGCACAGCGACCCGCCCACGGCCGGGGAGGTCACCGCCCTGCGGCACGAGGCGGCCGGAATGCTGCCCGGCGACGTGCCGGCCGGCTCCCTGATCGGTGTGGCGGGCACCATCACCACGCTGGCGACGATCGACCTCGGACTCGACGAGGAGATCCCGGAGCGGGTCGACGGGCACGAGCTGTCGGTCGACGCGGTCGCCGCGCAGCTCGAGCGGCTGGCGGCACTGCCGTTGCAGGAACGCCGCCAGGTGCGCGGGCTGATGCCGGAGCGGGCATCCACGATCGTCGCCGGAACGGCGATCCTCGCCGAGTTGATGCGTCACCTGGGTGCGGAGCGCCTGACCGTCTCCGAACGCGACATTCTGCACGGCGCCGCGCTCGAGGCGACCGACCCGCCCGCCTGACCCGGTCGTGCGGCGGTATCGTCAGGCCCAGCCCGGGTGGCGGAGTTGGTAGACGCGGGGGACTTAAAATCCTCTGGCCGAAAGGTCACACAGGTTCGAATCCTGTCCCGGGCATCGCATGGTTAAGCGGAAACCCGTTCGGCGTGCCGGCCAGGCCGGGCGGGGGTGGGAATCAAAGTGGGAATCGAGCCTGACTCGGCGGTCGCGTTTATCGACGCCTAACGCTCCCTCGCTAGAGTGACGAGCATGAGCAGGTATACGTCGATGCATCCGTGTAATGACCTTGCAACGTGGTCGCGAAGAGGTACATTCACGTTGCCACGACGCTTTCGAAGCGGCAACTGTCCTGTGGGGAGGCCAGCGTCGTGCCTGTCGTAGTTTCGAGAACACCGGTGCCGGAAGAGGCGTTCAACGAGTACGCCGGCATGTGGATCGCAGTTCGTGAGGGCATCGAGATCGTTGCGGCCGCTGACAGCCTCGACGAGCTTCGCGAGAATCCGGCGATCGTCGACACCGACGCCTTCTTCCACGTTCCCGAGGCTGGCGCGCTCTTCTTCTAGGGCGAGACCGATTCCGCGGTTCACGACTCCGTACCTGATCGCGCGCGGCCCTGTCCTGGAAGTGATTGTTCGGTCGTCACCGACCAACGGTGTCCGCGTGAATGGAATAGTCGATAGTGGCGCTTCCACCACGTCGTTCCCGTAAGCCCTGGCAGGAGTGCTTGGGATCGATCGGGCCGACTTAGTGCAAGAGGACGACGGCCAGGGCGTCGGGTCATCGTTCAACGTCTGGTCATGGCCCGGCCAGTTGACGGGCCAGGTCGTCGCCTACGCCCAGCAGCCAGACGGGACGGTCGATGTGCAGTTCTGGGGGCCGGAGTTCCCGCTAACGCCGATGTTCATCGATCCTGACGACATCCTCTTCGGTCGCGCCGACTTCTTCCAGGCTTTCGTTGTCTCGTTCGCCCCCGGATTGCCCTTCGGCGCATTCCACCTAGACGCATGAACGACCAGCACCGCCAGGAGCTGCTTCGCTCGTCGGCCGTCTACGCGACGGCGAGGCTCGCGTTCGCGAATGCGATCGTAATCGCGCAGCGGGCCGGCGAGACGGACGAGGAGATCGCGCACGTCACCGGGTACACCGTGCCGATGATCCGCTCTGTACTCCGCTCCTCGTAAGGGGGCGTTCTAAAACCGGCGACGCATGCGAGCGGGATTGCATCGACGGTCGACCCCTGAAATCCCGGGGCCTGGCGTACCTGATCTTCTCGAGCCCCCCAAGGAGAGCCTGCCGCTCGGCGACTCGAACCAAAAAGCCAGCGGCGGCCCGCCAGTTCGCAGGGGAATCGGCGGGCCGCCTAGCTCTTAGGAAGGGCTCACCACCGAAGCCCCATCCCTGAGCCAGCCATGCTAGGCGAACCCAACGAGAACACGCGGTGAAGATATGGTGAGGAAGCGGTGAGCGAGAGGGGCCTGCACACGGCTGGCTCCGACTACGAGCGCCGCGCGAGCGTCCGAGTTCGCACGAGGCCATCGATCCGCAGCGCCTTGTCCGGTCACCCTTCGCGCGTCTTGTGGGCGGCGCTTGGGGGACGTACAGTCGAGGGGCGCCGCCGGCTTCAGCGGCGAAGCTAGGCCGGGCAGCTCGCCGAGAAATTGCCGCTGACCGGCCCGACACGTGAGGAGCCTGTATGGCTGCCACCGCCGCGGACGATCCGCTCCCGCTACGCGCCGAACACGTCCAGCAGCCGCACGCGAAGATCTGGCGCGTGCTCGAGTTGGTCAACGACTGATGCGCTGGCTCACCTGGCCGCGCCGGCGCTGGCGGTGCCAGCGCGAAGGCCATTATTGGGAGTGGGTATCCGGAGCTGGCTCGTACTGTGTGCGCTGCGGCTACCGCCGCCGAGGGTAGCCCGCTGCGGGTGGGCAGGTGCGCAGGCTGGCTGCGCGCCTTGGTTGCGCGGCTGGCTTAGGGGTGTGGCGGGCTGGAACCCGACACATTCTGCGCCGGCGGGGTATGGTGCCGAGTTGAGTACGCCGCCCCACCTGGGGCAGACGTTGACGAGGCGGCTCAGGACACGTATCACTGAGCCACATCGCACGCCTGGCTCCCGATCACGTGGCGGGCGATGTCACGGCTGTCCTCAGCGGCTGCCGCGGCATGCGCCGGGACGTCTTGGGGGGCCCCCACCGGCGCATGCACAACCCGGGCTGCTAACCGCCACACCCCGCCAACGTCTTTAGCGGGTCCCGGCTCCGGCCCCTGATGGCCTGTGGGGTGTGCGCAAATTGTGCGCACGCGCATGGAACGTGAGATGCTGCCCGTGTCGGCGGCGACGTCGATCTGGCCCACACTGGAGCCAATAGCAAACCACCTGTAGTACCCCGGGCTAGCCGCCGCCGCCGACGCCTAGCCCCGTGTGTGTCGCCGGCGAGACGGACGAGGAGATCGCGGGCGTGACCGGTACACGGTGCCGATGATCCGCGCCGTGCTCCGCAGCTAAATAGCGCACGCAGTTTCGCTTCGTATTGTGGCGGTCAGCGGGCGAAGGGCAAGGGGGTCGACACGCTGCGGGTGACTGTCGACGGGTCGAACGCTTCTTTACCACCAGCGAAGGGCGCCGTGACACGTGACCGGATATCGGTCGCATGCTGCATCGAAGTTTGTGTATCTGGCTTTACACAGGTTGTGCATCCGCGGACGTCGACCAGTCGCCGGCGGCGACCTACCTTGTGCCCATCACGTTTTCCACCGCATCCCCATCCGAAGGGAGCATCATCATGGCCAGCACCGCTCGCATCGCGCGCATCGTGATTGTCGCCACCGGCATTCTCGCGCTCTCGGTCACGGCCGCGCAGGCGCGGCCGCTCGGCGTCGGCTACACCGGTCAGTCGGCGGCCAACGTCAGCGACGTCTACCAGGGTTTCTACGGCGGGCACGCCCTCTACCAGAAGGACGCCGCCGCTAAGATCGGCCAGCTTGAAGCCGCCGCTAAGAACCGGCATGAAGCCGCCGCTAAGATCAGCACCGTCATGAGCCCAGCAGCCGATCGGCCTTCCCCGCCGACCTCCTACCGGGTACCCGTCGTGGTCACCCAGGCGCAGCCGCTGGCGGAGTCTGACTCGGGATTCAACTGGACGGCCGGCATGCTCGGCGCAGGCATCGCTACCCTGGTGCTGCTGCTGGCGGCGATCACCGCCAGCCGCATTAGGCCGCAACGGGTCGCGCACCTCTAGCAGCGCAGCGCTCAAAAGGTCTCGGGCCGGGTCATCCCGGCCCGACTCTTGGACCACTCGCAACGTTCGGTTGCGGCCTGCCTTAACAGGCAGTCACGGTCGACGGCTCCCATGCACACTAACCACCATTGATGGTGGTGCGTCAGCCGCTGGGCTCGCCGGAGCTTAATGTGTCGAGCAATACATTGCTGGCGTATCCCGGGGTGTCGTCAGGCCGCTGCGGTCGGCCTAGGTTGTGCCCATGACGCCGTGCCTCGCATCTACCCAGAAGGAGAGCACTCCCATGCGCACCACCTCTCGACTCTTCCGCACCGTCCTGGTCGCCGCCGGTCTGCTGGCGATCTCGGCATCGGCCGCCCAGGCCATGCCCTCCCAAGCGTATAAAGCACTCAATCGTTCCGGCATCGGTAACAGCGGCCGCCTGGTGGTCGCGAACGACGCACATGATCCGCTCGGCGCTGCGATGGCCGTTCAGCATCACCTGCGGGGCATGTCGCATTCGACCGGCGGTCCGGTGGTTGTCCACAGCTCGGGCTTCGTGCTCGGCCACCAGTTGAGCTTCGCGGCCCCTCAGCCGATGGCGTCTGCTGCGGATTCGCCGACCAACCAGACTCCGCCGACGGTCATCGCTCAGCCCGTCTCCGTGCAGTCCGCGGACAACGGCTTCGACTGGACTGACGCCGCAATCGGTGCCCTCGTGGCGTCCGTGGTGCTGATCCTGGCGGCCGTCGCCGCGACCATCGTCCGCCCTCGGCAGACGGTGCAGCTGTAAGTCGCCGGCCCTGCGCCCGGTGGGGGTTCTCGAGCCCCCACCGGGCCGTTTGTCTGTGGTCAGCAGGCATCCCTGAGATCGGATGATGGACGACCAGTGTCGCCAGGAGCTGCTCCGCTCGTCGGCGGTCTACGCGACTGCCAGGCTCTCGTTCGCCAACGCGATCGTGATCGCGCCCGACCCGGCTCCCGGCGCCGATCTAGGAGATCGTGATCGCCCCGTGGACGCCGGCGACTCGCCATTGGTCACGTCGGAGCTCAACGGTGTAGACAAGCCACTGGCCGTTGTCGCCGGCTACCCAGCGGTTGTTGGCGACGCGCGCTGTGCGGCTGTTGATCCAGGTCACCGGCCCGAGGGTTACGAGCACTCCGTGGTCGATTACGTGGCCGGGCGATCTCGACGTGCGGCCGCGGATCACCGTCGTAGGAGAGCGGACGAACGCGAGCGGTGCCACGTGGTCGGGCTGCTGCATGATCTGCGACTTCAGCTCCGCGTCGAACGGGTGCGCCGGCCGGCGTAAGCCCCGACGTGGATCAAAGGCATGGGGGACGGCGCCGTCGATCACGTACACCCGCCGGTAGGGAGACGGGGCTGTCCCGAAGCCATGGTCAACCTGGACGAGCTGACGCACCACTGCGGCGTAGACCAGGCCGGTACGCGAGGCGTCATCCGCCGCCGCCGGTCGACGATCCGATACCACCCCTGACGCCTCCTTGGCGGACACCTGCGAGGCGCACGCCGTGGAGGCGAGCAGCAGGAAAAGCAGCCCTACGTGCCTCAATCGCCATTGCTCCGACATTTTCGCCCTTGAGACACCGACGCGCCCCCGCGAGTTCCCAACGGCTTGGCGGACGGGCCTACAGGCTTTGGTGCCTGACTCTGCCAGTATCACCGAGCTGTGTCCGCTCCCGCGGCGGGCGTCGATGCGGCGGATGGTTGCGGTTTTGTCGGGCCGGGTGCGCGTAGTAGGTCTTGTGGACGATGCGCCAACTGCCGTCGTCCTTGACGAGGGAGAGATCATCGCTGTAGTAGACGCCGCCGTACTGCCGCCGAGTCGGACGTGGGCCGTGCCGCCCTCGAATGACACGCCGTCGAACCGCGAGTCGTACGGCCCGGCCTCATCGGTACCGTCCTTGCACTCGGCGATGTACTCGTCTCGTGTCACCCAGTCCAGCTTGCCCTCCCAGGTGCCGACGATGCAGGCGCGGGGGTGAAACGCGCTGGCGAGTTTCGCTTCGTCGCCGGTCATCGTTCCGTCGTAGTACGCGCGCACTACCTCGGTAACTGCGGCGACGTCCGCCTCGTTGGTCTGCTCGCTCACGTCAAGCCTCCTCGTCCGACACCGCACATCCTCTCAGAAACCGGCGAGGCTCCCGATTGGCGAGGTGCCTGACTCTGCCGATATCACCAAGGCGTATCACTGGCCGGCGATCGCCTGGCTGACCGTGATGTCTTCCTCTTCATACCCGAGGGCGGCATAGAACTGACGAGCAGGCACGTTTGCCGCGCCCGTGTCCACCACGACACGTCTGCGCCCTCTGGAGCGACCCCAGTCCTCGGCTGCACTGACCAGTGCCCGTCCCACGCCGACGCCCTCAGCCTTCTTCGCAACCACCAGCTCGCCGATGTACGTGTCCACCTCGCCGGTGACGTGGCGCCGTTCACCGACGCACACGAACCCCACCACCTCACCGTTTCGTTCCGCCACGAACGCACTGTTGTCTGGGTCGCCGAGGTTAGCCAGCGACCCGCGCACCCAACCGATCACCGCCCAACGCACCTCGACAGGATCCCTCCAGGGCGCAACGCCCCCTGAAGTCGGCCTGCCATCCCACGTGCTGGTGTGGTCCGGCGCACTTTGCGTCGGGGCGTTATCCGCGTACCGCCGGCACGGGCCGGGCGGATTGATCGGATCAGCTAGGCACGCTGGCAGGGGTTCGCGCGGGCGCTCTAGGGGAGAGCGCCCGCGCGCGTGGGTTGAGCTGACTAGCCGCCCTGCTGGCCGTTGCCGCCCTGGCTGCCGCC
>DATIOK010000016.1:0-2305 GCA_035473255.1 Gaiellales bacterium
CTTCGACCACACCACACTACAATGGCCCAGCCTTTAGGACGCTCCCGACCAACCCGCAGCAGGCTCTAGTACTACAGCCGAGATTCATGGCCGGTTCGTCGTCGCCAGTGGCATCGGCGGGCGCGCTGCTGGTGGCGGCGGCGCCAGAGCGACCAGGCGATCGTCTGCGCGGGATCGGGCGGCCGCGCCCACACCAGATGCCACAGCAGCCGGCGTACCTCCGGCACGGTGTGAGGCAGCAGGTCGGCGGCGAGGTCGACCGTCATCTCTCCCCCCGATCGCCGCCCGACGCACGGCGGCGAGATAAGCGTGCGCGAGCATGGCGAGCGTGACGTGGCGGTGCCAACCGGCCCAGGAACGGACCTCGTACTGATCCAGCCCGACCTCGCCCTTGGCGGCCTCGAAGCAGGCCTCGATCGCCCAGCGCATACCCGCCACCTGCACCAACGTCTCCAGGCTGGCCGAAACCGGCGCCAGGGTCAGATAGAACGCCAGCTTGTCCGGCTCCTTGAGCGAGCGCCGGATCAAAAGGCCGCTCTTCCAGCCTGCGGCGGCGAGCGAACGGTAGGGCAGATAGGCCCAGTCGTAGAGCCTGGGCCCCTTGGCGCCATCGCCGGCGCTCAGGCGCCGCCAGCCCCTGGCCGGCACGTCCTCGAGCCAGTCCGCGACCGGCTTCAGGCCCAGCCGCTGCGCGCTGGTCACCGCCAGCACGTAGCCGCGCCCGTGCCGCTCGATCAGGCGCCGCAGGCGGTGGTCCGAACCGTAAACGCTGTCGCTCGTCACCCACGCGAACGGCACCCCCGCCGCCAGCGCCCGCTGCAGCATGGCCGCACCGAGCTTGGGCTTGGTGGCGAACCCGACCTCGTCCGGCACCCCGGCCTTCGCCCGCCGCCCGAGATCGCCGGCCCAGCGCTCGGGCAGGTAGAGCGCCCGGTCGATCAGCGCGTGGCCCTTGTGGCTGGCATAGGCGAGGAACACCCCGACCTGGCAGTTCTCGATCCGACCCGCCGTGCCGGAATACTGCCGCTGCACGCCGGCCGAATGCATGCCCTTCTTCACAAAGCCGGTCTCGTCCAAGACGAGCACGGCCTCGGCATCACCGAGGTGCTCGACGACGTAGGCCCGCAGGTCGTCGCGGATCTGATCCGCGTCCCAGCGCATCCGGCTGAGGAAGTCTTGCATCCCGTCGGGTGTGGCATCCCCGGCAGCCTCGGCCAGCTGCCAGCCGTTCTTCCGCTCGATAGGGGCCAACAGCCCACGCAGGTAGGCCAGCGCGCGGCGCCGCGGCTCGGCCCGGCCGAAGCGCGGCGCGATCCGTGCCCCCAGCCGCTCCAGCTCCTCCGCCCAGGTAGCCGCATCCTCGAAAGCAGCCATGGCCATCCTCCATAGCGCCCAAAGCACCCTCAAAACCTCGGCTGTAGTACTAGAGCCTGCTGCGGGTTGGTCGGGAGCGTCCTAACGGCTGGGCCATTTTAGTGTGGTGTGGTCGAAGGGAGAGCCGATCATGCCAGGAGCCTATTCAGCTGACCTACGCCAGCGAGTGCTACGGGTCTGCGAGTGCGGCCAGGTGAGCCGGGCCAAGATTGCGGCGTTGTTCCAAGTGGGTGAGACCACGCTCTATCGCTGGCAGCAGGAGTGGCGGGCCGAGGGACGCTGCCGAGCCAAGCCGCATGCCGGTGGCCCAGCCCCACAGCTGGATGCGATAGCGTTGGACAAGCTCAAGGACCTGGTAGCAGAGAGCAACGATCTGACCCTGGCCGAGTACGCAGCCAAGCTGGCCGAGCGGGCCAGGGTGCAGGTGAGCGGCTCGACCGTGTGCCGGGCACTGCGGAAGCTGGGACTGCCACGCAAAAAAGACCCTGCGCGCGCAAGAGCAGGACCGGCCAGATATTGTCGCGGCTCGAGCAAGTTGGTGTGCCGAGCTGGCCAAGATCGATCCGCAGCACTTGGTCTTTCTGGACGAGAGTGGGATCGATACCCGCCTGACCCGCAGCCATGCCCGTGCCGTGCGCGGCGAGCGGGCCGTGGGCAAGGTGCCCTGGGGTCACTGGCAGCGGCTGACCGTGCTTGGCGCGCTTGGCCTCGACGGCGTGACGGCCAGCATGAGCATCGCCGCGGCTACCAACACGGCGGTGTTCTTGGCCTTTGTCGAGCAGGTGCTGATCCCAGCCCTGCGCGGACGACCCGATGCGATCGTGATGATGGACAATCTTCCCGCGCATAAGGCGGCGCGGGTCCGTGCTGCTTTCGAAGCGGCCGAGATCAAGTACCGTTACTTGCCAGCCTACTCGCCCGACCTGAACCC
>DATIOK010000017.1:0-34878 GCA_035473255.1 Gaiellales bacterium
TACGTCGACGCCTGGCACGTCATGAACGTCGCCGTCGACGCGCCCTGGCGCGGCCGCGGCGTCGCCCGGCAGATGCTGGAGCGGCTGTTCGAGCTGACCGGCGAGGACATCGACCGCGGCTACACGCTCGAGGTGCGCGTCTCCAACGACAGCGCCATCGGCCTCTACCGCGACCTCGGCTTCGTCGAGACCGGCGTCCGACGCGGCTACTACACCGATAACCGGGAAGACGCCCTGATCATGTGGCGCGACCCGGAGCCGGTGGCGTGATCCTCGCGATCGAGAGCTCCTGCGACGAGACCGCCGCCGCGCTGGTCGACGACGGCGGACGGCTGCTGTCGAGCGTGGTCGCCTCCCAGGCCGAGCTGCACGCCCGCTACGGCGGAGTCGTCCCCGAGGTGGCCTCGCGCCGCCACCTGGAGCTGTGCGTGCCCGTCGTCGAACGGGCGTTGGACGACGCCGGCGTCGGATTCGACCGGGTCGACGCCGTCGCCGTCACCGAGGGCCCGGGTCTGATCGGCGCGCTGCTGGTCGGCCTGGCGACCGCGAAGGCGCTTGCGTTCGCGCGCCGCCTGCCGCTGATCCCCGTCGGCCACCTGCACGGTCACGTCGCGTCGCTGTACCTGGAGCCGGAGCCGGTGGCGCCGCCGTTCCTGGTGCTGCTGGCGTCGGGTGGCCACACCCTGCTGGCCGAGGTGGACGACCACGGTCCCGGCATGCGGGTCGTGGGGCAAACGCTCGACGACGCTGCCGGCGAGGCATTCGACAAGGGCGCGCGCCTGCTCGGCCTCGGCTATCCCGGGGGCGCCTCGCTCGAGCGGCTGGCCCGCGACGGCGATGACCACGCACACGAGTTCGCGGTAGCCATGGCCGGCCGCGAGGGCCTCGACCTCTCCTTCAGCGGGCTCAAGACCGCCCTGCGCACCGCCGTTCTGGCCGCCGGCGACGACGAGGCCGGGCGCCCCGACCTGGCGGCGTCCTACCAGCGCGCGCTGGTGCGCTCGCTGGTGTCGCGCACGATGCGGGCGCTGGAGGTGACCCGCCACGACACGCTGGCCGTGGTCGGCGGCGTCGCGGCTAACGGCGTGCTGCGCTCAGCGCTGGAGCAGGAGTGTGCGCGCGCGGGCGTGCGGCTGGCGCTGGCCCCACTCGCGCTCTGCTCCGACAACGCCGCCATGATCGCGTCGGCCGCCCGCTTCTGCCCGGCGCTGCCCTACCCCGAGTACCTGGCCCGCGACGCCTACGCCACCGCGTGACCGTCCCGGTGGTGCTCTACGGCGCGCCCGGCTGCCACCTCTGTGACGTCGCCAAGGACGTGCTCGAACGCCAGCAGCCGCTGCTCGGCTTCGACCTGCAACTGGTCGACATCTCCGGCGATGCCGACCTGGAGGCGCGCCACCGCGCGCAGATCCCGGTCGTGTACGTGGCCGGCCGCAAGGCGTTCAAGTACCGCGTGGAGCCGGTGGAGCTGGCGCGGCGGGTGGCGGTGGCGTCACAATCGTCCGCTTCCTGACGACCCTTGTGACAACCGCACACGCGTAGAGAAGCCGGTCGCTACACTGCTCGTGCAATGTCACAAGGAACCATGGCCAGGGAGGAATCGTTGTCGCAGGAACGACTCACGGTGGGGGTCGCCGCGCGGCTGTCCCGGTATCTGCAGGTGCTCACGCAGGCCAAGAAGATGGGACGCGATTCGATCTCGTCACAGGAGATCGGCGAGTACACCAACGTCAACGCCACCCAGATCCGCCGCGACCTGTCCGGCTTCGGCAAGTTCGGCAAGCGCGGGGTGGGCTACAACATCGACTCCCTGATCGGGGAGATCCGCGGCATCCTGCGCACGTCCGGCCAGCACAACATCGCCCTGATCGGCGCCGGCGACCTGGGCCGAGCGATCGCCTCGTCGACCGTGTTCGCCGACCACGGCTTCCACATCGCCGGCGTGTTCGACACCGACCCGCACAAGGTCGGCACGCAGATCTCCTCGCTGTCGGTACAGAACCCGGCCACGCTGGCCGAGATGGTGCGCGAGAAGAACATCATCGTGGGCGTGCTGGCGGTGCCGCCGGCCGCTGCGCAGCCGGCCGCCGATGCGCTGGTCGAAGCCGGCGTGAAGATCATCTTCAGCTACTCCGACGCGCTGATCGACACCCCGCCCGACGTCACCGTGCACCGCTCCAGCCCGGCCGCGGCGCTGCTCTACGCGCTCTACTTCCACCTCACGTAGTAGCACCAGCAGCGGGCAGTGATTGAATAGAGCGGTGTCCGCCCGCGAGCCCGCCGGAGCGTCGTGAACCTCGTCCTCTGGCACGGCTACCTGCTATCCGGGACCGGCTCCAACATCTACACCCAGCACGTGGCCCGCGCCTGGGCGCGGCTCGGCCACGACGTGCGCGTGCTCTGCCAGGAGCCGCACCCGGAGCGGTTCTCGCTTGGCCCGGGGGTGCGGATCATCCGCCCGGAGACTGGTCCGCTGCTGCCGACATTCGTGCTCGATCGCTACGAGGGCATCGAAGCGCGATTGGTCGGCGATTTCTCAGACGCTGAGCTGGAGCGCTACCTCGCCCTGAACGCGTCGGCGCTGGCCGCCGAGCTGGAGCGCCAGCCCGCCGACCTGGTGATGGCAAACCACGCCATCATGGGCGGGCCGGTGGCACAGCGCGGCTGCGCAACCTCAAAAACGCCGTACGCCGTCTATCTGCACGGATCCGAGCTGGAATACGCGATCCGCGGGAACCGGCGTCTGGCCCACCTGGCCCGCGGCCCGCTCGACTCGGCGCACCACGTGTTCGCCGGGTCGCAGCACATCGTGGATGTGACGCGCGAACTGCTGGGCGATGGCCCATACCTCGACCGCGTCGCGATCGTCCCGCCCGGGGTGGACGTGGACGCGTTTCGCCCGGACGGCGGCTCGCGGCCGGCCCTGTTCGAGCTGCTGCGGTCAGACCGGCCGGGCGCCCAACCGGAACGGCACCCGGACGCCGACGCCGCCGACCGCCTCGAGCAGGCGGGGCCGTTCATCCTCTACTTCGGCAAGCTGCTGCGCCAGAAGGGCGTGCACCTGCTGCTCGACGCGTGGCGGCGGCTGGCGCCCCGGCACCCCGACGCGTCGCTGGTGGTGGTCGGATTCGGCTCCGACCGGGCCTGGCTGGAGTCGCTCGCCGGCGAGCGCGTGATCTTCACCGGCGCCATGGACCATGCCCAGCTGCAGCGGCTGGTGCCGTGCGCCGAGTTGGTGGTGGTGCCGAGCGTGCTGCCAGAGGCGTTCGGGATGGTGGCCGCCGAAGCCGCCAGCTGCGGCCGGATGACGGTCGTCTCCGACCACTCCGGGCTGGCCGAGGTGGCGGCCGGACTGGGGCCCGCCTCACGCACGTTCGACGGGTCCGTCGATGACCTGGAACGTGTGGTCGGCGAGGTCATGGACATGCCCGCCGTGGACCGGGGGGCGATCGGCCTGCTCGGCCGCGAGCGGGTGTGCGCCCGCTGGAGCTGGGAGCGAATCGCCGATCGCCTGATCTCAGGGACTCCTCCCAACTAGACTTCGCTGACCTGATCGGAGGTTGACGATGACGACGGTTGCCTGGAAGACCATCGAGCACAACTGGCCCGTGTACGCAGCAGACGGTGACCAGGTCGGGAAGGTGTTCCTCGTCGTGGGTGACGAGAACGAGGACATCTTCGATGGGCTTGCCATCACCCATCACGGCGGCCCGTTCGTCTTCCACAACTACGAGGATCGACCACACTACGTGGCCGCCGACCAGGTCGCCTCGATCGATCCGGGCCGGGTGACGCTGTCGATGTCGGCCGAGCAGGCGGCGCACCTTCCCCTCCACGATCCACCGGAGAGCGCGACCATCCAGCCGGAGTCCGCAAGCAGGACCGCGCGAGCCGAGACCTGGTTCGAGCACGAGACCAGACAGGATCGAACCGAGTAGAAGGCCTGCTACCGGGCGGCGGCTCGGGTATCGTGCCGCCCCGGATGGGAGAGTCGCCCAAGATCACCGACCCGCTGGCGGCGCTCGAGAACGCGCGCGTCCAGTTCGAGCAGGCCGAGGACTTCACCATCGCGGTCGAGGAGGAATTCGCGATCCTCGAACCGGCCACGCTGGAGATGACCTCCGGCTTCGAGCGGTTCGATGTGGCCGCCCGCGAACACCCGACGCTGCGAGAGATGGTGGCGGGGGAGTTGATCCGCAGCGAGGTCGAGGTCAGGACCGGCAAGTGCGCCAACTTTGCGGAGGCTGCCGCCGCGATGGCACAGCGGCGGGCCGACCTGCTCGAGCTGGCCGACGACCTCGGCTACCGCCTGTGCGCCGCCGGCACGCATCCGTACTCGCGCTGGGAGGACCAGCAGGTGATCGACACGCCGCACTACGCGATCGTCGAGTCGACGCTGCGCTACGTGGCCTGGCGCAACAACACGTTCGGCCTGCACGTGCACGTCGGCATCAACGGCGCCGACCGCGCGATCGCCGTCAACAGCGCGCTTCGCTCGGTGTTGCCCGAGCTGCTGGCGTTCTCCGGCAGCTCACCCTGGCTGGAGGGACGCCACACGCACCTGCACTCCACCCGCACCGAGATCTTCACCAAGTTCTTCCCTCGCTGCGGCATCCCCGACAGCTTCTCGGGCTGGAATCAGTACGCGGAGTTCGTTCGCTTCCTGATCGACACGCGCTCGATCCGCGAGCACACGGAGATCTGGTGGAGCGTGCGCCCGCACCAGGCGTATCCCACCGTCGAGACCCGGATCTGCGACGGGCAGCCGGAGTTCTCGCGCTCCGTGGCGCTGTCCGGGCTGATGGTGGCCCTGACCGCCGACTTCGCCCGCCGCTTCGACGCCGGCGATCCGCTGCCCGCGTACCCCGGCCGCGACCTCGAGGAGAACATGTGGCGGGCGATCCGCTGGGGCATGTCGGGCGAGCTGATCGACCTGGCGGCGCGCCGGTCGATCCCAGCGCTGGAGCGCCTCGAGCAGGTGCTCGACCAGGTCGCAGACACGGCCGCCGATCTGGGCATCGCGCCCTACCTGGCGCCGCTGCGCGAGCCGACGCTGTCGCAGCGCATGGACGAGCTGATGGAGGATGGCGCCGACCCGCGCGAGCTGTGGCCGGACGTGGTCGAGCGTAACCAGCGGTCGGTCGGGGAATGGCTGTCGGACAGGGAGGGAGCGCTATGAGCGACACGGGCGCACAGGGGCCGGAGCCAGGCGGCGCCGAGCAGGAGATGCGGATGCCGACGGTGCCGGAGCTGGTGCTGTCGACCGCGCAGCTGGCGATCTCGCTGGCCGCCGACGAGATCGCGCGCAAGGGCGACCTCGAGCAGGCGCAGCTCGCGATCGATACCGTCGATGCACTGATGCCGGTGGTGGCGCGGCTGCTCCCGCCCGAGCATCTGCGCCAGTTCCGCCGCGCACTCTCCGAGCTGCAGCTGGCCTACGCCGAGGCCAGCGCGCCCGCCGACCGGCCGGCGGCCGCACGGGAGCCGGAGCCGCCCAAGGACACGCAGCCGACGGTCGAGACGCCGCCGCGACCGCCCATCTGGACACCGGGAGGAGACGTATGAACAGCGCTGAGATCGGGGTGTTCGGAGGGTCGGGGTTCTACTCGTTCCTCGACGACGCCGAGGACGTGGTGGTGGACACGCCGTACGGCCCCACCTCGGATCGCTTCGTGATCGGCGACGTGGGCGGCAAGCGGGTGGCCTTCATGCCCCGCCACGGTCGCACCCACAGCCTGCCGCCGCACGCGATCCCCTACCGGGCCAACCTGTGGGCGATGAAGGAGCTCGGCGTGCGCCGCGTGATCGGGCCGTGCGCCTCGGGCAGCCTGTCCAAGGATCTGCCGCCGGGCACGTTCGTGGTTTGCGACCAGTTCGTCGACCGCACCAGCGGCCGCGCCGACACGTTCTATGACGGGCCTGTGACGACGCACGTCTCGGCCGCCGACCCGTACTGCTCCGAGCTGCGGCAGATCCTGCTCGAGACCGGCAGCTCGCAGGGCCTCGACATCCGTGACGGCGGCACCGTGGTGGTGATCCAGGGCCCGCGCTTCTCAACGCGGTCGGAGAGCCGGTGGTTCAGCCAGATGGGGTGGGGCGTGATCAACATGACGGCCTACCCCGAGGGCTGGCTGGCCCGCGAACTGGAGCTCTGCTACGCGAACGTCTCGCTGATCACTGACTACGACGTGGGGCTGGAGGACGACCCCGACGTGGAACCTGTCAGCCACGAGTCCGTGGTCAAGGTGTTCACCGAGAACAACGAGAAGCTGCGGCGGCTGCTGTTCGAGGCGATCCCGAAGATCGGCCCGCAGCCCCAGGACACCTGCGCGACGGCACTCACGGGAGCCCGATTCTAGAAATCCGGCGGGGCCGTACCGGGGCGTCACAACCTCCCGGGTAACCCGCCTGTTCAAGCCGCGACCGCTGATACAATCGCGCGGTTGTCATCGACCTCCTAAGGAGCTTGCCACGTGAGTTCACTGGTTGACCATGCCGTCCTGATCGCGCTCGTGTGCGGTGCCGCGGCGGTTGTATACGGGCTCGGATTGACCCGCTGGGTGCTGGCGCAGCCGCAGGGATCCGACCGCATGCGCGAGATTGCCGCGGCGATCCAGGAGGGGGCGGCAGCCTATCTGCGCCGCCAGTACACGACCATCGCAGGCGTGGCCGTGGTGGTGGCGGTCGCGATCGCCGTGGCCGGCCACTGGACCGGCGACCTGGGCGTGAAGGTGGCGATCGGGTTCGTGATCGGCGCGGTGCTGTCAGCGATCACCGGGTTCATCGGTATGAACGTGGCCGTGCGCGCGAACGTCCGCACCGCCGAGGCCGCGAAGAGCGGCATGGCGCCGGCGCTGTCGGTGGCCTTCAAGGGCGGCACGGTCACCGGCATCCTGGTCGTCGGCCTGGGCCTGCTGGGCGTGGCCGGCTACTACGGCGTCCTGCGCGCGATGGACTACAGCGACCAGACGGCGACCAAGGCGCTGGTCGGCCTGGCCTTCGGTGGCTCGCTGATCTCCGTGTTCGCCCGGCTGGGCGGCGGCATCTTCACCAAGGGCGCGGACGTGGGCGCCGACCTGGTGGGCAAGATCGAGGCCGGCATCCCCGAGGACGACCCGCGCAACCCGGCCGTGATCGCCGACAACGTCGGTGACAACGTCGGCGACGACGCCGGCATGGCGGCCGACCTGTTCGAGACCTACGCGGTGACCATCGTCGCCGCCATGTTCCTGGGCGCTCTCAGCGGCATCCACGCGGCGGTCGTGCTGCCGCTGCTGCTCGGTGCGCTGGCGATCCCGGCGTCGATCGTGGGCACGCTGCTGGTGCGGCTGCCGAAGAGCGGCAGCATCATGGCGGCGCTCTACACCGGCGTGTTCGTCTCGGCCGCGCTGTCCGCCCTGATCTACATCCCGGTGATCCACTCGGTGGCCGGCGACCTGCCCCACGGCTGGGGCCGGATCTACCTCTGCGCCCTGATCGGGCTCGTGATCACGGCGCTCCTGGTGGGCATCACCGAGTACTACACCGGCACCCGGTTCAACCCGGTCAAGCGGATCGCGCAGCAGTCGACCACCGGTCACGCGACCAACATCATCGCCGGGCTGGCGGTGGGCATGCAGGCCACAGCGCTGCCGGTGATCGTGCTGGTCGTGGGCACGCTCGGCTCCTACAAGCTGGCCGGCATCTACGGCATCGCGACCGCGGTCACGGCCATGCTCTCGATGGCGGGCATGGTGGTCGCGCTGGACGCCTTCGGCCCGGTCACCGACAACGCCGGCGGCATCGCCGAGATGGCCGACCTGCCGCACGAGGTGCGCGACAACGTCACCGACCCGCTGGACGCGGTCGGCAACACCACCAAGGCCGTCACCAAGGGCTACGCGATCGGCTCCGCCGGCCTGGCCGCGCTGGTGCTGTTCCAGAGCTACAACGACGAGCTGGCCAAGCAGGTCGGCCACCCGATCGTGTTTCGGATCAACGACCCGTGGGTGCTGGCGGGCCTGCTGATCGGCGGCCTGATGCCGTTCCTGTTCGCCTCGCTGGCGATGGACGCCGTCGGCCGCGCCGGCAGCCAGGTGGTCGAGGAGGTGCGACGCCAGTTCCGGGAGATCCCGGGCATCATGGAAGGCACCGCCAAGCCCGATTACGCGCGCTGCGTCGACCTGGTCACCAAGACCGCGATCCGCGAGATGCAGCTGCCGGCGCTGATCCCGGTGGCCGTGCCGATCGTGGTCGGCCTGATCTCCTACCAGGCGCTGGGCGGGCTGCTGGTGGGCACGATCGTGACCGGGCTGTTCCTCGCCATCTCGATGACGTCCGGCGGCGGAGCGTGGGACAACGCCAAGAAGCTGATCGAGGACGGCGCGCACGGCGGCAAGGGATCGCCGGCCCACGCGGCCTTGATCACCGGCGACACGGTCGGCGATCCCTACAAGGACACGGCCGGCCCGGCCATCAACCCGATGATCAAGATCACCAATATCGTCGCCATCTTGATCATCCCTCTGCTTACGAGGTAGCGCCCCGGGGCAAGTCGTGTGAACATCGGTCTGACCGCGCACTCCCGTGTGCGCGGTCAGGCTGAAGCCAGACCGCCGCGCGCTGTATAACAGCGCGGTGCCCGTGAAGCGCCGCCAAGCCGGGGGTCTGCACCGAGTCCTCGGGACGGCGGCGCTGTTCTCGACGGCCTACGGCAACGTCGGGTCGTCGATCTACTACGCGCTGGGCCTGGTCACCGCCTACGCGCTGGGCCTGACCCCGGTCTCGTTCTTCATCTCGGGCATCATCTTCTTCTTCACGGCCGTCACCTACGCGGAGGCCACGGCCCGGTTCCCCGAGGCCGGCGGCTCCTCGTCGTTCACGCGGCATGCCTTCAACGAGGCGGTCTCGTTCTTCGCCGGCTGGGCGCAGATGCTGAACTACACCGTCACGATCGCGATCTCGGCGATCTTCGTTCCGCACTACCTGGCCAAGTTCTGGCCGGGTGGGCACCTGGACACCCACCCCAACGACATCTACGGCGGCGCGGTCGTGGTGCTGCTGCTGGTGGCGCTGAACATCGTGGGCGTGAAGGAGGCCGCCGGTCTCAACATCTTCCTGGCGCTGGCCGACCTGGGCACGCAGGCACTGCTGGTCACGATCGGCCTGATCACGGTGTTCTCGCCGCACGTGCTGCAGGCCAATGTCGACCTGGGCATCTCGCCCAGCTGGCACGACTTCGTGATCTCGATCCCGGTGGCGATGGTTGCCTACACCGGCATCGAGACGATCTCCAACATGGCGGAGGAGGCGATCGACCCGCCCCGTCATGTGCCGCGCTCGATCATGTACGTGGTGCTCGCGGTGTTCGCGATCTACGCGTTCCTGCCGTCGGTGGCGCTCTCTGCGCTGCCCGTGCACGCGGCCAGCGCCCAGGACGTCGCCAACGTCTCCAAGTACCAGTGCACGGCCCAGCATGGGCTGCAGGTCGGTGATCGCACATCCGACCTGGCGTGCCGCTTTGCGGGAGATCCGGTGGCCGGCGTCGTCGACCACCTGGGGCTGCCCGATACGGTCACCAGCGGTCTGGCCTTCTACGTCGCGATCCTGGCCGCGACGATCCTGATCATCGCCACCAACGCCGGCATCATCGGGGTGTCGCGGCTGACCTACTCGATGGGCCAACACCGGCAGCTGCCGGAGGCGATCCGGCGCGTGCACCCGACCTACAACACGCCGTACGTCGCGATCATCCTCTACAGCCTGATCGCGATCCTGCTGATGATTCCCAACGGCGCCGTCAGCTTCCTCGGCAACCTGTACGCGTTCGGGGCGATGCTGTCGTTCACGTTGGCCCACGCGTCGGTGGTCTGGATGAGACACACGATGCCCGATGAGGACGTGCCCTGGCGCGGCCCCACATCGTTCTGGATAGGCAGCTACGACGTGCCCACGTTCGCGATCCTGGGTGGGATCGGCACCTTCGTCTCGTGGCTGGTGACGGTGTTCCTGCACATCTCCGACTACGTGGCCCCGGTCGGGCTGATCTGGCTGTTGCTCGGCATGGTCGTCTACTACACCTACCGGCGCTCCCAGCACCTGCCGCTGACGCAGACGGTGCTCGCCCCGCACGCGCTGACCGGTCCGGCGCTGGAGGTGGAATACCGCTCGATTCTGATGCCGATCTCCTCGGCGCGGGTGGACGACGTGATGACGGCGACCGCGCTGCGGCTTGCCGCCGAATCGAACGCCACGCTGGTCGTGATGTACCCGATCGAGGTGCCGCTGAACGTTGCGATGTCGGCGCCGCTGGACGAGGAGGTGGCCGACGCTGAGCACCAGCTGCGGGAGGCCGCGGCGCTCGCCCGCGAGTACGGCGTGGACGTGATCACCCGCATCGTGCGCACACGAAACATCGGCCAGGCGATCGTCGAGGAGGCCGAGCGCCGCCGCAGCGAGATCATCGTCATCGGGGCGCGCGACCGGCACAAGGCCGGCCAGCGCGTGTTCGGCCCGCGCGTCGACTACGTGCTGCGAAACGCCCACTGCCGGGTGATGGTGGGCGCGGAGCCGGCGCCCACCTGATGCTGCGCGTGAACCAGCTGCTGGCGGCCGCCTTCGTGGTGTTGGGGGTGGCGCTGGCCGTCGTCACCACCATCCACGGCGGCGGGCAGGTGGGGTACCTGGAGGCCGCGGTGTTCCTGCTGCTGGGCATCCTGCGTCTGCGGGCGACGCGCGGGTGACCGGTCATCTAATCTGAGCCGCAGTGGCACGCAAGATCCCCGTTCTCGGCAGGTTCCTGGGCGCGCCGGCGCTGTACGCGATGGCATACGGCGAGATCGGCAGCTCGCTCTACTACGCGCTCGGCATCACGGCCGTCTACGCCCTGTCGCTGACGCCGGCGGTGTTCCTGGCCGCCGGCGTGATCTTCGCGCTGACGGCCGCCGCCTACGCCGAGGGCGCGGCCACGATCCCCGAGCCGGGCGGGGCCTCGACGTTCGCGCGCCGCGCGTTCAACGACCTGGTGGGATTCATCGCCGGCTGGGCGACGGTGCTCGACTACGTGATCTCGATCTCGCTGGCGGCGCTGTTCCTGCCCCACTACGTGTTGGGCGCGATCGGGCAGGACACGCTCTCGGCCGGCCAGAGCGAGCTGCTGGCGGTGCTGCTGATCCTCGTGATCACGGCCGCCCGCATCGCCCGCCGTACCAACGTGTACATGGCTACCGTGGTGCTGGCCGTGCTCGACCTGGTGGTGCAGGCCGGGCTGGGGCTGATGGGGCTGATGCTGCTGTTCGACTGGACGGCGCTCACCAACAACATCGACCTGGGCACGAAGCCGACCTGGAACTCGCTGGCGTTCGCGCTGCCGATCGCCATGATCGGGTTCACCGGCCTGGAGAAGGTGACCGGGCTGGTGGGCCTGGCCAAGCGGCCCGAGAAGTCCGTGCCCGACAGCATTCGCTCGTCGGTGTTCACCGTGATCCTGGTCTATGCGGCGGTGGCCACGGCGGCCATCTCGGCCTTTCCCTCGCATCGTGATCCGTCGGCGCCGGCCGGCTACGCGAGCGAGCTGACCACGCGCTGGCTGGACGCGCCGATGCTGGGGCTGGCGACCGCGGTCGGAAACGAGTTCGGCAGCACCGCCGCCACCGCGGCGCGGTTCATCGTGGGCGTGACCGCCTCGCTGATCCTGCTGCTGGCGATCACCACCAGCTTCTCGGGGGCGGGGCGGCTGTCGGTGGCGATGGGCGAGCGGCTGGAGCTGCCGGGCCGGTTCGCGAAGCGCAACCGCCGGTCGCTGCAGCCGACCTTTGCGCTGCTGGGTGTGGGGCTGCTGGCCTCGGCGTTCGTGATCGTGGCGGCGCTGTTCCAGGGAGAGGAGGTGCTGTCGCTGGCCTCGATCTACAGCTTCGGCATCCTGATCGCCTTCGGGCTGGCGAATGCCTCGATCGTGTGGCTGCGGATCGCCGAGCCGGACATGCCGCGCCCGTTCATGATGCACGGCAACGTCTGGATCCGGGGCCGGCTGATCCCGGTGACGGCGGTGGCCGGCGCGATCACCGCATTCGCTGCCTGGGTGATCGCGCTCGGCACCCATCCCGGTGCCCGCGACGTCGGGGTGCTGTGGATGATCGTTGGTCTGGGCGTCTACACGATGGTGCGCGTGCGCGCGGGTGTCCCGCTGATGGAGCGCTACGAGCCGGGCGCACCGCCGCCCGAGGAGGCGGTCGAGCTGCCCAGCGGGCCGATCGTGGTACCGCTGGAGGAACCGGGCGAGCTGGCCGAGGAGGTGATGGCGACCGCCTGCCGGCTGGCGACCGAGACGGGCGCGCCGGTGGTCGCGGTCAGCGCCGTCTTCGTGCCGGTGCAGGATCCGCTGGACACCGAGCTGCCCGAGCGCGACCGCGCGGTGGCCGCGGTGCAGGAGATGGCCCGCTCGCTGGCGTCGGACTACGGCATCGAGTTCCGGGGGGTGGTGGTGCGCACGCGCAACCCGGGCCGGGCGATCGTGGACGCGGTCATCGACCAGGGCGCCACGCTGATCGTGATCGGATCGCCGGAGAAGCGGCGGCTCGCGGTCAACCGCCAGGAGGCGTTCTTCGGCCGCACCGTCGACTTCGTCCTGCGCAAAGCCCCCTGCCGCGTGATCGTCACGCACTTCCCGTCGGAGGAGGCGGTCGAGGCGGCACACGCGGTGCCCGTGCCGCAGTAAGCCCTCTCAGGTCGCGTCGGCGTGGCGCTCGAGCACCGGCAGCAGCACCGGCGCGGTGCGGCTGAAGTCCTTCGCCGCCACGCCGTCGGCGGCGGCGCGCACGTCGCCTTCGGCGGCGCGGTGGGTGAGGATCACGATGTGCACGCCGGCCTCGCCCGGGTGCTGGACGACCTGCGCCACCGACACGTCGTGGTCGGCCAGCTGCTGGGCCACCTGCGCGAGCACGCCGGGCGTGTCATCCACCGTGAAGCGCAGGTAGCAGGGGCTCTGCAGGCGGCCGGGCGGGAACCGGCCGACGTCCCGGTAGTGCACGTCGTGCTGCAGGAAACCGGTGCCCTGCGTGCCGATCACCGCGACCACGTCGCCGATCACGGCCGTGGCCGTCTCCTCGCCGCCGGCGCCGGGTCCCTCCAGGATCACCTCGCGGATCGAGCTGCCCTGCAACATCACCGCGTTGAAGGCGCCGTCGACGGCCGCCAGCGGGTGGTTCGCCGCCAGCAGGCAGGGATGCACCCGTGCTGCCACCTCGCCACCCGACCGCCAGGCCGATGCGATCAGCTTGACGGCGTACCCGAGCTCGGCGGCGTGCTCCACGTCGGCCAGGTCGAGCAGGTTGATGCCGACGTGATCGACCTCCTCCAGCCGCATCCGCGTGTGGAACGCGATCGACGCCAGGATG
This sequence comes from Gaiellales bacterium, assembly GCA_035473255.1. Lineage (GTDB taxonomy): Bacteria > Actinomycetota > Thermoleophilia > Gaiellales > JAICJC01 > JAICYJ01. Next base: position 13,374 of record DATIOK010000017.1, read on the forward strand.
GCGATCTTGGCGGCGGCATCGGCGCCGGTCACGTCCTCGGTGGGGTCGGCCTCCGCGTAGCCCAGCGCCTGCGCTTCGGCCAGCGCCTCGGCGTACGGGGCGCCACTCTGGATCATGCGCGTCAGGATGAAGTTGGTGGTGCCGTTGACGATGCCGTCGATGCGGTGCACGTTGGTCACGATCATCGACTCGCGCAGCACCTTCACGACCGGGATCGCGGCGCAGACGCTGGCCTCGAACCGCAGCTGCACGCCGTTTCGCTCGGCCGCGCCGAACAGCGCATCGCCGTGCTGGGACAGCAGCTGCTTGTTGGCCGACACCACCGACTTGCCGGCCCCGAGCAGCGCCAGCACGTACTCACGGGTGGGCTCGATGCCGCCCATCACCTCGGCCACGACGCTGATGGTGGGATCGTCGCGCAGCCGGGCGAAGTCGGTCGTGAGCACGCCGTCCGGCGCGTCGGCGTGGCGGGCGGGATCCCGCACCAGCGCCGCGGCCACCTCGACCGGCTGGCCGGTGACGCGCTCGATCGACTCGGCGCCCTCCCGCAGCAGCCGGTGCACGGCGGAGCCGACCGTGCCGTATCCGAGCAGTCCGATCCTGATGGGTGAGGTGCCGGGCACGACCGCGGCACGATATCGAAAACCGGCGCAGCCAAGCGGTCGCACCCGCCCCTGGAGGCCGATCATCACGGATGACCGGCTCCACGAGTTGCGCGGCGCTGGATCTGGTCTGGGACACGCTGGACGCCACGATCGTCCTTGGCCAGGACATGCCCAGCCTGCCCTGCGGACGCTCCCGACGTCCAACGCGCCCCACCCTGCGCCCAGCATCCACGCATCCCGTGAAGCCGGTCATCTAGTACGCTAATCCTATGAAGCTTCTGATCGTTGGCTGCGGGCGGGTCGGCTCGTCGATTGCCAGGAACATGTCCGATGACGGGCATGACGTGTCGGTGATCGACGAGGACCCCGAGGCGCTTCAGCGGCTGCCCGAGTCGTGGCCGGGACGCTTCGTGCACGGCCACGGCCTCGACACCGAGGTGCTGGTCGAGGGCGGCATCGGCACCGCCGATGCCTGCGTGGTCTGCACCGACGGCGACAACACCAACATCGTGATCGCGCAGATCGCACGCAAGCGGTTCGACTGCCCGTGCGTGGTCACGCGCGTGCTCGACCCCGCCCGGGCCGCGTTCTACGACACGTTGGGGCTGCAGACGGTGTGCCCGACGTCGCGCTCGATCGACATCATGACCGAGGCCATCTGCGCGACGCCCGGACGAATGCCGGGCGACGGATAGCGTGACGGATAGCGTATGTACATCCTGATCGTGGGCGGCGGGAAGGTGGGCAGCAACCTCACCTCCACGCTGATGAAGATGGGGCATGAGGTGACGCTGGTCGAGGGTGACCGCGACCGCTACGCGCTGCTCGAGGAGAAGTTCGAGCACGTGGTGCGGCCGGGCGATGCCACCGAGCTGTTCGTGCTGGAGCGGGCCGGGGTGGAGCGGGCCGATCTGGTGGTGGCGGTCACCGGCGACGACGAGGACAACATCATCGTCTGCCAGGTGGCCAAGGAGAAGTACGGCGTGCCGAAGGTGATCGCGCGCGTCAACGACCCGCGCAACCAGCCGCACTTCGACATGGTCGGGATCACGCTGACCGTCTCGGCCACGGCCACGATCCTGGCCCTGATCGAGCACCAGCTGCCACAGCACGAGCTGGTGACACTGATCGACCTGAAACGCGAGAACCTCGAGATCGTCGAGTTCGCGATCGGCTCGGGGTCGCCGGCGGCAGGCAAGTACGTTCGCGAGCTGAACCTGCCGAACCGCTCGCGCCTGATCTCGGTCACCCGCGACGGCCGCGCCGAGATCGCCATCGGCGAGACGCAGCTGGCGCCGGGCGATCTGGTGATGGCGATCCTCGAGCCCGACGTCGAGGACGAGCTCAAGCAACAGCTGATGCCAGCCTGACGGGGGTCCTGTGCCCGCCGGTCTGATCGAGCGCTATCGCGACCGGCTTCCGGTCACCGATGCCACGCCGGTGGTGTCGCTGGGGGAGGGCTCGACGCCGCTGGTGCCGGCGCCGCGGCTGTCGGCGCTGACCGGCCTGGACGTGCACCTCAAGTACGAGGGACTGAACCCGACCGGCTCGTTCAAGGACCGGGGGATGACGGTGGCCGTCTCCAAGGCGCTCGAGGAGGGAGCCACACACGCCGTCTGCGCCTCGACCGGCAACACCTCCGCCTCGGCCGCCGCCTACTGCGGCCGCGCCGGGATCAGGCTGGCGGTGGTGCTCCCGGAGGGTGCCATCGCCCGCGGAAAGCTGGCTCAGGCCCAGATCTGCGGCGCCCGCGTGATCGCCGTGCAGGGCAGCTTCGACGACGCGCTGCGGCTGGTGCGAGAGCTGGTCGAGCGCCGCCCGATGGCGCTGCTGAACTCGATCAACCCCTACCGGCTGGAGGGTCAGAAGACCGCCGCCTTCGAGGTGATCGAGCAGCTCGGCGCCGCGCCGGACTGGCTGGCGCTGCCGGTCGGAAACGGCGGCAACATCACCGCCTACTGGAAGGGCTTCGGTGAGTCGGGCGTGGCCCCGCGGATGCTGGCGGGCCAGGCGGCCGGAGCGGCGCCGCTGGTGACGCGGGCGCCGGTGCCCAACCCGACCACGGTCGCGACCGCGATCCGGATCGGGAACCCGGCTCGGCTGGGTCAGGCGCTGGAGGCGGTCGAGCAGTCGCACGGCGGCATCCGCGCCATCCCCGACGAGGGCATCCTGGCCGCCTACCGGCTGCTGGCCCAAGAGGAGGGCGTGTTCTGCGAGCCGGCCTCGGCGGCCTCCGTGGCGGCGCTGCTGGAGGCGGCTCGGGATGGGCTGGTGGAGCCGGGCGCGAACGTGGTCTGCGTGCTCACAGGCCACGGGCTGAAGGATCCCGACACGGCCGGCCAGGAGGGCGCCGAGATCATGCGCTGCCCGCCGGCCGTCGAACGGCTCGAGGAGCTGGCGTTCGCCGAGGAGCCGGCGCTTGTCTGACGCGCTGGTCGTGAGCGCGCCCGCCTCCTCGGCCAACCTGGGCCCCGGGTTCGACTGCCTGGCGCTGGCGCTGGACATCCGAAACCGGGTCGAGATCAGCGCGGCAGCGGGAGCGGCGATGCAGGTCACGGTCGCAGGAGAGGGGGCCGGTGAGGCTCCGGCCGGCCTGGACAACCTGTTCCTGCGCGCGTTCGTGGCAGCCGGCGGCGATCCGGCAGGGCTGTCCTTCAACATGCACAACGAAGTGCCGTTCGCGCGCGGGCTGGGCTCGAGCGCCGCCACGATCGTGGCCGGCCTGGTGGCCGCCGACGCCTGGCACGACCGGCCGCCGCGCGACCTGCTGGGGCTGGCGACCGAGCTGGAGGGACACCCCGACAACGTCGCGGCGGCGCTGAACGGCGGTCTCACCCTGGCCTGGACCGGCTCCGGCGGGGTGTCCGCGATCGGCTTCGGCGTCCCGGAGGCGGGGTTCGTGATGGTGGTACCCGATCAGCGCGTGTCGACCGCCCAGGCACGTGCGGCGCTGCCAGATCAGGTACCGCACGCCGACGCAGTGCACAACGCCGCGCGGGCGGCGCTGCTGGTGGCCGCGCTGGGGTCGGGGGATGCCGACCTGCTCCGCGACGCGCTCGATGACCGGTTGCACGAGCCTTACCGGGCGCCGCTGGCGCCGCTGCTGTCGGCGGTGCGTGAGCGCGTGGCCGGCGACCACGCCGTGCTGGGAGCGACCCTGTCGGGCGCCGGCCCGAGCGTGCTTGTGTGGTGCCTGCCCGGCTCAGAGCAGGGCGTGGCCGCGAGCCTTGCCGGGCAGCTCAGCGGCGCGTCGGTGCGGGTTGTCGCGGTGGCGAAGCAGGGCGTTTCGATCGACTGATCAGCCGGCGACGAGTGCGGGCAGCTCGTGAGGCGTCTCGGCCAGGTAGCTGGGCAGCACGGCCAGCAGGTCGTCGCGTGATCCACCCGTCCACACGGCGGCGGCGGTGGCGGCGCCGGCGTGCTTGGCCTCCGCGATCACGTGCGGCGAGGCCGACACCACCAGGGCCGCCTGGGGCTCCAGCCCCAGCTCCGCGATCAGGTTCATGGGACCGGCGTGGCTGGCCTCGACCCGCTCCAGCTCGAACCTCCGTGACAGCCCCAGGAAGTGGCTCACGATCGCGCCCACCTCGGCGGGGCCGGGTGACCAGGCGGCGATCCGCACGCCGGCTGCAGACATCTGGCGCACCGCGCCGTTCAGCGCAGGGTCGGGGCGCACGTACACGGGGATGTGCTCCTCGTAGAAGCGGGCCAGCTCCAGCCGCCAGCTCGACACCTCGTCCCCGGCCCACGCCTCCAGCTGCGGCAGCGCCACGCAGCGGTCGTCGGACACCGTGGCGGGGTCGAGCGGCGTGACCCGGCCCAGCTTGCGGGCCAGGTGCTCCACGGCGTCGCGCCACAGGCGGTCGCCGGGGGCGAGCGCGTCCTCCGCAAAGATGACCGCATCCACGGGCGGCAGGGTAGTCACCAGAGGCCATCTGTCACGGCAGTCGTGACAAGTTCGTCACGGCTTCGGCGACGATCGGGTCTGGATCCGTGACGGCGCCCGGGAACACCATGAGGCGGTCAACCCGCTCCGCCCCGAAAGGACCCCCGCTCCGTGAAACGTCTGCTCCTGATGCTCTGCTCTGCCTCCGCGCTGGCCGCGCCGCTTGCGATCGCGCCGCCTGCGCTGGCCGGCACCTACCACATGGCCATGGACACCTCCAAGAGCACCGATGGCTGGACGCTGAGCCACGACGGTGGCTTCTGGGGTTGCTCGTTCAGCAGCCGGCCCGGGCCCTGCGCCGACGCCGACGTGCCGGCACCGACCTCGCTGCGCCTGTTCGCCCGTGGTGACGTCAAGGCCGGAGACCTGGCCTTCTGGTCATGGGAGACGCCTCCCACCGTCTCGATCGCCTCCGGCTCGGTGACGGTCAACTACGCGACCACGGCCGATACCCGCGTCTTCATGAAGGCGCGCCTGCGCAACTTCGCCTACGCGTCGCAGCCGCAGCTGCACACCGCCTCCGACGACGGCACCGCAAGCTGGAACATCCCGGCCGGAAACAGCAACGTCGGCCTGTTCCTCACAAGCCTCGCCGACCACTCCTTCAGCAACAAGTGGTCGAACACCCTGCGGGTGGTGTCGGTGGACGCCATGCTCCGCGACGACACCGCGCCGGTCGCGACCGTGACCGGCCCGCTGGCCTCCGGGCAGTGGCTGAACCAGGCGCAGGCCGTCTGCGCCACAGTGTCGGCGTCCGACGCCGGCTCCGGTGTGGCTTCGTCCCAGCTGCGCGACAACCTGGCCTCGGTGCTGGACGCACACGCGCCGGCCATCACCGCCGTGGCGCAGCCCGGCGACCCCAGCTACATGCACAATCTCTGCCTGACTCCGTCGCGCCTGAGCGACGGCAGCCACGACCTCGTGGTGCGCGTGGCCGATGCCGCCGGCGAAGCCGTGGAGGTGCCGTTCACGACCCGCGTCGACAGCCACGCGCCCACCGCCGTCGCGACGGCTCCGACCGACACCACGCAGCGACAGCCCGTGGTCAGCTTCTCCGTCGACCCCGGCCCCAGCGGCCTGTCCGACTTCCAGGCGTGGGTGGACGGCCAGCCGATGGCGGTCAGCGGCGTGGATGCCTTCTACCAGCCACCGGTCGACCTCGCGTTTGGCGCCCACACGGTGACCTGGAGCGCCACCGACCAGGCCGGCAACCACCGAGATGGATTCTGGACGTTCCGTGTGGTGGATGCCCTGCCGCCGGTGCTGAGCGGCGCCGCACCGCTGGCCGGCAGCGGGGGTGAGCTGCGCCGCCCGCCGCTTGCCTTCACGCTCGCCGACGACGGCAGCGGCATCGATCCGGCGACGCTGCACGTGCTGCTCGACGGGTCGGACGTGGCGCCGTTCGGCACGCTGATCGATGGCCACTTCGGCTACGTCCCGGCGGCCGACCTCGCGTACGGCCACCACACGGTCAGCGTTTCCGTGTCGGACCGCTACGGCAACGCGATGGCGCCGCAGCAGTGGGGCTTCGACGTGATCGACGCGACGCCGCCGGTTCTGGGTGACGTGCGTCCCGATGACGGATCCGCCGGCGCCGACCGCACCCCGGCGATCTCATTCGCCGTCTCCGACGCGGGCACCGGGCTGGACCCCGCCTCGATCTCGCTGACCGTGGACGGCCGCGACGTGACCGCCCACGGCGTGCTGGCGGGCGGCCGCTTTGCCTACGTGCCGGCGGATCCGCTCGGCTACGGCAGCCACAGCGTCTCCGCGCGTGCCACCGACCGGTCCGGGAACGTCTCCCCGCCACTCACCTGGTCGTTCCAGGTGCGCGACGAGACGCCGCCCGTGGTCGGCCAGCGCAGCCCGCTGCCGGGATCGACGGTGGTGGGGGCGACCCCGATCGGGTTTGCGGTCAGCGACGACGGCACCGGCGTCGACGACGACACGCTGCGGGTGACCGTCGACGGCTCCGACGTCACGTCCTGGGGTAGCTTCGCCTCGGGCCGCTTCGTCTACGCGCCGGGGAACCTCGGCGCGGGCGTGCACACCGTGGCCGTGACCGTGGCAGACACGTCCGGCAACGTGACCGGCCCGGTCATGTGGCAGTTCGCCGTGGCCGACCCGGCGCGGGTGGCGCTGTCGGCGCTGTCGGTCCCGTCGCGCATCACGGCCGGCGGCGCGGCGCGGCTGCGCTACCGGGCCACCGCCAACGGCAATCCGCTGGTCGGCACCAGCCTGCGGCTGGAGAGCCGACCGGCCGGGCAGGCCGGGTTCTCGGACGCCGGCGTGCGGGTGACCGACGCAGGTGGCGATGCTTCCTGGACCGTGCGTCCCCGCACCACCACCGAGTACCGCGTGGTGGTCGTGGAGAGCGAGGCTGAGAGCGACGTCCGCACCGTCGTCGTGGGACAGCGCGTGAGCCTGGCGGCGTCCCGGCCGCGGGTGCACCGCGGCGGCACGATCCACCTGTCGGGCAGCGTGCAGCCGGCCCACGCCGGCGCAGCCGTGCGGGTGCAGCTGCTGACCCGGCGGGGGTGGGTGACGGTCTCCACGCCGCACCTCAGCGCCCGTTCGCGGTTCACTGCGACCCTGCTGCCTCGCGTCAGCGGCCGGTACGTGTTTCGGGTGGTGGCGGCCGCCACGGCGGGCAACGCGACCGGCACCAGCCGCAGCGTGACGGTGCGGGTGGGTTAGATGGTTGGCCGGGCGGGCGTCGGGGACGCGCCCGCCCGGGTGCCCCCGGCGCGCCAACTAGAATCCCTTTGTGACTCTCGCTTCAGCCGCCGCAGCACACGAAACGAGCGCCGGCTGATGGCGGCGCCCGCGGTCACGCTGGAGGCCCTGAATCCGCAGCAGCGCGAGGCGGTGCTCTGCACGGAGGGCCCGCTGCTGGTGGTGGCGGGGGCCGGTTCCGGCAAGACGCGCGTGCTGACGCACCGCATCGCGCATCTGATCGACCAGGAGCTGGCCTCGCCCACCGAGGTGCTTGCGATCACCTTCACCAACCGCGCCGCGACCGAGATGAAGGAGCGCGTGCAGCAGCTGGTGGGCGGCCGCATCGCCGCTCGCATGTGGGTGATGACGTTCCACTCCGCCTGCGGCCGCATGCTGCGCCGCGACGCCGAGCTGATCGGGTACCGGTCGAACTTTACGATCTACGACCAGGCCGACCAGGTGCGGCTGGTCAAGAGCTGCATCGAGGATCTCGGGAAGGACCCCAAGCGGTTCGTGCCGCGGGCCGTGCACGGTGCCATCTCCCACGCCAAGGACCGACTGCTGACCGCCGAGCTCTACCGGGAGCAGGTGGGCGGCTTCTTCGAGGAGGCGGTGGCCTCGGTCTACGACCTCTACGAGCGGCGGCTGTCGGAGGCCAACGCGATGGACTTCGACGATCTGATCATGAAGACCGTGCTGCTGCTAGAGCGGGTGCCCGAGGCGCGGCGCCACTGGCAGCAGGCCTTCCGCTACGTGATGGTCGACGAGTACCAGGACACCAACCACGCCCAGTTCAAGCTGGTCTCGATCCTGGCCGAGAAGCATCGCAACCTGGCGGTGGTGGGCGACCAGGATCAGTCGATCTACGCCTTCCGCGGCGCCGACATCCGCAACATCAGCGAGTTCGAGCAGGACTTTCCGAACGCCGTCGTGATCGCGCTCGAGCAGAACTACCGCTCCACCCAGACGATCCTGGACGCCGCCAACAGCGTGATCGAGCACAACCGCGATCGCAAGCCGAAGCGGCTGTGGTCGGACCTCGGCGCAGGCGACGTGGTGCGGGTGGTCGAGGCCGAGGACGAGCACGCCGAAGCCCGGTACGTGGCCGGCCGCATCCAGTCGGCGCTTGACGACGGCGCCAATCCCAGTGAGATCGCGGTCTTCTACCGCATGAACGCCCAATCGCGGGTGCTGGAGGATCTGCTCACCCGCCAGGGCATCGACTACCGGGTGGTGGGCGGGCCCAAGTTCTACGAGCGGGCCGAGGTGAAGGACCTGATCGCCTACCTGCAGGTGCTCGACAACCCGTCCGACGAGGTGTCGCTGCGGCGGATCGTGAACCAGCCCCGGCGCGGCATCGGCAACACCTCGCTGGACCGCCTGAGCGCGCATTCGCGGGCGCTGGGCGTGACGCTGTGGGATGCCGTGCTGGACGTGGAGGCGGCACCGCTGGGCGCCGCCGCCGCCTCCAGCGTGACCCGCTTTCGGGAGCTGATCGAGGAGCTCCGCGACGGCGCCGACGCCGCCCCGGTGGGCGATCTGATGGAGCGGGTGCTGCTGGAGAGCGGCTACGCCGAGATGCTCGAGGCGGAGCGCACGATCGAGTCGCAGGGGCGGCTCGAGAACCTGCACGAGCTGGTGGGCGTGGCCCGCGAGTTCGACCAGCGCGGCGAGCAGGTGGAGGAGTCGTCGCGGATGTCGGCGTTCCTGCAGGAGATCTCGTTGTACACCGACCAGGACGCGATCGACGAGGACCGTGGCCGGGTGACGCTGATGACGCTGCACAACGCCAAGGGGCTGGAGTTCCCGGTCGTGTTCATGATCGGCCTCGAGGAGGGGCTGTTCCCCCACCAGCGTTCGCTGGACGAGGGCAACGAGGGTGAGGAGCGCCGGCTCTGCTACGTGGGCATGACCCGCGCGCGGCGCACGCTCACACTCACCTACGCCCGCGCCCGCACCATCTTCGGCGCGCGCGGGTTTAGCCGCTCGTCGCGGTTCCTCGAGGAGCTGCCGTCGGAGGGCATCGAATGGGAGCGGCAGGCGCCGGCCTGGTCGGCGTCCGGCGCACGCGGCACCACCGCCACCGGCACGCCGCGTCAGGCGTTCGAGGCGCCGGAGATGCCGCGGATCGACCTGTCGCTGGGCGACGAGGTGGCGCATGCAACCCTTGGCGAGGGCGTGGTCACCGCGCTGTCGGGTGACGGCACCGTCACGGTGCGTTTCCGCGAGGACCGCTCCGAGCGCCGTCTGGTGCTTGGCTACGCGCCGCTGACCAAGATCTAAACCGGCTCAGCCGATGCGCACGGCGCCGTCATAGTGCCGGTCGTACCAGCCGTGACCCATCGCCGAGGCGTGGATGCGCTCGCCGGTGCGCGGCGCGTGCAGGAACCAGCCGTGGCCCAGGAAGATGCCCACGTGGCCGAGATGGTGGAAGAAGACCAGGTCGCCGCGGCGCAGGTGGCTGCGGCTGATGTGCCTGCCGGCGTGCCACTGGCCGTAGGTGACGCGGGGCACCGACACGCCCAGCTGCGCGAAGGAGTACTGGACGAGGCCGGAACAGTCGAACCCGCGACGCGGCGACTCGCCGCCCCAGCGGTAGCGGACGCCGACGTAGCGCTTGGCCACCCGCACAAGCCGTGTGCCAAGCGCCGCATGGTGGGACGAGTCCGGCCTCCCGCTCCCGCCACGCGATGTCCGGTGCAGTGCCAAAAGCGTCTGCGGCCCGACCTCGCCGTCCACCAGCAGGTGGTGCCGGCGCTGGAACCGCCGCACCGCCAGCCATGTGCGGCGGTCGTACAGGCTGTTGACCCGGATGTGCAGCATCCGCTGGACACGGGCCACGGCAGGCCTGCGGTCCCCCAACCGCAGGATGCCGTCGCCGTGAGCGCGCCGTGACCGTGCCGCCTTGTGACGGTGCCGAAGCAACGCCTTCCAGGTTTGCGGGCCGACCCGGCCGTCCACCAGCAGGTGGTGCCCGCGCTGGAACTGCTTCACGGCGCGCCGCGTGTGCCGCCCGAAGATGCCGTCAACCGGCAGCTTCAGGAGGTGTTGCAGCGTCCCCACCAAAGGGCCGTGGTCGCCCATGCGCAACAGCCGAACGTGTTGGCCGTGGATCCGAGCCGCGTTCGCCGGTGTGGCGGCGACCATCGGAATTGCCACGGGAACAACGCACGCCAGTGCGAACAGCGCCCATCGAGTCTGGTGTTTCATGCTGACTGACCCATCGTGCCCTGTGCCTCGTTCTAGGCCGGGATTGCAAATGGGCGATGATCTGATCGTAAGGATTTGGCAAGCGACGAATTATGGACGCCGTTTGCGTTTCGCCTGCCATGGCGAGGGCTGCAGGTTCCATTCTGCGCGCGGCCCCACCATCAGCGCGGCCGGCGCAGCCACGATCAGGGTCAGCAGGCCGAACGCGACGAACGCCCAGCGCTCGGAGACGACAGTTGCCAACGCGCCGCCGCAGATCGTGCCGGCGGCCTGCCCGGTGGCGCTGAGCGCGATCAGGAACGAGATCACGCCGGCCCGCTCGCCGGGCTCGGTGTCGCGGACGACGCGCGTGCGGTTGAGCACCAGCGCGAACCCGTTGAACACGCCCAGAAGCGTGAATCCGAGCGCTGCCAGCACGAGGTCGGGCGCGGCGCCGACGATCATGGCGCAGCCTCCGATGCCGGCCAGCGCCAGCGGGTAGGCTGCCCGCCCGAATCGGCGCGATCCGGCCACCAGGCTGCCCGCGACCAGGCCCAGCGCATCGAGTCCCAGCAGCAGGCCGACCACGGTCGGCGAGGCGTGGAACGTCCCGCGCAGCAGCGGCACCTGCACAGCCAGCACCACGCCGATCACGAAGGTGGCGATCGTCCAGCCGATCGCGATCTGCAGCAGCACCGGCGAGCCATGGATGCGGGCCAGCGTGGTGCGCGCGAACCCTCTTGCCAGGCCGACCTCGGTCCGATCGGGAGCGGTCGTGCGGCCGGCGCCGGCCAGCGCCCCGCAGCTCGAGACCAGGATCGCGGAGACCAGGAACGAGGCGCTGTTCAGGCCCAACGCCAGGTCGGCGCCGACGGTGGCGACCAGGAAGCCGCCGACCAGCTCGCCCAGAAACGTCATCGTGTGGTCGACGGAGCCGAGCGCGCCGTTTGCCGCCTCGAGGTCGTCGTCAGCCACCAGCATCGGCACGGCGGCCGTGGCCAGCGGCCGGAACACGCCCACCCCGACCCCGCCCAGCGCGGCCAGTGCGACCACCGCCCACGGCGTCGAGATCAGCGCCAGCGCGGCGAACACAGCGGCGCTGCCGATGTCGCAGATCACCAGGCTGCGCCGCACACGCAGCCGATTCAGCCGGTCTCCGACCAGGAACCCGATCAGCACCACGGGCGTGAACTCCGCGAACAGCAGTGCGGACACCCAGCCCGGTGAGCCGGTCATGTCGAACATCCGGATGGCCAGGGCGATCGCGGCCATCCAGGTGCCGAGCACGCTGATGGCGGTCGCCAGCCAGAACCGCCGGAACTCGCCTCCACCCGGGCCAACCAGCGCACGCATGAGCGATCTCGAGGTCGGGGAACTCACGGGGGCAGCATCCTACCGACCGCCTCGGCGTGGGCCGCTATCCGATTTCGGCCGGGTCGTGCAGCGGCTTCCCGTCGGTGCTCCCAGGCCGCTGGCGCGGCGGCTGCCGCCATGGGAGACTGCGCGCGCAGCCTCCGACCCGATTCTATGAGCTCTCCGCTGGAGATCCGGCTTCTCGGCCCATTCGAGGTGGTGGTGGGCGGTTGCCGGGCGCATCTGACCGGCTCCAAGCGCCAGGCAATGCTCGCCATGCTGGCGCTCCAGCCGGGCACGGTGATGACTGTCGACTCGCTGGTCGACGCGCTGTGGGGGCACGATCTTCCCGCTGCGCCGCGGAACGCGGTGCAGCACCACGTCACGCGGCTTCGCGCCGCACTCGGGCAGGATGCGATCATCGCGTCACCCGACGGCTACACGCTGACCGATGCGGAGGTTGACGCGCTGCGGTTCGAGGAGTTGCTGGGAGCGGCGAGGGTGGCGATTCGCGAGGGCGACGCCTTTGGTGCCAGCGACGCGGTTGCGGCCGCGCTTGAGCTGTGGCGCGGCCCCGCGTTGCAGGGGCTCACCGACACGGCGTGGATCAGTTCCGAGGCGCGGCGGCTTGAAGCGCTTCACGTCGACGCGCTCGAGGAGCACTTCGAGGTCGCGCTCGCGCGCGGCGAGCACCGCGAGGTCGTGGCGGAGCTGCGGTCGGTGCTGGTCGAGAATCCGTTTCGTGAGCGGTTATGGAGCCAGCAGATGCTTGCGCTGTACCGCAGCGGTCGTCAGGCAGATGCGCTCGACGTGTTCCAGGAGGCGCGGCGGGTGCTGTCCGACGAGCTCGGCCTGGAGCCGGGGCCGGAGCTGCGGCGGCTCCAGGAGGCGATTCTGGCACAGGACCCGGCGATCGCCGGCGTCCCCGCCGCACCAAGGAGGCGTGGGAACGCGCCGGCCCCCTCGGCCTCGTTCGTCGACCCGGGGGAGGTGGTGGCTCGGGTCACCAACCTCGTGCTCGAGCATCGGCTGGTCACGCTGACCGGGCCTCCGGGGGTCGGCAAGAGCCGCCTGGCGCTGGAGTCGTTTCGCGGGCTCGAGGATCACTTCCCCGATGGCATCTGGTTCGTCGACCTCGCACGCGCGGGGAATGAGGCCGATGTCGTCCGGCTCGTTGCGCACGCGGTCGACGCGCGGGGTGCGGATCCGCTCGCACGGGCCGTGGCCCGTCTCCGGGATGCCGATGCGTTGCTCGTGCTGGATGGCTGCGGGCGCGTCGTCGGTGAGTGCGCCCGCGTCGCGGCGTCGGTGCTCGCGGGCTGTCCTGGCGTCCGCGTCCTTGCGACAAGTCGTCGAGTCCTGGGCCTCGGAGCGGAGGTAAGGATCAGCGTCGAGCCGCTGCCGCTGCCCGACCCCGAGGCTGCGGAGGCGGTCGACTCCCCCGCGGTGGAGCTGTTCGTCGCCCGCGCGCGTGCCGCGCGGCCGGGGTTCGAGCTCACGCGAGAGTCGGCGCCGGTTGCGATCGAGATCATCCGTCGGCTCGACGGCTTGCCGCTCGCCATCGAGCTGGCGGCCGCGCGGGTGAACGTGGTCGGACTTCGGGAGCTGTTGGCGGTCGTGGAGCGCCGCCGTTCGCTGCTTGGCTCCGGACCGGCATCCGATCCGGTGCGCGCCGCACTGAGCGCGCTCGTCGAGTGGAGCTACGACCTGCTGCACACTGACGAGAAGACGCTGCTGCATCAGCTCGCCGTGCACCGGGGCGGAGCGTCGCTGTCGTCCCTGGTCTCCGCGGGCTCGCGCGGCGGCTCGGACGATGCGACAGCCGTCTACTTGCTCGGCGGGCTGGTGGACAAGTCGATCGTGCTCGCCTCGTTCCCGGATGGCGACGCGCGGTACGACCTGCTCGAGACCGTCCGCGACTACGTGCTCGAACGCCTCGCCGAAGCAAGCGGTCTGGATGCGGCCCGACGCGCGCATGCCGAGTACTTCGCTGCGCTGGCCGGCGAGGCGCGGAGCAGGTTGCGCGGGCCAGACTGGCTGGCATGGCTACACCTGCTGAACCTCGAGAACGACAACCTCTGGGCCGCGCTTGCGTACGCCCGCGACGCCCCTGACCCGCAGCTCGCGGTTCGCCTGGGGGCGCCACTAGGCTGGTATTTTGCACTCGCCGAGCGAGTCTCGGAGGGCCGGGGGTTCCTCGAGCAGGTGCTCGCGGCCGCGACCGAGGACATCCCGCCGGAGCCCCGCGCCGAGCTGCTTGCGAACCTCAGCTACCTCGCCGCCGAGGAGCTTGACGTCGACGCCGCCGTGTCGGTCGGCGAGGGCGCCTGCGCGCTCGCGGCAACCGTCCCGGATTCACCACAGTTCGCCCTCGCACACCTGACGCTCGCACTCGCCGTTGCGCAATCGGGCGATCACGAGCGGGCGGTGGCGCTGGCGGACGACGCGCATGCTGCCTATCGCGCGGCCGACGACGACTGGGGGCTGGCGGCGGCCAGCCTGATACGGGCGATTGCGGGCGCTGCGGCAGGTGACGTCGCCGCGGTCGCCGCGATCACGCCGGAGACCCTTGCCCATTCCGAGCCGATCGGCTACGACGCGTTCCGAGTTCCCGCACTCCTACTCGAGGCCTGGGTCGCCGAGCGGAGGAACGACGCGGACGCCGCGGAGAATGCGTATCGGCGCGCACTCGAGATTGCGGGCCGCGCCGGATTCGCCGACCACGCGGCGTTCGCGCTCACCGGGCTCGGGGCGCAGGCGCTGGCGAAGGCGGACGTGCGCCGCGCCGAGGAGTTCCAGCGGCAGGCGCTCGGCGCGGCCGAGGTGGCGAGAGCACCGTGGGTGGCTGCACGCGCGCGCACCGAGCTCGCGCGAGTGCTCGCCGAGATGGGGGATCTCGAGGCCGCTGAGCGGCTCTACCGAACGGCCCTCGAGTGGTCGCAGGCGCCGCGCTCCCACCTTTCCCGCGAGAGCCTGTTCATGGTGCTCGCCGGAAGCCCCGCCACGGCCGCGCTCCGCGGGTTGGCGGAGATTGCGGAGGCCCGCGGCGACACGGTCACCGCCGGCGAGCTTCGCAGTCGCGCCGACCTTGCCCTGAGCTGAGCCCCTTCGAGGCAGCGGCACCCGGCGGCGTGGCAGCGCCGTGGCAGAGGCGACCGCGAGCCTAGCCCTGCACTGAAGAACGGACGAACGACCAAGGAGGTTCGCATGACCACAATGACCACGGAGCGGCGGCTCGCCGAGCTCAGCCGGCGCATCGAGGCGCTGGATGGGAGCGCCCGCTCCGGTGACGAGCTGACGCCGCGCATGCAGCGTCACCTTGAGGCGCTGCGACGGCACGAGGCCCGTGCTCGGGCGGCGATCGGCGAGCCGCCTGAGGAAATCGACGGAACGCTGGTTCAGCTCGAGATGAGGCTGGACGTCGCGGAGCACTCCCAGACGGCGGACGCAGCCGACGATCGCTCGACATTCACGAGCGCGGTCGACCAAGAGCTTGACAGCTGGGACGCGTATCTCGAGCGTCTGCAGACCTCGGCCGCGACGAGTGCCGGTCGGGCCCGACCACAGGCAGAGGCCAGCATCGGCGAGCTGCGCACGCGCCGGCTCGAGGTCGAGCGTCGCCTCGCAGAGCTGCGCAGCGGCTCACCCGATGCAGGGACTGAGCTGGAGACGCGCGTCACCGCCGCGCGCGAGCGACTGGAGCAGGCGGCGGACCAACTGACAGAGACGTTGTCGTAACCCAACAGCAAGGAGGATTACCATGAACCTGAAGGCAAACTTCAATCGGATCCGCTGGACGATCGGGATCAACGGGGCGCTCTCGGTGGCGTTCGGAGCAATGATTCTGGCCTGGCCGGGCATCAGCCTCTATGCCCTCACGATCCTGTTCGGCGCCTACGCGGTGGCCGGCGGAGTGGTCGGGCTGGTGAACGCCGCGAACGTGAGGGACGGTCGCGGGTGGACGGTGGCCTCGAGCCTGCTCGGCATCGGGGTTGGCGTCGCAGTGCTGCTCTGGCCGAGCATCTCGGCGCTCAGCCTGCTCTACGTGATCGCCGCCTATGCGATCGCGATCGGCGTCGCGATTGTCGGCGTGGCGGCCCGGCTGCCGCTCAGCCGTGGCGACTCGTTCCTGCTCGCGATGAGCGGGCTGATGTCGATCCTGTTCGGCATCGTCATGTTCGTGAAGCCGGGCGACGGAGCGCTGGTGCTGCTTGCGCTGATCGCGTCCTTCTCGCTGGTGGTCGGCGTCACGCAGCTGATCGTCGCGGTCGGCGGCGAGCGGATCGCCAAACGCGAGATGCACAAGCTCAGCGGCGCCGCCGCCGCATAACAGCAGTGGGGTGCGGGGTCGTCCCCGCACCCCGCGGCCGACGCAAGACGGTCATCAGGAGGAGTTATGAGCCATCACCACGTCACCGCGCATCGCCAGGATCTCCGCGCGCCGGCCTCGGCTCGTGAGACGACCTTCGAACGGGCCAAGCCGATCGCTCTGGGCCTGATCCTCGCTGTGCTCGCAGTGGCGGGGCTTCACATCCTCGTCGACCTGCGGCACGTGCTGATCCTCGGCTTCGTGGCCGTCCTGTTCGCGTCGACGATGTCCCAGCCGGCCGCCGCGCTCGAGCGCCACCGCATCCCGCGGGGGCTTGCGGTCGCAATCGTGCAGCTGACCGCCACGGCCGTCCTGGTCGCGCTGCTCTGGATCGTCGTGCCACCGCTCGTCACGCAGCTCGCCCTGTTCGCACACGAGGCCCCGAGCTACGCGACGCGGTTCCACCACTTGCGCAACGAGTACCTCTCTGTCAAGCGCCAGTACCCCGAAGCGGGAACGTTCGACTCCGGAATGTCGTCTCTCGCCGACCGGCTCGCCGGCGGCGTCGGCGGTCAGCTGGTCAACCTGCCGCTCACCGCCGCCCAGCTGGTGATCGACCTCGGCGTGATCTATGTGCTGTCCACTCTGCTGGTGCTCCGCCGCGAGCAGCTGCTGGATGGCGCGCTGCTGATGATCCGGCCGGACCGTCGTGAGCGGACGCGAGACGTGATGGACAAGATCTGGTCGCGACTCGGAAACTATCTGCGGGCGAAGGTCGTGATCATGGTGTGCGTCGGCGCTTTGATGTACGTAGCGCTGCGGATCCTCGGAGTGCCGTTCGCCGTGCCGCTTTCTGTGATCGTCGCTTTCGGTGAGCTCGTACCCAGGGTCGGAGTATGGATCGCGCGCGTCCCATTGCTGACGATCGCCGCGTTTCAGGGCGGGACGATACTCGGCCTGACGTTTCTCGCATCGTATGTCATCGAGGACCTGAAGGCGTACGTCATCGCACCCAGGGTCGAGGGGCGCACGCTCAGCATGGATCCCCTCCTCACGATCGTTGCCGTGCTGTGTGGCACGACGCTGCTCGGGTGGGAGGGTGCCCTGGTCGCCGTGCCTTTCGCGGCGATGCTGCAGGTGGTGTTCGAAGAGGTGGTCGTGCCCTGGCGGCTCGCGCAATGGGATACGGACGACGGCAGTGGCGCCATGGGGCGGCAAGGGAACGCGCGCACGGCGACCAGGCCCACCACCTGGCCATATCGACGTCGGTAGGGTCGGACGATCGTGCGACATGAAGCGCGACAGGGCTGGCGGCCCGTCGACCCGCCGCGACGACCCGTGTTGTTCGTCAATCTGCGGTCAGGCGGGGGCAAGGCAGCGCGTGCAGGTCTGGTCGAGCGGGCGCGCGAACGAGGGATCGATGTCCTCGTCGTGCAGCCGCATCAGGATCTCGCAGAGCTGGTCGGTGACGCCGTGGCGCGCGGAGCCGATGCGCTTGGCGCTGCCGGCGGCGACGGCTCGATGGCGGCCGTCGCCACGGTGGCGCTCACGCACGGACTTCCGTTCGTGTGCGTTCCGGCTGGCACCCGCAACCATTTCGCGCTCGACCTCGGCGTCGATCGACACGACCTGGTCGGCGCGCTCGATGCGTTCACCGACGGGATGGAGCGATCGATCGATGTCGCTGAGGTGAACGGCCTGGTGTTTCTCAACAACGTATCGCTTGGAATCTACGGCGACGCGGTCCGCCGACCGGCGTACCGTGACGCGAAATTGCGAACACTCGAGATGACCGCGGCCGAGGTGCTCGGTCCAAGCGCAGCGGTCCCGGAGCTGCAGCTCGCCGACGATCTTGGTCGCGGACACCCGCATCCCGCAATCGTGTTGGTTTCAAACAACCCCTACGCGCTCAGCCGCCCGCTTGCGACCAGCACCCGGCCGAGGCTCGACAGCGGTCGGCTGGGGATCGTCGTCGTCGACGCGACGCGCCCGGGTGCCGATCCTCCAGCGCGGGCTTGGACCGCCCCCCGTCTCGAGGTGATCGCCGCAGGGCCGGTTCATGCCGGCGTTGACGGCGAGGCGGTCGATCTCCCTGCGTCGCTCGAGTTCGTCATCCGGCCCGCGGCGCTCTGCGTCCGGATCTCCCGCCGTCATCCGGGCGTGTCTCCGTCCGGCCGGCTCCCCTAACCGTCGGGGCCTGCCGGTAGACCCGCGTCCGCGACGCGGAGCGAGTCGCGTCGGCCTGTGGCAGCGAGCGTCCGCGGCGTGGCAGCCGCCTGGCAGTGCACGCGGTCAGGCTTCACCGCATATCCAACGAAGGGAGTTTCGATGATCACCATGGATACCAAGCCGACCACAGCCGCGTCGACGCTTTGGAGGGTCGATCCGGAGCAGACCGTTGTCGACTTCGCGGTGAAATCGTTCTGGGGCCTGATCACGGTTCGCGGTCGCTTCGATCGGTTCGACGGCTGGTATGAGGTCGGGCCGGACGGGGCGTCGATTGAGCTGACCATCGATGCCCACAGCCTGGACACCGGGAATGCGACGCGGGACCGGCACCTGCGGTCGCCCGACTTCTTCCATGTCGCCGAGCACCCGCTGGTGCGCTTCACGTCGACGGGCATCCGTGACACCGGTGATGGCACGCTTCGCGTCGAGGGCAGCCTCGAAGCCGCGGGCACGGCCATACCGATCGCGTTCGACGCGAAGGTCCGGCAGATTGGCGACGAGCTCGAGGTCGAGGCCACCACGGCGGTCGACCTTCGCGACGCCGGGATGAGCCGGGGGCTTGCGGGCATGATCCGGCCGCTGGCGAGGGTGCACGTCAAGGCACGCCTCTCCGACAACGAGCAGAAGAGGCGACCACCGTCCGCCTTCCGGGTCAGGCCACCCTGGTGACACGTGTTCTTGACACAGAAGCATCGCGACCGAGGGACGAACGACGACGATTCGCTACCTCTCGAAGCCCCGCGTGCGGCTTCTGAGTAAGGATCCGTGATCTGCCGCGAACGCCGCGAAGAGCCTCAAGCCGCTTTGGAGGACTGGCCCGCGCTGTTTTCGCCGAACAACTTCTGTCGTGTGGCCTCGACGCGAGCGAGATCCTTGGCGAACGACCGGCCGATGCGCTTCGAATAGTCCACACGGTTGCACAGCCGGTGTGCCAGCCGCGAGTTGTCCACGATCTCCTGCCCGCCGTCGCACTTCAATGTCGGATGGTGGTCGTTCGTCGGCATCCAGTCGGGTAGGTCACGGGTCGCCGGTTCGAAGTAGCCGCGACCAGCGGGGCAAAGGCATTCCTCCATTGCGCATTGGAGGTCGGTGATCTGCCCCTGTTCGGCAGCCTTGATCAGGATCCGCCGTGCGTTGAGGCCTTTGAGTTGCTCCGCGACGCTCTCCATGACCTGGATCATCGGCAGCGGGCCACCGTCACCTGAGAGTTCGGGCTCGGAGGTTGCGTCCGACCTGTCAACCCGTATTGTCTCGGAGAGCAAGGTCAACTCGAGTTGGGAGAACCCATGAACCTCGAAACCGTCTACGATGGCGGCACCAGGGCGGTTAGCTCAGTTGGGAGAGCACCAGCTCGACAAGCTGGGGGTCACTGGTTCGAGCCCAGTACCGCCCATCTCCGAAAAACCCCGCAAACGCGGGGGTTTCGCACTTTGGTGAGGCTCTGCCGATGATCCAGGTAATGAGCCGACGTCGGCGGACACTGCTTGGCGCGTACAAAACGCGTACACCTTGGCGGGCCTTCGTGATCGCGTCGACCATCATTTCGGCGGAGCCGATTTGTGCTTCCGCGTAGACGTGGGCGTAGTGCTGGAGGCACTGCGGGCGCTGCGAATGTCCGAGCGCCGCGGTGACGTAGGGGAGACTCCTGCCCTCGTGGATCAGCAGCGAGGCGTTGCTGTGGCGGCCGTCGTAGGGGCTGGATTCTCGGGTAGGCACGTTTTCCAGACACGGCGTCGCCAGTTGTGGAGGTTTAGGAAGCCGTCTGCCGCGTTGGGCACGACTAGGGCGTCCAGGCGGGCCCAACGCCCTGGGCCCGCCGGGCATAACTCGGAGGGCGTCTCGGCGCCGGATCGAACTCGGGGTATCGTCCGCTTTATCTCAATCGCTGCGGTCGGTCCACAGGCCGGGCAGTGGCTCCAGGGAGATGTGCTTGGCTCCCACAAATCAGCCGCTAACAGGCCGACTATGCCGCGCGCACTGCACGGACATCCACCGAACATGCAAGCACGCGTAGAGGGCCGGGGTCGCCACGGCCGCCGGGTTGGCAGGTGCGGTAGACCCGAAGGGTGACGCTGGGCCTCCCCGTCCGGCGCCAGACCAGAGGGGGCTCGAGCGCGTCATGCGCCAGCAGAGCCGTGACGGCGGGGGTGGTGCTGCTGTCCGCACGTACAAGCGCCCGGCGGGGTCACGCGAACCCCACCGGGCGCCGGGCCGGCGGCTACAGATGCACCGTCTGCCGAGGTCGGACGATGGTCGCGGCGATGGCCGCCAGGATCAGCACCACGGACGCCATCAAGGCGCCGACTGCGGCGTCAGTCCAGTCGAAGCCGTTGTCCACGGACTTCACGGAGACGGGCTGGGCGACGACCGGCGGTGCGGTCTGGTTGGTCGGAGAATCCGCGGCAGCCGCCATCGGCTGGGCGGGCACGAGGGTCAATTGGTGGCCGAGCACGAAGCCCGAGCTGTGGAGAACGACCGGGCCACCGTCGTCGCCGAAGCCGGAACGATTGAGTGATGGCCCGCCCGGATGGCCCGTCGCGGCGAATCCGGGATTCTTCCCGGCGTCGGTGGACTGCCGGGTGGGCATGGCCTGTGCGGCCGATGCCGAGATCGCCAGCAGGCCGGCGGCGACGAGGACTGTGCGGATGAGTCGAGAGGTGGTGGGCATGGGAGTGCTCTCCTTCTGGGTGGATGTGAGGCACGAAGTCATGGGCACAACCTAGGCCGACCGCAGCGGCCCGACGACATCCCGGGATACGCCCGCAACGTATTGCTCGATACGCATTCGCGGGTACCGGGAGGGGCGGTCGTCAGACGCAAGTCGTGCGCTCAACAACCCCGTGTAACGCCGACAGCGTCGTCTCTGGAGCCGGCCCTACGCCCGGGTTGGCACTCCCGTAATACCGCTCGGCCGGACGAGCGTGAGGCTCGCCGTCGGCGGCCGCTCAATGCCGATCAGCAGGCGACGAGGTGGGCACGGTGGCGAGCCGAGCAGAATCGCGAACCCCGGAAACCCCCGAGATCGCACGCATGGCGGGCAGCCCACCAACCCACCAGACGGCCGGGGGGAGGGGTTCCGCCGGTGGGCTGGCTATACCGAAGCTTAGTCCCGGTCACCTGATCGAACACGTGGGCCGCCTGACCGATTTCTGTCGC
>DATIOK010000018.1:0-36032 GCA_035473255.1 Gaiellales bacterium
CGGTGGATGGCGCCGTCCACACCGCCGCCTCCTAGCAGCGACCCGTTCGCGGCGTTCACGATCGCATCGGCGGTCTGGCGGGTGATGTCTCCCTGCACCAGCTCGATGCTGACGGCCACCGCGCGTCAGTCCCCGTCGGAGGCCATGGCCAACTCGCCGTCGCCCGACTCGATCACGGGACGCACGTGCTCACCGCTGTGCACGTACTTGCCGCCCCGGAACCAGGAGGCTGCGGCGGCTGTGAGGCAGGCGAGGATGGCGAAGTCGAAGGCCTCAGTGAGGCCCTGCTCGAACGGCTTGGCGATCAGCTGGAGAAAGTACTGGCGGCTGGTCAAGTAGGCGGCCTGGTGTGGGCTGAGGTGGTTGATCGAGCTGCCCAGCAGCTGGTGCATCGGGTTGTAGCCGAGGAACGAGGAGAACAGGAGGCCGACCGGCGGCAGCTGCGAGATGCGCTGGGCCGCGTCCGGTGCGACGCCCTGGGCCCGCAGGCCCTGGTCGAGCGTGCCCGGCAGCGAGCCGGCCAGGCCCAGCACCATCAGCGTGAAGAAGATGCCGATCGAGAGCACCAGCGCCGAGTTCTGGAACGTGGTGGCCATGCCCGCTCCGGCGCGGCGGTTGGGCGGCAGGCTGTTCATGATGCCGGCGGTCGCGATCGCTTCGGAGCACGACGACCAGGCCGGCACGCGCCGTGGCCCCAACTCGATCTTCGTGTTCGCACTGGACGGCATCCGCGTCTGTCACATGGGCGACTTCGGCCAGGCCGCATTGCGGCCCGAGCAGCGGGAAGCCATCGGCACGGTCGACCTGCTGTTCGTGCCGGTCGGCGGTGGCCCCACGATCGGCGCCGAGGGCGCGGCCGAGATCACGCGCGCGCTCGACCCGCGATGGGTGGTGCCGATGCACTACCGCACCGACCTGATCGACTTCCTGGAACCGGCCGATGCCTTTCTGGCCGCGTTCGACGGCGCACACAGGCCGGGTGCCGGCGAGTTCGACCTGTCCGGCGTGCCCGCCGGTGAGCGACCCCGGGCCGTGCCGCCGGGCCTGGCCGCCGTCCCGGCCTAGATCATTGATCAAGGGCGCGCCGCGGATACACTCAGGGGCGTGAAGCGCTACCACGTCCAGACCTTCGGCTGCCAGATGAACGTGCACGATTCCGAGCGGATCAAGGGCCTGCTGGAGTCGCTGGGAATGGGAGAAGCCCGGGATCTGGGCGAGGCCGACGTGCTGGTGTTCAACACCTGCACGATCCGTGAGAAGGCCGACGAGCGGTTCGTGGCGCACCTGATGGAGGCGCGCGCGGCCAAGCAGCGCGACCCGGAGAAGCGGATCGTGGTCGGCGGCTGCTGGTCGGAGTCGATGAAGCAGGAGCTGTTCGACCGCTACCCGTTCGTCGATCTCGCGTTCGGCCCGGGCGCCATCCACAAGCTGGGCGACTACATCACAGCCGGCGGCGAGCTGCCCGAAGGCCACTTCTCGACCTTCGACCACTTCGCCGGCCACCTGCCCGGCAAGCGCGAGCGCCGCCACCAGGCGTGGCTGCAGATCTCACAGGGCTGCAACTCGAAGTGCAGCTACTGCATCGTTCCCAGCGTGCGCGGCCGCGAGCAGAGCCGGTCGCTGACCGACCTGGTCGGTGAGGCGCGCCGGCTGGCCGCCGACGGCGTCCGCGAGCTGACGCTGCTTGGCCAGAACGTCAACTCCTGGGGGCGCGACCTGCCCGCCGGGGAGCGAGTCGGGTTCGGCGGTCTGCTCCGCCATCTCGACGACGTGGACGGGATCGCGCGCATCCGTTTCACCAGCCCGCACCCGAAGGACATGCGCGACGACGTGATCGCAGCGATGGCCGAGTGCCAGTCCGTCTGCGAGCACCTGCACCTGCCGCTGCAGTCCGGCTCCACCCGCGTGCTGAAGGCGATGCGCCGCACCTACAGCGCCGAGCGCTATCTGGGCCTGGTCGAGCGGATCCGCGCGGCGATCCCCGGCATCGCCCTCACCACCGACGTCATCGTCGGCTTCCCGGGTGAGACGGAGGCCGACTTCGAGCAGACGATGGAGGTGGTGGATGCCGTCGGCTACGACCACGCCTTCACGTTCGTCTATTCGCCGCGGCGCGGCACCGAGGCGGCCGTGATGGCCGAGCAGGTGCCGGAGGACGTCAAGCGCGAGCGCATCACGCGGCTAGTCGACCTCGTGCAGCGGCACGCGGCGGCGCACAATGCCACGCTGGTCGGCACCGTCCAGGAGGTGCTGGTGGAGGGGCCCAGCCGTACCGATTCGTCCATGCTGCGCGGACGCACCCGCGGCAACAAGACCACGCTGTTTCGGGGCGATGTCGCCGAAGGCGAGCTGGCGCTGGTCGAGATCCTGCGATCGACCTCCCAGACGCTGGGCGGCCGTCCCGCCGTCACCGCCGCGGCCTGACCGATGGCGCGCGTGATCGCGGTCTACGGGCCCACCGCGTCCGGTAAGAGCGCGGCGGCACTGACCCTGGCCGGTCAGCTCGACGCCGAGATCGTGAACTGCGACGCGATGCAGCTGTACGCCGGGCTGCCGGTGCTGACCAACCAGCCCACGCCCGAGCACCTGGCGCAGGCACCGCATCACCTGGTGGGCGTCTGGCCGCTGTCGCACGAGGGGTCGGTGGCCGAGTACGCCGAGCTGGCGCGGGCGGCGATCGATGACGTGCACGGACGCGGCCGCGACGTGATCCTGTGCGGTGGCAGCGGCCTCTACCTGCGCGCGGCGCTCTTACCCCTGGAGCTGCCGCCGGCGCCGGCCGACGGCGTGCGCGAGCGCTACCAGCGGATCTACGACGAACGTGGCGCCGTCGCGGCGCACGCGTTGCTGGCCGAGCTCGATCCAGCCGCCGCCGCGGCCGTGCACGAGAACGACCGCCGTCGTGTGGTGCGCGCCCTGGAGCTGGCCGACGCCGGTGCCACGCTCGCCCCCGCGACCGGGACGCTGTGGCTGAAGCCTCCGGAGGGAACGGTGATCCTGGGGCTGCAGGTGCCGGCCGACGCCGTGCGGGAGCGGATCGAGGCCCGCACCCGGGCGATGTTCGCGCTCGGCGTCGAGCGCGAGGTGGCCGACGCCATCGCGGCCGGGCCGCTGTCGGCCACGGCCGCCCGCATCCACGGCCTGTCCGACGTGCGTGCGCTGCTGGACGGCGAGATCGACCGCGACGAGGCGGTGCGGCGTCTCGTCGTTCGCACCCGCCAGTACGCCCGGCGCCAGCGGGTCTGGATGCGGCGCCTGCCGGGTGTGAGGCCGGTGGCCGGGCCAGACCAACTGCTGGCCAAGGCGACGGCATGAGCCGGCGCGAGCACGACGCGGTGCGCGAGGCCCGCGACGCGCTGCTGGTGATCGCCGTGGTCACGCCGCCGCTGCTGGTGGTCGCGATCCTGTTCGGGGTAGCAAGCAGTCAGCTGGAGGAGTTCCTGCGCTGGGTGGGCGGGACGCTGCTGATGGCGGTGGTGCTGCTGGTCTGCCTTGCCTCCGCGCTGCTCGCGGCCGATCGCGTGGCCCGCCACTGGTGGAACCTGCGACCCTACCCGCTGCGACGGATACAGCTGATCCCGGCCAGCCTCGGAGTGGGCCTGCTGCTGGTGGCCGGTTACCCGACCACCAAGCCGGTGATCCTCGGCCTGGTGCTGGTGGCGGTGCTGATGGGCGCCCTGGTCGTGGCCGCCGCGGCGCTCGACCTCTAACTTCGCCCGACCGGCGCCGTCCAAGCGGTGTCGGGGTCAATCGGGGGGCGGCCGGGCCGCCTCGGCCCGTCGCCTCCCGATCTTCCTTCGGCGGATATCCTGCCGCGATGCGCTTCGAGAAGTGGCACGGCATCGGCAACGCCTACCTGGTGGTGGAGCAGGACGACCTGCCGATGGAGGCCGGAGCAGCGCGCCTGCGCCGCATCTGCCATCCCGACCTGGGCGCGGGCGGCGACGGCATGCTGCTGATCGGCGACGGCGACGGCGGGCGCTGGCATGTGCGCATCTTCAACCCGGACGGCGGCGAGGCGGAGTTCTCCGGCAACGGCACCCGCATCGCAGCCGGCTATCTGATGGAGCGCGACGGCGTGGACGCGGTCGAGATGCTCACGATCAAGGGCATCATCCGCGGCGAGCGCCACGACGGCGTGATCACGATCGACGCCGGCCGCGCCGCCCTGGAGTCGCCCGACCACGTTCCCGGCCCGGGCGCGGCCCCAGCCGAGAGCTACACCTTCGTCTCGGTCGGCAACCCGCACTGCGTGATCGAGGTGGATGACCCCGACCCGCTTGACCTGACTGTGGTGGGCGCACCGATCGAGCACCACCCGTGGTTTCCCAACCGCACCAACGTCGAGTTCTACCGGCCGATGTCGCGGCACGACCTGCGCATGCGGATCTGGGAGCGCGGCGCCGGGGAGACGCTCTCCTCGGGCAGCGGCTCCAGCGCAACCGCCGTGGCCGCGGTCGTGAACGGCCTGGCCGACTCGCCGGTGACCGTGCACCTGGACGGCGGCGACCTCACGATCGAGGTGTCGCCCGACCTGGACGTGCGGCTCACCGGGCCGGTCGAGCGGATCCTGCGCGGTGACTTCGACCAGGCCTTCGTGCGCGAGCTGGAGCGCATTTAATTGCGCATCGCCGACCGCGTCACCCAGCTGCCGCCCTACCTGTTCGCCGAGCTGGAGCGGAAGATCGGGGAGAAGCGTGCCGCCGGCGTGGACGTGATCTCGCTCGGCATCGGCGACCCCGACCTGCCGACGCCGGCGGCGGTGGTGGAGGAGGGCCAGCGACAGCTGGCGCGGCCCGACACCCACCAGTACCCATCCAACCGCGGCCGGCCCGCATTCCGCCAGGCGGTGGCCGACTTCTACCGGCGCCGGTTCGGCGTCGAGGTCGACGCCGACACCGAGGTGCTGCCGCTGCTGGGCGGCAAGGAGGGGGTTGCGCACATCTGCTGGGCGATGCTCGACCCCGGCGACGTCTGCCTCGCGGCGGACCCAGGCTACCCGGTGTACACGTCGGGCTCGCTGCTGTGCGGAGCCGAGCCGGTGCTGATGCCGCTGACGGCCGAGCACGGGTTCCAGCCGAACCTGAACGCGATCACGGCGCCGCAGCGCGACCGCGCCAACCTGCTCTTCTGCAACTACCCGAACAACCCCACCGGGGCCGTGATCGACGACGACTTCTTCGAACGGCTGGCCCGCTTCGGCCTCGAGCACCAGATCCCGATCGTGCACGACAACGCCTACTCGGAGATCACCTTCGACGGTTACGTGGCACCCAGCTTCCTGCAGGCGCCCGGCGCCAAGGAGGCGGGCATCGAGATGTTCTCGCTGTCGAAGGCCTACAACATGACCGGCTGGCGGACCGGCGCCGCGGTCGGCAACGCCGCCATGATCGAGGCGCTGTGGAAGCTGAAGACGAACATCGACTCGGGCATGTTCGAGGCGATCCAGATGGCCTCGGTGCGGGCGCTGGCCGAAGGCAGCGGGGTCGCCCGCGAGATGTGCGAGGTGTATCGGCGCCGCCGCGACCTGGCGGTGGCCGCTCTGCGCGCCGTCGGCATCGACGTCGATCCACCGCGCGGAACCATGTACATCTGGGTGCCGGTGCCGGAGGGCCACACCTCGGTCTCGTTCACGGAGCTGGTGCTGGAGCAGGCCGGCGTCGTGATGTCGCCGGGGTCGTCGTACGGGCCAAACGGCGAGGGCTACGTGCGGATCTCGCTGACCCTGTCCGACGAGCGCCTGCGCGAGGCGATGCAGCGGATCGAGCGGCACCTGCGCGTCACCGCCTGATCCCGGCCGGGCGCGCCTCCCTATACTGATTCGATGGCTGAGATGTCCCGAAACGGCGCCGCGCCGGGCCCCGCGCCCGAGCGCGGCCTGATCATGCTGACCTTGCCCCAGGGCGAGGACCCGGCACCGATGCTGCTAGAGATGGAGGAGCTGCTGCGCACCGCCGGCGTGGACACGGTCGCGACCATCGTCCAGCATCGCGACAGGCCGCACCCCAGCACCTACCTGGGCCCGGGCAAGCTGCGGGAGCTGAAGGAGCTGGCGGAGCGGCTGTCGGTCGAGGTGATCGTTTGTGATGACGAGCTGACACCCCGCCAGCAGCGCCGGCTGGAGGACGAACTGCAGTCACGCGTGGTCGACCGCACCGCCGTGATCCTGGACATCTTCGCCCAGCACGCCCACACCGCCGAGGGCAAGCTGCAGGTCGAGCTGGCGCAGCTGGAGTACAACCTGCAGCGCATGCGCGGCATGTGGAAGCACCTCGAGCGGCTCGGCGGCGGCATCGGCACCCGCGGCCCCGGCGAGTCGCAGCTGGAATCCGACCGGCGGATGGCGCGGCGCCGGATCACGCTGGTACGCGGCCGGCTGCGCGACGTGGCCGCGCGGCGCGACGTGATGCGCCGCGAGCGGGCGCGCAACGAGACGCCCAGCGTCTCCCTGGCCGGGTATACGAACGTTGGCAAGTCGACGCTTCTGAACGCCCTCACCGGCAGCCACGTCAGCGTCAACAACCGCCTGTTCGAGACACTCGACCCGACCACCCGCGGGTTCAGCGAGGGCGGTCGGTCATACCTCGTGACCGACACCGTCGGGTTCATCCGTAAGCTGCCGCATCAGCTGGTGGAGGCCTTCGCGGCCACGCTCGAGGAGACGCTGGCCGGGGACCTGGTGCTGCTCGTCGCCGACGCGTCGGCGAGCGAGGAGGAGCTGGCCGGTCAGCTCCAGAACGTGCGTGATGTGCTGGACGAGATCGAGGCCGAGGAGATTCCGCAGCTGCTGGTGCTGAACAAGGTCGACCTGGTGGACGAGGTGACGCGACGGCGGCTGGCCAACCGCAATCCCGACGCCGTGCTCGTGTCGGCGCGAACCGGTGAGGGGCTCGACGTCCTGAAGCAGCGGGTGGCCGAGTTCTTCGCCGGCCGCTTCGTCGACGTCCAGCTGCTGCTGCCGCACTCCAGTGGCGCTGAGCTGTCGGCGCTGTACGAGTCGGGCGCGCCGATCACCGCTCGCGAGGACTCGGCCGAGGGCGTGCTGGTCTCGGCGCGGCTTCCGCAGCGCTTGGTCAGCCGGTTCGCGGCCTACCGCGCAGACGTCCCGTGAGCGCCGCCGTCGCGATCAAGCGGCTGCATCCAGATGCGCGGATTCCGTCGATGGCATACGCCGGCGACGCCGGACTCGACCTGTCCAGCGTCGAGCGGCTGGTGCTGCGGCCGGGCCGGCGCAGCATGGTCGCAACCGGGCTTGCGGTGGCGATCCCGGCCGGCCATGCCGGCTTCGTGCAGCCCCGCTCGGGGCTCGCTGCGAACCATGGCATCGCCGTGGTTAACTCTCCCGGACTGATCGACGCCGGCTACCGCGGGGAGCTGCGGGTGGTGCTGCTGAACACCGATCCGGAACGGGACTTCACCATCGAGGTCGGCGACCGCATCGCACAGCTGGTGATCCTGGCCCTGCCGGCGATCGAGCTTGTGGAGGTGGAGGAGCTGCCCGGGTCGGAGCGGGCCGAGCGCGGGTTCGGCTCCTCGGCGGTCGGGCCGGCGTGAGCGAACCGCGCATCAGGGTGGCCGCGCTGATCCGCCGCGGCGACGACCTGTTGCTGATCAGGCACGCGAAGCTGGGACGCTCCTACTGGCTGCTGCCGGGGGGCGGGGTGGAGGAGGGGGAGTCGATGCACGAGGCGCTGCTGCGCGAGCTGGACGAGGAGTGCTCGCTGCGCTCGGTGCGGCTGGAGGGCCCGATCGCGATCGCCGAGTCGATCGCCCCCGCCGGCCAGTGGCCGCGAAAGCATGTCGTGCACCTGATCTTCGCTGGCACCGTCGCCGACGACCAGTTCTCCGAGATCACCTCCGAGGATGCGGCGGTGCGCGGCCACCAGCTGGTGCCAATCGCAGACCTGGCCTCGTTCGACCTGCGTCCGCCCATCCACCGCTTTCTGGAGCGCTGGACGCCCGGCGACCCGTTCGTGCATCTGGGCCAGCTGTGGGCGCGTTGAGCGCCCGGTGTTGATCCCCGGTTAAGCGGTTTGACGGGTTTCGCTCGTCCGCCTACCGTAATGTCCACTAACTCACTGGACAATACTTGGAGGCAGACCCATGATGCGACCGATCTCGATACTCAGGCCCCACGCACACCCACCCCGCGAGTCGGAGCGCGACCTGCTGATGCGGCTCGCCCGCGAGGGTCGCGCACAGGATCGCCGCGCGCGGCGTTTGCGGCTGCGGGGCATGAGTCGCCTGCTCGGAGGGCGTTAGCGCGCCGCGACTCGCTTCGGCAACACCCTCCCGCCGGAGCGCATGCGCGGAGCGGGGGAGCGGTCGACCTGCGGCCGCTCCCCCTTTTGGCGCTCAGCGCGCGGCGATCGCCGCCGCCACCCGCTGCGCCTCCAGCTCGAGGCCGTCGTCAAGCGGCGGCAGCACCTGATCCTGTCCCTGCCGCCCGAGCGCACGGCCGATCAGCCAGTCGCTCAGCCACGGGTTCTTGGGCAGCAGCGGGCCGTGCACGTAGGTGCCGATCACCGAGCCCTGCTGCACGCCCTCTTCGCCATCCTCGCCGTTGTTGCCGTGCCCATGCACGACCCGGCCCAGCGGCTGTACGCCCTCGCCCAGATAGGTGCGGCCGGCGTGGTTCTCGAATCCGACCAACCGCTGCGGGGCCGCCCCGTCCAGGCGGCAGTCGAGCATGATGTTTCCGATCATGCGCCGTTCGCCGGCCTCGGTGACCAGGTCGACCAGGCCGATGCCGCGCATCTCGTCACCCTGATGGCCGCGGTAGTAGTGGCCGAGCAGCTGGTAGCCGCCGCAGACCGCCAGCACGCCGGCGCCGTCATCCACCGCCGCGCGCAGGGGCTCGGCGTGCCGGGCGATGTCGTCGGCGATCAGCAGCTGGTCGCGATCCTGCCCGCCGCCCACGTAGTAGAGGTCGGCATCGGGCAGCGCATCGCCGGGGCCGATCGCGATCGCCACAAAGTCGATCCCGCGCCAGGCGCAGCGCCGCTCCAGCGCCGCGATGTTGCCGCGATCGGCGTAGATGTTCAGGTGCTCGGGATAGAGGTGGCCGACCGTGATGCGGGTCATGCCGCCTCCTGCCAGAACGGCAGCACCAGGCCGCGCTGCTCCAGCCGCGCGCGCAGGTCGAGCATCGCCGTGTAGGTGGCCAGCAGGTACGAGCTGCCGCCGGCCGCGACCAGCCGGTCGAGCGCCTCGTCCATGTCGGTGCGCACCTCGATCCGGTCGAGCGCGACCCCGGCGTACTTGAGCCGCATCGCCATCTCGGCCGCGCGCGTGCCGCAGCAGATCACCGACCCGATCTGGGGCGCGAGCCGCTCGAAGTCGACGTCCCAGATCCAGGACACGTCGCGGCCGTCGGCGATGCGGTCGTTGAGTGCGATCAGCATCCGCTTCTGCGCCTCGTCGGCTGCCAGCGTGCGGATCACCTCGTTGCCGCCGGCCGGGTTCTTGACCAGCAGCAGCACCGCCTCGCCGCCCCCGAGGTCGATCCGCTCGAAGCGGCCGAAGGCCGCCGAGAACCGTTCCAGGCCCGCCCGCACCTGCTCCAGCCCCGCACCCAGCTCGAGCGCCAGAGCGGCGGCTGCCAGGGCGTTGTAGACGTTGTATACGCCGGGCAGCGGTAGGCGCACGGCCACGTCACCGGCGGGCGTGCAGAGCCGGAAGCCGACGGCGTCAAGCCCATCGATCTGGATCTCGCGGGCGGTCACCGAGGGCTGGGGACGGGCGTCACCACAGGCCGGGCAGCTCCAGTCGCCGAGGTGGCCCAGGTACACGGCCGTGTAGGCGTAGCGGGCGCCGCAGCGCACGCACCACTTCGAGTCGGAGGCGTGCTGCATCTCGGGCAGCGCCGCGGTGGGGTCGTCCAGCCCGAACCAGGTGTGGCGCTCACGGTCGCGGCCGATCGACGCCACCAGCGGATCGTCCGCGTTGGAGACCAGCGTGGTGGCGGTTCCGAGCTTCGTTACCAGGTCGCGCCAACCGGCCGCGATCAGCTCCAGCTCGCCGTAGCGGTCGAGTTGGTCGCGGAACAGGTTGCCGAGCACGAGCGCTCGCGGGGCCAGCGCCTCGGCCACGGCCGTCAGGGCCGCCTCGTCCACTTCGAACAGTCCCAGGTCGGCGTCCTCACCGCGCAGCATGGCCGATGCCACGCCGGAGGCCAGATTGGCGCCGGCGGCGTTCCGGCACAGGCGGAGTGGAGGGGAGAGGATGGAGGCTGCCATCTTCGCGGTGGTGGTCTTGCCGTTGGTGGCCGAGACGACGGCAGCGCCCTTGGGCAAGCGTTCCGCGAGCCGCTGCAGCGCGTCGGCCTGCAGGCGCAGCAGCAGCCGGCCCGGCAGCGTGGTGCCGCCACCGCGGCCGGTGGTGCGGGACGTCACCGCCGTTGCCCGGGCGAGGCCGACCTTGGCTTCAAACAGCATCGCTACGCACCGGAGCTGTGCGCCAGCAGCAGCTCAGCATCGATGTTAGCCAGGCGCTCCTGGAGGTGCCGCCACGCCTCCTGCTCGGTCGCCTCGTACTCCTCGCTGTCGCGCGTGGCATCGAGGTAGGCCTGCCAGGCCCGCCGACGCAGGCGGTCGAGCGCCTCGTTTTGGGGTGTGCGTGATGCCGGTTGCGTGGTCATGGGCTGCGGGCACCATACTAGCGCCTGCCCCCGGATCGGCAGACACGCTCGCACCTCCTATCACGATGACAAGAACGCAAGATGCTTCGGCGCGGTACCGAAGCGGTCAGGGTTTGCTATTGTCGTTGCCGCCGCAGCAAGCAACCGGCGTCTTGCCAGCCGGTTGTTGAAGGCGAGAAACTCCCGGAGAATAGGGTCTATGCGTCGAAAGACCGTGTACAGCGCGATCGAGGGGATCGATCGCAGCCAGCTCGAGGCCTTCCAGGCCGGAATGCGCAAGCGTTACTCAGACGAGCACATCCTCGAAGAGCTGAACGCCTGCGCCAAGCGTCTGGGCCGCTCGCCCACGATGCGGGAGTTCGAGGCCGATCCCGAAACGACGGTGCACCCGCAGACCGTGATCGAGCACTTCAAGTCGTGGAACCGCGCCAAGCGGCTGGCCGGCCTGGTGCCGCGCCGGTTCGCCACCCGCGAGGAGTTGCTGCGGCTGCTGCGCGACCTGGGCGATGAGCTGGGCCGGGCGCCGACGGCCAAGGACATCGAGGCCCGCAAGGGGTCGATGCCGTCCAAGTCACTCTACTGGCACACGTTCGGCTCGCTCAACAACGCGCTCAAGGAGGCCGGATTCGACGTGCCGGTGGGGGAGGAGCGGCTGGAGCGGGCGATCGACCAGGGCGCCGCGCTGGCCGTGCGCAGCGGCCGGCTGCCGAAGTTCGCCGACTGGGCGCAGGCGCGCCGCGACGACCCATCGATGCTGACCGAGTGGCAGGTCTACCGGATGTTCGACGCACGCCGCGGGGCCTGGTCGACGTTCCAGTTCCTGATCCGCAAGCGGCTGGAGGGGCGCGGCGTGGCCGTGGCCCCCGACGGCCGTATTAGTTAGCGCTCAGCAGCAAAGCGGGCACTCGTCGTCGGTCAGCAGGTCGAGCTCGAGCACGGCCTGCAGCGCGGCCCGTGCCAGCAGCGCGGAATCGCCGGGGAACAGGTCGGGCTCGCAGACCTCGTCCCAGGGGATCGGGCGAGCGCCAACCGACAGCACCACCTGCGCGAGGGCAGGGGCGCCACGCTCGGCGTCCAGCCCCGATGAGAGCTCGACCGGCGCGATCAGGCTGACGGCCGCGGTGCGTGTGCCCAGCCGGAACCGGCGCAGATAGAAGCTGGGCGCGGCGCCTCCCAGGTCGTAATAGCGGTAACCGGCCGCGGCCGGCGTCTGTGGTAGCCGAGCGTGCGTGCAGCATCGAGCCAGTCGTCCCATGTCCTCCGGGTCGACCTCCCCCCGCATACGCCCCAGCATCTCGATTGTCATGGGTGAGTTGTCGACGATCTGGGACGCCCGCGCATCCCCCACAGGCGCTAACACAAGCACGAACAATCGCAACTGCACCCGAATTGCGCTCAAGAGTCCGCACGATCTGGCCGATTGCAAAGGACACGGGGACGATGTTCGCGTCCCCCCGATGGAGGATTCCTGATTTCGTGACACAAGCGCCCGCCGACGACGACGCCAAGCCCCTTCCGGAGCCGGATGTGGGCCTCGACTCGCCGGAGACGGTGGTCGAGGAGGAGCTGGATCTGGTCGAGAGCTCGGCCCCGGCCATCGACCTGTTGCACACCTACGTGCGGCAGATCGGAGACGGCGCGCTGCTCACGCACGAGGAGGAGCTGGACCTGGCCCGCCGCAAGGACATGGGCGACGAGGCCGCGAAGGCGCGGTTGGTCGAGTGCAACCTGCGGCTCGTGATCAGCATGGCACGGGCCTACTCGTCGTCGGGAGTGCCGCTGCTGGACCTGATCCAGGAGGGCAATCTGGGGCTGATGCGCGCGGTCGAGAAGTTCGACTACAAGCGCGGGTACAAGCTCTCCACCTACGCCACCTGGTGGATCCGTCAGTCGATGTCGCGGGCGATCGCCGATCAGGGCCGCACGATCCGGTTGCCGCTGCACATCCTGGACGTGATCAAGAAGCTGCATCGCGCCCGCCGCAAGCTGACGCAGTCGCTGGGACGCGAGCCGCTGCCCAGCGAGCTGGCCGCCGAACTGGAGCTGACGCCGGAGCGGGTGATGGAGCTGCAGCGGATGATCGAGGATCCGGTCTCGCTGGAGACGCCGGTGGGCGACGGCGAGTCGCTGTTCGCCGACATGGTCGAGGATCTGAACTCGCTGCGGCCGGACGACCAGGTGGCCGGCAGCGAGCGCACCAAGGAGCTGCAGGAAGCGCTGGAGGGTCTCAACGAGCGCACCCGGCACGTGCTCGAGGCGCGGTTCGGCCTCGGCGACCGCGAGCCGGCAACGCTCGAACAGGTGGGTACGGAGATCGGGGTCACGCGCGAGCGTGTGCGACAGATCGAGACGCGCGCGCTGCGTGAGCTCGAGAACCGCAACCCCGACCTCAGGGACTTTCTGCCCGGGCACGAGTGAACACGCTCGCGGCGGCCGCCGAGACCTTCGCCTCGCGGCTGTCACACGTCAGCGTGACGCTGCTGGTGGTCGCGGTCGCGCTGCACGTGGCGGGCCTGCTGCTGCGGGCCACGGCCTGGTGGTCGGTGCTGTCGGCGGCGGTGCCGTCCCGGCGGGCGCCGTGGCGCGGCGTAACCGGAGCCTACCTGGCAGGCACGGGCGTGAACAATGTGATTCCCGCGCGCGGCGGTGACGTCGCGCGCGTGGTGCTGGCCACGCGGGCGGTGCCGGGGGCCTGCTGTCCCACGATTGCGTCGAGCCTGCTGGTGGAGACGCTGCTGGATACGCTGATCGGAGCCGGCCTGATCGTGTGGGCCGTGTCGACCGGCGCGCTGCCGTTCCAGCTGCTGAGAACGCAGCTCCCGGGGGGATCATGGACGCTGATCGCTGCGGCGCTGGCGGTGCCGGTCGCGTTGGTTGTGGCGGCCTGCCTGGTACGCGACCGGGCGGCGGCGGCGCTGGCGGAGGCCCGGCGCGGGTTCTCGATCCTGACCTCGCCGCGTGCCTATCTGGCGCGCGTGGCGCTGCCGCAGGTGATGGCCTGGATGCTGCGGGTGCTGGCGATGTACTGCTTCCTGCATGCCTTCCACATCGACGCGCAGATGAACCACGCGGCGCTGGCGCTGCTGGCGGGGAGCGTGACCACGCTGGTGCCGCTGACGCCGGGAGGCGTCGGCACCCAGCAGGCGTTGCTGGTGGTGTTGCTGGCCGGCGTGGCGGCTCCGGCCGCGGTGCTGTCGTTCAGCCTCGGCACGCAGCTGGTGATCACGGTTGTGAACGTGACGCTGGGCGGCGCCTGCATGGCGTTCATGCTGGGCCGGATTTCGTGGCGGATGCGGGTGCCCGTGCCGGTCGAGCCGGCTCCGGCGCGGGTGCCGGTGGCGGTGCCGGCGCCTGCCGTCAGTGGTGATTGACCCGGCGGGACAGGGTGGCACACTTCATATGTGGACTCAGTTCACGACTTCTGGAATGCGACCACCACCTTCGCCGATCAGCTGTCTGAGGTTGGATTCGGCGCGCTCCTGATCGCGATCGGGTTCCAGGTGGCGAATCTGGTACTGCGGGCGACGGCCTGGCGCAACATCCTGATCGCGGCGCTGCCGGGGCGGCGCGTGCGATGGCGCACGGTCACCGGAGCGTACCTGGCGGGTGCCGGCGTGAACGCGGTCGTGCCGGCGCGCGGCGGCGATGTCATGAAGCTGTTCCTGGTGCACCGCAGCGTGCCCGAGTCGCCGTATCCGACCATCGCCAGCAGCCTGATCGCCGAGACGCTGTTCGACATGTTCGTGGGGTCGGCGCTGCTGCTGCTGGCGTTCAGCCGCGGGCTGATCCCGGGCACCCCGCAGCTGAAGGGTCACCTGGGCGCGTTCGAATGGTCGTTCTTCGCCGGGCACGGGCGGCTGCTGGCGTTCGTGCTGGCCGGTCTGCTGATCGCGCTGGCGTTTGCGATGACATGGATCGAGGGCCACGTGAACCGGTTTTGGGAACGTGTCAAGGACGGGCTCGCGATCCTGCGGACGCCGGAGCGGTACCTGCGCGGCGTGGTTAGCCTGCAGGCGCTGGGATGGGCCTGCCGGGTGGGCGGCATGTACTTCTTCCTAGAGGCATTCCACGTGCCGGCCGGGCTGCCGGACGCGGCGCTGGCGCTGTCGGCGGGCAGCATCGCCACGCTGATGCCGCTGACGCCGGGCGGCGCCGGGCCGCAGCAGGCGCTGCTGCTCTACATGTTCAGCGGCAAGGCGTCGCGATCGGCGGTGCTGTCGTTCAGCGTCGGCATGCAGTTCGCGGTCACGATCACGACCGCGATCCTGGGCGCCATCTGCATCGCCCTGATGCTGCGCCGGCTGCCCTGGAAGGCGCGGGTGTCGCACCAGTCGCCGCCGGGGCCGCCACCCGGGCCTGCGCCCCTGAAACCGTGATTCTCGCTCTACGCACGATAATGCTGGTTATGACAAGTAGAAGATGAAGTACGCTGACCGGATAGCCCTGCCCCCAGGGTCCGGCGGCGGGCCTGGGCTAGCCGGCGAGCGGTGTGGCCGGCGGGCTGCCGGGGCCGATCGGCCCGGTGTAGGCGTGGCGTACGCGCGCGGTTCGCAGGCGCTCCAACGCCGCCGCCAGCAGATCCTGGGTGCCGTCCTCGTCCAGCTCGGCGAAGCCGGCCTGGGCGCAGGTGACGCCGTCTCCGTCGATGTTCAGCTCTCCCAGGCGGTCGCGCACGCGCTTGAACGCGGCGCGGGCCTCGAAGGTGCCGGCGCGCGGGAACAACAGCGCGAACCGGCCGGCGCCGAGATGGCCGACCACGTCGCCCTGGCGGACCGACCGCCGGGCGGTGGCACCCACCAGCTCCACCAGACGCGACTCGTCGATGCCCGGGCCGAGGGTCAGGCCCTCGACGTCGAACACGCAGAGGCTGAGCTGGCGGTCGCGCCAGCGGGCGGCCGACGCGCAGCGCTCGAGCTCGGCCAGGAAGCTCTGCGGGCCGAGCGTCACGTCGCCGTCACGCCCGATCGCCTCACGGGCAAGGGCCAGCACGTCACCCAGAGCCTGCTCGAATGCGACCTGGGCAGGGTTTCCGCCACCGGCCGGCCAGCGCACCACCACACGCTGCTCGTCGTCGAACGAGACCTCTGCACCGGTCTGCTCGCGCACGTGCACGAGTGCGGCCTCGAGCGCCTCCTCGCCGGCCTCCGGCGCGGCCAACTCGCGCGCAACCTGCGCGATCACCTGGATCAGGGTCGGCTCATCCATGCGTCTTGAGTATCGGGATGCAACGGTAGGCGCTTGAGCGGTTTCCCCACCGTTGACATCCGTCTTTGCCGCCGTGACATCCTGGCGAACGGCGACCGATTTGTGACACTATCTCACACCCCGACGCCAGCAGGTCGTCACACCTGCCCACCGTGACCTTCCGTGACCGCG
Source organism: Gaiellales bacterium (assembly GCA_035473255.1). Classification (GTDB taxonomy): domain Bacteria; phylum Actinomycetota; class Thermoleophilia; order Gaiellales; family JAICJC01; genus JAICYJ01. Next base: position 16,016 of record DATIOK010000018.1, read on the forward strand.
GGCGGCTGGAGTATTAGAACGCGGCCGTCAAGCGGCTGCGTGTCGCAGACGCGGCGCCGGCGGAGTCAGCTCGGGATGCTGCATCGACTCCAGTGAGAAGTCTGGCTTGACGCCCAGCCGATAGGCCTCGGGCTCCCGCTCCAGCACGCGCACGAAGGCATCCACCATGTCCGCCTGGAACTGGCTGCCGCGCCCGTTGATCAACTGCTGGATCGCCACCTCCGGCGTCATCGCGTTGCGGTAGGGCCGGATCGTCGTCATCGCGTTGTAGGCGTCGGCGACCGCGATGATCCGCGCCAGGAACGGGATCTCATCCCGCGCCAGACCGTCCGGGTAGCCGGCGCCGTCGACCCGCTCGTGGTGCGAGCGCACGATCCGCGCCACCTCCTGGTAGTCCTCCACCTCGATCAGGATGTTGGCGCCGATCTCGGAATGCCGCCGCATCTCGGCCCACTCCGTGTCGTTCAGCGCCGACGTCTTCTCCAGCACCTCGGCCCGCACCCCGATCTTGCCGATGTCGTGCACCAGCCCCGTCAGGTGCACCAGATCCACCTCGCGGTCGTCCATCCCCATCTCGCGCGCGATGTCGCGCGAGTAGACGGCCACGGTGGCGGAGTGGCCGGCCGTATACGCGTCTCGCGCGTCCAGCGCCCGCACCATCGCCGCCGCGAAGCTCAGGTTCACGCGCCGCAGGCGCCGGTTGGCGTCCTCGAAGCTGGAGTTGCTCGCCGTCAGCTGGTCGATCAGCTGGCCCTGGCGCGCGTAGAGGCTGTAGCTGAGGTGCGCCGCCAGCAGCGGGATCGCGACGAACGCCAGCACCACCGCACCGCTACCCTGGTAGGCGTAGGCGTACAGCGCGGTCAGCGGCGTGTACAACGCCATCGTCAGCGACTCCGCGGCCCGCAGCTGCCCCCACACCTGGCGCGGCGTCATGATCCCCCGCAGGTGGCCCACGACCATCGTGGACAGCAGGTCGATCGAGACGTACCCGATCGCCGCCGCCAGCGTCACCGCCAGCACCTCGAGCAGCGTGCTCCGCCCGACCGTATCCCCCACCCACAGCGCCGCCCAGCCGGCCACCACGCCGGCCAGCGACCGTGACGACGCCCAGATCGCAAACCGCTCCCACGGCCCGCGCCGGTCGCCCAGCATGCCGGCCAGGCCCACCAGGCCGCCGGCCGCCGGCCCAAACAGCACCGCGGCCAACACGATCGGGATGAACGACACCGACAGCTCGAGCTTCTGCGTGACCGGCATCGCGCGCCCCTCCGCGATCCAGGCAACGGCGCCCAGCACGACCAAGACTTGCCAGCGCCCGAGGCCGTGTGCGGCCAGTCCCAGCGCGATACCCGCCAACGCGAGCGCGGTCAGACCGCCTGCGAAAATGCGGATACGCGTCAAGTTATCAGCGGGCACACATGCTCCTGCGGTCAATACTTGACATCCCTATGCCAAGTGTGTATGTTCTCCCCCAATCGGGGGACACCCCACTCACTCGAGCGAGGGAGCATCATGTCTTCGAAGATCTGGTAAATCCGTCTAATTCTCAGCATCGGCCATATCGGCATCGAACGTGAAACCTTGATAGCCGGATGCGGCCGGGGGCTGCCAAGAGTTTTCTTCACAGCCCACGTTGATCCCTGCACACCGCTCCATCGGCGCAGGGGCAAAGCCGATGCAGAATCCCTCTGCGGTTCGAAATGCGCCCTCCCTCGGAGGGCGTTTTCGCGTTCTGCCACAACTCCCACCCCGGAACGAATCCGGCGGGCGCTGGAGCCACGCGCCCGCCGGTCGGAATAAGCCGGCCAACGGCCGGATATCGGCGAGGCGCCTGCACCTGCCCACGAAGGCGAAGGCTGCGCTCGCTGTGTGCCCTCTCAGTATCGGCCCTGATGCGCCCGCTGGCGATCACTATTCCGGGTACCCTCGCCCTCCTCCTGCTCAACCCCTCAAGGCGGGCCGTCCGGCGTCCGATACCACCTCTAGCGGGTCACCAGTCCACCACTGTTCTTCGACGGGTAAGAGGGTAGGCATTCATGAGCGACGCGGATACCGACGGCACCGAGATCGAGTCCGAGCGCGACGAAGCCGAGGCCGGCGCAGGCGGGCTGCGTCGCGCGATGGAGCAGCGCGTCAAGTCGCTCCAGGACGCCGAGGACCGGATCCGCCGCGAGCAAGCCGCCCTGCAGGAGCAGGCAAAGGTCGTGTTCGCCGAGCGCGAGGCGCGGCTGGCCCGTCGTGAGAAGGAGCTGGCCAAGCGCGAGGCCTCGATCACGGTCAGCGAGGGCATCGCCGACGGCGCCCCCCACGCCAACCCCGATCTCGAGGAGCGCGAGCGCGCCCTCGCCGCCCGCGAGGCCGCCCTGGAGCAGATGACCGCCGAGCTTGAGGCGCGCGAGCAGGCTGTCGCCGAAGCCGTCCCGGCCCAACCAAGCGGCGCCAAGCAGCGGCAGCTGGCAGAACTCGAGCAGACGATCGCTACGCTCGAGCAGCAGCTGGCCGCCGCCACCGCCGTCGAGGACAGCAGCGCCGTGCGGTCGGTGGACGCCCGCCAGGCAGAGCTGGAGGACCGCGAGCATCGAGCAGTCAAGGTCGAGCAGGTACTCCAGCAGAAGGAGCTGCACCTGGACGGCGCCCGCGCCGACCTGGACGAGCGCGAGGCCCAGGTGCGGCAGACCGAGACCAGCCTCGCCGAGCGCGAGAAAGCGGTGCTTGAGCGCGAGCAGCAGGCCGCCGCCGCTCTTGTCAAGGCTGAGGAGGAGAACGCCGCAGGCAAGCAGCGCGAGAGCGACCTGCTACGCCAGGCCGATGAGCTGGCCGCGGCCCACACCACGCTGGCCGAGGCCACCCAGGCGCTGGAGGGCCGCGAGGCCCAGATCCAGGCGGCAGAGTCACGCCTGACCGAGATCAAGGCCGAGAGCGATCGCCGCTCCGCCGAAGCTCAGGAGGCCGTGAAGGCAGTCGAGGAGCGATCCCGGCAGCTGGCCGACCTCGAGCAGCGGCTGTCCTCGATCGAGGCCCGGGCGCTGGAGGTCGAGCAGGGCGAGCAGGCGCTGGCCGAGAAGCAGGAGGCGCTGGCGAGCGCCGACGGTCGCATCGCCGAGGCCGAGTCGCTGGTCGAGGCCGCCCGCGAGCAGTACCAGCAGCTCGAGCAGCAGCGCGACGAGGTCGAGAAGGCCGTCGCGGAGGCACAGGAGCGCGTCAAGGGCTTGTCGGACAAGGAGCGCAAGCTGGCCGCCGTCGAAGCCCAGCTGGCAGACGTGGACGTGCGCCAGCAGGCCGTGGAAGAGGCCGAGCAGGCTGTCCGGATCGCCCGCACCCAGGCCGACATGATGACGCGCGAGGCCGAGCGGATGAACAAGGCCGCCGAGCGCGCAGTCGCCAACGCCCAGAAGCAGGCACAGGCCGAGGTCGAGCGCCTGGCCGCGGACCTGCGCGAGCGCGAGGCCCGAATCACCCTCGCCGAGGGCGATGTCGAGCGCCGCGAACAGCGGCTCGACCGCCGCCAGGACACGCTGGACGAGCGCGAGCGGGGACTGGACGATCGCCACGACTCGCTGGAGCTGCGCGAGGTCACGGTCAGCGAGCGCGAGGCCGAGATCGCCCGCATCACGAACCGCGCCGACCGCGTCGAGGCCGAGCTGGAGGCCCAGCGCGAAGCGCTGCGCGACGCTGAGGAGGCGGTCATGCGCGAGCGCCAGGTGCTGCAGCGTCGGATGGCCGAGATCGAGGACCGCGCCGACGCCGCCCGGCAGGCGCGCGAGGAGGCTGTCCGCCGCGTCTCGGAGGACCCCAACGCCGGCTCCGGCAAGAAGGGCCTGCTCTCTCGCGGGGCGCCCACCGCGAAGGCGGTCGAGGAGCTGCACGTCGTCCTGCGCGAGCGAGAGGTCGAGCTCGAGGAGCAGGAGCGCAGGCTGGGCGAGCTGTCCACCTCGCTGCAGCGCCGTGAGGCTGACCTGAACGCGATGGCCCGCAAGCTGCAGCTGAGTGCCGGCTCGAGCTCTGCCTCGAACGGCGGATCCGCACCTGACGAGGACGATGAACCGCGCCCGAGCAAGCGCGAGGACGTCGATCCAACCCAGAAGCGGCTGCAGTTCTGGAGCCGCTGAACCACCCCTGATCCGGCTCCGGATCCGTCCGCAGCCGTTGCTACCGTGCTGCTGTGCCGGGCACTGGCGAGCGTTCACACCTTCGTGCGGGCGCGGCCATGGTCGCGTTGCTCGCCTACGCCGGGGCCTGGCTGGCTCCCGTCGCGGCACGTCCGGCGCTGGCTGTCCTGGCCGTCAGCGCGGCGGCGGCGATCGGGCCGATCGGTGCCTTGGCGGTTGCGATCGGCTCGCTGGCGGTGCCAGTGCCGTGGAGCGTGCGCGCCGCCCTGCTGGTGGCGGCGGCGATCAACGGCGCGCTGCACGCGCAGCGGCGCCGCCACAGCCGTGAGCTGGTGGCGCGCTCGTTCACCGACCGGCTGACCGGCCTGCACAACTACGACTACTTCGCAGAGGCGATGCGCTCCGAGCTGGCTCGCGTGCGCCGCTACGGCGGCTGCGTGACGCTGGTGATGCTCGACCTCGACCGCTTCAAGAGCTTCAACGACCAGCACGGTCACGCCGCCGGGAACCGGCTGCTGAACGGCGTCGGCCAGGCGATCACGCGGGAGAAGCGCGACGCCGACATCGCCGCTCGGTTCGGCGGCGAGGAGTTCGCCGTGCTGGTGCCGGGCCGCGCCGCCGACGGCATGATCGTGGCCGAGCGCATGCGCCGCGCGATCTCCGACCTCACCCCCGCGCCCACCTCCCAGCGCGACTTCGCGCCGGCCATCAGCGCCAGTGCCGGGATCGCCTCGTTCCCTGTGGACGCGCGCACGCCGCAGGAGCTGTTCGAGCTGGCCGATCGCGCGCTCTACGAGGCCAAGCGGCGCGGCCGCGACCAGGTGGTCGTGATCGGCGACATCGTAGAGCCGCCGCTGCGCCTCGCGCGCACCAGCTAGCCCGGCCGGCTCAGGAGGCCAGCTTCGCGCGCTCGGCGTCGAATCCGGCCGACCACAGGCGCTCGTGGAAGTCGTCGACCGTGAGATCGCGCGAATCCAGGAACGGCCGGTCGATCAGCCGCACCACCCGGTCGTGGTAGAAGGGCACGTCCAGGTGCGCCTCGCTGACCACGTTCAGGGACAGCTCGCCGCAGCTCGGGCAGTGCATCGCCACGCCCACCAGCTCGCTGTCGGCCGGGGACACGAGCGCCAGGCTGGACGGAAACACCGGCTTCAGCTTGGCCTCGCGCCCGCACAACAGCTTCCAGGGCCAGTTGCCCTTCTGCACCTGGGCCCGGGTCAGCTCCACCAGCTCACCCGCCACCGGCTCGGTGCGGCCCGTCACCAGGTTTCGGAACTCCACCGGCGTGGCCGCGATCGGCCCGTAGTCGAGGTCGTCGTGGGCCACCAGCCCGACGTGGTCGTCGCCGCAGTCGCACAGATAGGTGACGCGGAACACGGCCGGATGGGCCGCGCCCGGCAGCCGTTCGATGCTGCGGAACCGCGACAGCGACACCGTCCGCAGCTGCCCCGGCGGCCTGTGCGGGCAGTGGAACCGGTAGCTGGCTCGTAACACGTCGTACATGACACCTCAATTATCGACCGCGCGGCGCTTCTGGATTAGCCGCGGGTCGCAGTCCGGCCGCTACAATCGCGACGCCCATGGGCCACCCCGACCTTCGCAACAAGATCCGTGATATCCCCGACTTTCCCCGGCCGGGGATCGTGTTCAAGGACATCATGCCTCTCCTGGCGGACGCCGAATCACTGGAGGCGGCCGTCGACGACCTGGCGGAGTGGGCGCGGCCGCTCGACGTCGAGTACGTCGTCGGGGCCGAGGCGCGCGGGTTCATCCTTGGATCGGCGCTCGCCTACAAGCTGGGATCGGGGTTCGTCTGCGCACGCAAGCCGGGCAAGCTGCCCTACCTCACCGTCGGCGCCAAGTACGCGCTGGAGTACGGGTTCGACGCCCTCGAGATGCACGTCGATGCGGTGCCCAAGGGGGCGCGCGTGCTCGTGCACGACGACCTGCTGGCCACCGGTGGCACCGCCAAGGCCAAGGTCGAGCTGGTCGAGCAGCTGGGCGCCGAGGTCGTGGGGCTGGCCTTCGTGGTCGAGCTGACGTTCCTGGGCGGGCGCGACAAGCTCTACCCCTACCGGGTGCACTCGCTGATCAGCTACGACAGCTGAGCTCAGCGCACGGAGTGCCGCAGGTCGCGCACCAGCAGCAGGTGCGTGAGATCGCTGGTCAGCTCCGCCAGCGCCTCCAGCTCCTCGAGGCCGGCCTCGCGCCGGTCGGCGTTCGACGAGCGCAGCGACGGCGCCAGGATCTGCTCCAGCAGGCCCGCCTCGCGTCCCACGGCCGAGCGGAACGCCTTCAGATGGCGAGCTGCGACGCCGTAGCGGGCCAGCCGCTGGCAGAGCGCAACGATCTCGACGTCCGTGCGCGTGTAGGGCTTGGGCAGGCCGGTGCGCCGCCCCTCCAGCAGCCCGTACTCCTCCAGCTCCTGGATGAAGCGCAGATCGGCGTCGGTCTCGCCGACGAGATCCTCCAGCGTCAGCTGCCGATCCGCCTGCGCAAGGGCGCGTGCGCGCCGGCGGCGGGTTCCGGTGGGGCGCGAGACGCCCTGCGTCAGCATGTCGCGGATCACGGCCAGCGGCAGGAACTCGTCGCGCTGCATGCGCAGGATCGCCCGCAGCCGCTCCACGTCGTCCAGGCTGAACAGGCGATAGCCGCCCTGGGTGCGCCGTGGGGCGATCAGCTTCTGGTCCTCCAGGAACCGGATCTTCGAGATCGAGATGTCGTCGAACTCCTCACCCAGCATCCGGCAGACCGCGCCGATGGTCAGGTTCGAGGGAAGGGTGTCAGGTTCTGCGGCCATTGCTCAGTTCTCGATGAATGCCAGCCGGTACTTGCCGATCTGTAGCTCGTCCCCGTCGCTCAGCCGGGCGTCCTCGACCCGCTCGCGGTTCACGTAGGTGCCGTTCAAGCTGCCCTGGTCGACGATGTGGATGCCGTCCTGCCGCTGCTCCAGCACCGCGTGCTCGCGGGAGACGGTGACGTCGTCCAGGAACACGTCACTCTCCGGGGTGCGGCCGATGGAGGTGATCGACGGCCCCACCGGGAACTGGTCGCCGGCGCGCCCGCCGCCCAGCCGGATCACCAGCGTGGCCCCCTCGACCACGGCCTCCATCACGCCGCTGTCGGCCCCCGGCTCTGCCGGCGGCGTGAAGCTGACGGTGGCCTCGCCCTCCGTCAGCTCGATCAGGCTGGCACCACACCGCCCGCAGAACCGCGCCGATTCGCGGTTGTGGTGTCCGCACTCGGGGCAATACACGCGCTACGTCGCCTCGTCAGAAAGCTCTGGAGGCCCCTTGTGGGCGAGGATCTCGGTCAGCCGGTCGATGTCGACCGCCAGCGTCTCGTCACCGCCGTGGCGACGCTTGATGCGGTCGACCAGCTCGGCCCGCAGGATGTCGATGCGGCCGTGGAGCAGCCGCCGGCGGTAGGAGATCTCCTCCTCCTCACGCACGTGCTCGTCGATCAGGCTGCGAAGTGCGTCGTCGTCAAGGGTCGCGAAATCGGGCAAAACGTCCATGCGGTTTCCAATCGGCGGGGTTAGTAGAGTCTACCCGCCACGCCGAGATTCCTCAAGCTCTAGTTGAGGGTTTCAGCCGGCTGGGCGGTGACGATCTCCTCCAACATGGCGCGGTACTTCGCCTCCAGCCGCATGGAGTCCTCCCGCGTGCGTCCCTCTGCGTAGATGTGGAACACCGGTTCGTCGGGGTCGGGGATCAGCTGCGCCCACCCGCCCCTCTCGAACACCTTGAGCCCGTCCGTGTGGTCGGTGCGCAGCCGCTTTGTGGATTCGATCAGCAGCCGCATGGCGGTGCCCTTGACCGCCCACGGGCAGGGTGCCTGGGTGTGCACGCGCGTGATCTCGGGCAGGCCTGAGGCCAGCTCCGACAGCGTGGCCGGCGAGCGGGCCAGGATCTCGAGCACCTTTCCGGTCGACGCCAGCGCGTCGTATGCGGGCAGGAAGTCGGGAAATACGTAGCCGCCGCCGGATGCGCCCGCGAACAGCACGCCCTCCTCGGTGGCGGCCGAGAGCAGCGCGTGCAGCGAGGCCTCGGTGCGCTCGACCCGGTTGGAGGAGCCGTTCACCACATGCTCCACCTCGTACGTCTCCGTGATCGGCACCAGCAGTGTCCCGATCGCGGTCTGCGCCGACAGCTCGCGCAGCAGCAGGAGCAGCGTCGTCTCGGCCGGGATCGGCTGCCCGGTCTCGTCGACCAGCCAGATCCGTTCGCCCGCGATGTCCAGCAACACGCCGAGCGCGGCGCCGACAGCCCGCACCATCTGCGCCGTTTCGGACAGCGACTGCTCGTGCGTCTTGGTCGGCAGGTCACCGACGTCGACCGGCGCGTTCATCGATATCAGCTCGACCCCGAGGTCGCCGATCATGTTCGGCACCACCAGCGAGGCCGGCGAGTGCGCGTAGTTCAGCACCATCCGGAACCCGCGTGAGCGGATCGCGGCCACGTCCAGGATCTCGAGCAGGTCCTGCACGTAGATCTCGGTCGCCCGCGACGGGTAGCTGAGCCGGCCGATCTCGGTCGCCGAGACCCGCCGGAACTCCTGCCGCGAGTAGGTGCGCTCGATCGACTTGATGGTGGCGTCGGAGACGAGGATGCCGGGTGCCTCGAAGAAGCGGATCTCGACCACCTCCGGGTCATCCGGCGAGATCTGGACGTGAACACCGCCCGCCCGCTCGTCGATCTTGAGCTGGTGTCGCGCCACGGCCGGCATCGCGACTCGCAGGTCGGAGACGTTGACGCCGGTCGCGGCAAAGCCCGATATCAGGGATCGCTTGATCATGCGCGCCGCCGGGTTGGCGTCGCGGCTGACCACGATCCGCGCGTCGCGCGCCAGCGTGGTGCCGTAGGCCATCCCGATCCGGGACGCCACGTCGGGCGTGATGTCGACGTTGACGAGGCCGCTGACCTGGTCGCGGCCGAACAGGGTCGTTATGCCGCGAGATTCCCAGATCAGGTTGGAGTGGATGGCTGCCCCGGCCTCGATCGTCTTGAACGGGTACACCTTCACGTTTGGCGCCAGCACCGACTGCGAGCCGATTGAGCACTCGTCGCCGATCGCCACGCCCTCGTTGACCACCGCATGCGCGCGCACGTCCACGCCCTTGCCCAAGATCGCGCCCTCGATGCGGGCGCTCTGACCGATGTAGCTGCCGGAGTCGATCACGCTGCGCTCGATCTGGGCGCCGTCCTTGACCACCGCGTTCTGTCCGAGCACGGAGTAGGCACCGATCCGCGCTCCGGGCTCGATCTTGGAGTAGTTGCCGACGAAGGCCGGGCCTTGGATCTGGCCCAGCTCCGGCAGCTGCACGCCGTCACCCAGATACACGTTGTCGCGCAGGCGGATGCCCGGCAGGTCGAGCTCGATGCGGCCGTCCAGCGCGTCGAAGTTGGCCTGCCGGTACTGCTCCAGGTTGCCCACGTCCTGCCAGTAGCCGTCCAGGACGTGGCCGTACAGGTGCTTGCCGCGCGACAGCAGGGCCGGGAACAGCTGCTTGGAGAAGTCGTACGGCTCGTCCGGCGGCACGTTTCGCAACACCTCCGGCTCCAGCACGTAGACGCCGGTGTTGATCGTGTCCGAAAACACCTGGCCCCACGATGGCTTCTCCAGGAACCGCTCGATACGGCCGTCCTCGTCGATGATCACGACGCCGAACTCGAGCGGGTTCTCGACCGACTTGAGGCCCAGCGTCGCCACCGCGCCGCCGGCCTTGTGAGCCGCCACGATCGCGGACAGGTCGAAGTCGCAGAGCGCGTCGCCCGAGATCACGAGGAACGTCTCGTCCAGTAGCGCCTCGGCGTGCTTGACGCTGCCGGCGGTGCCGAGCGGCGTCTCCTCGACCGAGTAGTGCAAGGTCACGCCCATCGACTCGCCGTCGCCGAAGTAGCCGCGGATCACCTGCGGCAGGTACGCCACCGTGACCACTATCTCGTCGATGCCATGGCGCCGCAGCAGGTCGATGATGTGCTCCATGCAGGGCTTGCCCACGATCGGCACCATCGGCTTGGGCTGGTTCGAGGTGAGCGGGCGCAGGCGCGTGCCCTCGCCGCCTGCCATCACGACGGCTTTGATTCGAGCCCCCCCTCCTGCTTCAGGTAGCGCGCCCCGGCGGCCACCGACAGCACCAGCCCGAGCACGTAGAGCACCTTCGGCCAGTTCTGCTCGGTCAGCATCAGCAGGAACAGCGACAGCATGATGGCGGCGGTGCCGGCCTTGCCGAGCAGGTTCACCTGCACCTCGGTGGCCTCGTGGCGGGCGCGGAACACGGCGGCCAGCAGCGCGTCTCGCAGCAACACCGGGGCCGCCAGCCACCATTCCAGCCGCTGGTGGTAGACCAGCAGCACCAGCGCCAGGTCGATCAGCAGCCGGTCGGCCAGCGGGTCGGCGATGCGGCCGAAACGTGACTGGGCGTTGCCGTGGCGGGCCAGGTAGCCGTCCAGGAAGTCGGTTGAGGCGGCGGCGGCGAACAGCAACGCGGCGCCGGTGCTGATCGCGTCGTCGGAACGGGCCAGAAGTAGGGTGAACGGGACGATCGCCACCAGCCTGGCGGCCGTCAACGCGTTGGGCAGCCATTTGGGCACTGTGCAGCGCAGTCTACCGGGCGACCCGCGGCGGCCTCCTTCACACGGGAGCCGTGACCGCCTCTCCACCGCGCCAGAACGAGTGCCGGGCGGCCGCGGGATGGTGCATCAACCAGATCGACGCGAGCCCCTGCCAGGGGCCGTAGCGGGCAAGCAGCTCGCGGTCGCGTTCCACGCCCAGCGACCGGGCCAGGCGCACCAGCGCCAGGTCGCCGGCCAGACCGCGCTCGTGGCGGCCGAATCCGTAGATCATCACCACGCCCACCGACCACTCCCCCAGTCCCGGCTCGCGGCGGATGCGGAGCTCCGCCCGCTCGGCGGGATCGCCGGCCAGCGCCTCCAGGCGCAACCGTCGCGCGGCACGGGTCAGCACCACCGCCCGCTTCGGCGACAGGCCGGCCCGCTCGAGCAGCGCCGGGTGCGCCGACGCGAGCGTCTCGGCGGCGGGCGCCAGCATGAAGCGCCCGCAGGGGCGGCCGAGCCGGCGGATGATGCGCCGCTCGATCGCGAGCGCGTCGGAGGAACGGATCAGCTGCCCGCACACGGCCCGGACCAGAGCGTGCACCGGGGTGGCAAGCATCAGGGGCCGCAGCCCGCGCAGGCGCGACGTCATCGGTCGCAGCAGCGGATCCTCGGCCGCCATGCGCAGGAACGGCGTGGTGTCCAGGCCGACGCCGAGCAGCCGGTGCAGGCGGTCGTGTGCGAGGCAGGGATCCGGGCTGTCGATGCGGGCCTGCAGGCTGCCGTCGTGCCGCTGCCAGACGTGAGCGGTGGCGTCGTGCTCACCGGCCGGGTATGCCAGCTGCAGCACGCTTCCCCGGAAGCTGCGGGACAGGTCGGGCGAGCCGATCGACCGTGCCAGCAGGTAGGGCGCCGCCGGGGTGAAGGTGACATCGAGCACCGGGCGCATCCTAGAGAACGGATCTACGGAGGTGGCGGCGCGGCCTCGGTTGCCGACAGCCGCACCGGCATTCGCACCTCGCCGCTGACCTGGACGATGACGGCGACCAACACCACCAGGCCGCCCACGAGCGTGGCGGTGTCGGGGGTCTCGGAGAAGGCGATCCACACCCAGAGCGGCCCCAGCACCACCTCGAGCAGCGTGATCAGGGCCACCTCGGCGGCATTGATCAGACGGGCGCCGACCGCGAACAGGGCCAGGCCGATGCCCATCTGGAAGAAGCCGATCAGCACCAGGAAGGCCAGGTCGTGGCGCGTGATGGTGCTGAGCGCCGCGAACGGCGCGGCCACGCAGACGACCATCACCTGGGACAGGCAGACGGCCGGGATCATCGACACGTCGCGGCGGTGGCGCGTGATCACGATCGCGACGGCGAACGCGAACGACATCAGCAGCGAGACGCCGTCGCCGATCACGTCAGCATCGCCGGGCGTCCCGAACATGATGGCGACGCCGGCCAGCGCGATCACCATCGCCGCCCACGTCCGGCCGGTGACCGGCTCGCGCAGCACCACCCAGCCCAGCAAGGCGGCCAGCACCGGCGAGATCGCCTGGGTGAACAGCACGTGCGCGACGGTGGTGTGGTTGAGCGCAACGATGAAGCTGCCGGAGGCGATCGCCGTGCAGGCCGCCACCCCGACTCCGGCGATGCCGATCGAGCGGAACGCACCGACCACGTTGCCGCGCTCCGTCAGCCACACGAGGCCGAGCAGCGCCACCAGCGCGAATCCGGCCCGGCCGGCCAGCTGCGTGGCCGTGCTGACGCCGAGCTCACGCTGGAACAGGCCCGCCGTCGACCAGGCGATGGCCGCCATGGCGACGGCCAGCTGGCCGCGCCTACGTGAGGAGAGGCGCCGAACGTTCACGAGCGAAGAGCATAGGTGCGCTACCCGCCCTCGCCCCCGGCCATCCTCCACTCCACGCGGTAGCTGAGATGCCAGACTGCGCCGCAGCCATGGCACGTCTGCGCGCCGTCGCCCTCGACGACGGAGCGGCCGGACGTCGTCTCGGTGCCGATCGACTCGATCGGTGTGTGGCAACTCGGGCAGTAGACCCGGGCACGCTCGGTGAAGCGCTCGAACATGCGGCCCATTCTCGCACCGCGGCTACGGCGAGAGCATGTGCGCGACCAGCCTGTGGCCACCGGCGATGCCACGTATGCGGGCCTGCCCGTACGGGGTGGCCAGCGACCAGTGCATGACCAGGTGCTCGCGAGCCCCGTCGCCGGTGGTGGTGACGTTCACCGCCACCGCTCCGGTCGAGTAGCGCCAGCGCACCCGGCCGCTCACCCGCAGGCCCGGAAGCCACTGCACCTTGTGCAGGTGGAACGTGGTGAGATCTCCGCCGCCGTACGACCAGGTGCCGCCGCGCAGGCCGACGCTGGCGCCGTCGTAGTTGACCCGCCACCGCGCGATCACATCCGACGCGGTCGCGGCCGCGGCAGCGGCCACGCGGCGCTCGCTGGCCGTTGCGGCATCGCCGGTGTCGGCGGTTGCCGGGCCGACCTGGGCGAGGTTGAGCGGGAAGCGCCCTACGACGCGCACGGGCGCCGTGTGGCTCCCGCAGGAGGTGTTGCCGGTGTGCAGCGACTTCACGAACCGGGTGTAGATGCGAGAGGCGCAGTCGTACTGATCGCCCAGCGCCTGCACGTGGTTGACGTTCTGGATCACCACCAGCTTCGAGTTGGGGAAGTTCGATGCCACCTGCTGGGCGTCCTCGAGCGGCGTGATATTGTCGAGATCGCCGTTCAGGATCAGGGTTGGCACGCTCGGATATGTGGCGCCGGCCGGGATCGGCGGGTCCATCCGCGACGGCGACCCCGGCCAGTTCACGCAGGCCAGCGCGCCCTCGTTGTCAAGGCCCGTCCAGACGCCGACCGAGAACGGATCGAACGCCGACGCGGGATAGCCGGCGAACGTCGACTGGGCCGTCCCGGCGCGGGCGGATAGCGGCGTGCCGGCCGGCCACGGCTGCGGGTAGTCGTGGCAGATGACCGACAGGTAGAGCGCCTCCGAGAACGAGGTGGGATCGGCGCCGTAGTCGACGTCCAGGCCGTTCTCGGCCACCAGTCGCAGCAGCGGCCGGTTGTCTCCGGCGTGCGACGACGCGATCGCAGCCGGCAGGTCGCGCAGGACGCCGAGGTTGCCGTAGATGACCTGGATGGTGGTCGCCAACGTGCGCTCGTCCACGACAACGTGCTGCCGGGCGCCGTCGCCGTCAGGGGCGTTGCCGACGATCGGGTCGGCGCGCACGGATCGCACCAGCGCGCGCAGCTGGGAGACCGGATCGCTGACCGGGCAGACCGGCCAGCGGCTGCAGGCCAGCCGCATCGCCTCCCGGGAGCGCAGGGCGAGGTCGGCGAAGGCCGGGTCGGTGCCTGGGACCGGATAGGTGCTGTCCAGCACCAGCGAGCGCAGCCGGTGCGGGTAGCGCACGGCGAACGCCTGGGCGGCGTAGGTGCCGTAGGAGTCGCCGTACAGATCCACCGGGCCGGCCCGGATCGCCCGCAGCACGCTGGCGATGTCCTGCACGGACTGCGAGGTGTCGTAGAACCGGCGCCGTGGTCCCAGCTGCTGGGCGCAGCGGCCGGCGCGGACGTTGTAGTTGGTGACGTGGTTTGCGAATGCCTTGCAGGCAAGCGCGCCCGAGCGGCCGGTGCCGCGCAGGTCGACCAACAGCAGGTCGCGGTGCTGAGAGACTGGAAGCCACAGCGCGAGGTAGGAGTCACGGCTCCCGGTCGTCGCGTACCCGGGGCCGCCCTCGATCGCGACGACGGTGGCCGCGGCGGGGTCGCGGCGTTCCTGTCGCAGGTAGTGCTCGAAGTAGACCCGGATGGTCGGGCCCGTCGGGTTCTGGTGGTCGAGCGGGACGCGCACGAACCCGCAGCGAGCGTGCGCGTGGCCGGCCGGGCAGTGCGCGCGGATGATCGCCGGCGGCGGAGCGACGTCGGGGGCCAGCAGCATGGAACGATGGTACGTGGTGGCGCCAGGCTTGGCCAGCACCACGACCTGCCTTCGCAGGAAACGTTAAACCGACCCCAAGCTTCCGCTCATCTCGCATCCGTACCGTTTGGGCATGGATCCGACCTCGAACGACCAGCCCGGCCGGATGGTCGCCGCCAGACGCCGTGCCGCACTCGGCAAGGGCGCCCTGGCCGCCGTCGCGGTCGCCGTGTTCGCGGCCGGGATGCTTGCGACCCGCAGCACCGCATCCGGCCACTCCCGGCACTCGGCAACACCGCTGACAGCCCCCCGGCAGTTCGCCAACACGGTGCGGCAGAGCTCGCTGCAGTCGGGTTCCATCGCTCCGCCCCAGTCGGCGCCCCCTCAGGCGAGCACCAGCCAGTCGTGAGCGCGCCCCTCCTGCGATTCCGGGCGATGGGCTGCGATGTCCGCGTGGCCGGGGCGACGGCCGCGCAGGCGCGGCGGATTCACGCGCTGTTCGATCGCCACGAGCGCCGCTTCAGCCGCTTCGTCGACGGCAGCGAACTGAACGCGGTGAACGCCGGCGCCGGCCGGGCGATCCGCGTGTCCCGCACGTTCGCCGACATGCTGGAGCTGTCGCTGTGGGCCGCCCGCGAGACCGGCGGGCTGGTCGACCCGACGGTCGGCTCGGCCCTGCGCGCGGCGGGCTACGACCGCGATTTCGAGGACGGCCTCGATAGGCCGGAGCTGCCCGCACCGGCGGTGGCAGGTTGCTGGCACCGGATCGAGGCGCGCGACCAGCTGCTGCGCGTGCCCGCCGGAGTCGAGCTCGATCTGAACGGCGTGGTCAAGTCGCGTGCCGTGGACGAGGCGCTTGCCTGCCTCGGCGGCGAGGGCTGGATCTCCGCGGGCGGTGACGTCGCTGCGCGCGGAGCGGTCGACGTGGAGCTGCCCGGGGGCGATGACGTGCGGCTCAAGGCCGGTGGCCTCGCCACCAGCGGCCGGGGACGGCGCACCTGGCGCCGCGGCGGACGGCAGCAGCACCATCTGATCGATCCCCTCACCGGCCGGCCATCGCGGACGCGCTGGCAACAGGTGACGGTGTCTGGCGCCACGTGCCTGGATGCCGATGTCGCCGCCAAGGCGGCATTCCTGCTGGGCGACGAGGGACCGGACTGGCTGGACGAACGCGGCCTGCCCGGCCGCTTCCTGTGCGCGGACGATCGGGCCGTCACCAACCGCTCGTGGCGAAGGTCGCTGGAGCGTGCCCTTGTATGCACCTGACGTCGAACCCGATCGACTGGTACGCGGCCCGCGCGGCCGGCATCGCCGCCTACGTGCTGCTGACCGCGGTGATCGCGCTCGGACTCGCCCTGGCCGGCAAGGCGCCGGGCCGGCGCTGGCGGGGGTGGCCGATGTTCGCGGTGCAGGACGTGCACCGCTACGGCGGCCTGCTGGTGGGAACGTTCATCGGCATCCACGTCGTCACGATCGGCATCGACTCCTTCCTGCCGTTCTCGCTGACACAGCTGGCGGTGCCGCTGGCGGCCGGCTACCGGCCGATCTGGACAGGCCTCGGCATCGCGGCGGCCGAGCTGCTGCTGGCGCTGGCGATCACCAACCACTACCGCGGGCGGATGTCCCACCGCTGGTGGCGGCGGGCGCACTACGGGAACTTCGTCGTGTGGGCGGCGGTCACGCTGCACGGGATCGGGGCGGGCACCGACAGAAACGCACCGTGGATGCTCGCGATCTACATCGTCTCGACGACGCTGGTGGTGTCGCTGGTGCTGTGGCGGGTCGCGGAGCGGCCGGGCGCGCCGGCACGGCTGCTGACCCGGCGCCTGCTGGTCGTCGCCGCGGTGTCGGCGGCCGTGATCGTGGGCCTGGCGCTGGGGCCGCTGCGCGTCCACTCCCACCGGTGGAACGCGGCCAGCTTCGACGACCATCTGAGCGGGCGGATCCTGCAGCAGCAGGGATCCGACGTGGCGCTCGTGTCCATGACCGGCGTCGGGCAGGGCAGCCAGAACGTCCTGGTGCGGGCCGACCTGCTGGTCCGTTCCACCAGCCTCCAGGCGACCACGTTCCAGATGGAGTACCTGCCCAGCGGGGTGGTCTGCAAGGGGAAGGTGACGGCGGTGCGGCCGCTGGGCTTCGACGGCGCCTGCACGACCGGCGGGGTGCAGCGACACGTGGTGGCCAACTGGCGGCTGACCCATGATGGGCTGCTGTCGGGGCGGGTCACCGCGCACACCTGATCGGAGGCGCTCGGGTCCGGTACGTTGCCGGGTACCGATCGGAGGATCAGATGAGCGGCGAGCAGTATCTCCACTGGCACGACGGCGTCGAGTTCGATGAGGCCACGCAGGCGTGGCGCGGCTACATCGAGGACAACAACTTCAGGTCGAACAAGCACCTGACCGAGCAGACGTTCGACGACAAGGGCGACGCGATCGTGGCTGCAAGCAAGATGCTGTCCGAAGCGCGAAAGGGCCGTCCGCCCGCCTAGGGCTGCGGTCGGTCGGCGGCACGGCCCCCACCGGACATACCGCGCGCTCGATCTTCGGCCGCGCCCTGACGACCTACCGGGCGCGCTTCCGGGTGCTGGGCCCGATGGCTCTGCTGGTGTTCTCCATCGGCGGCGTGGCCGACGCGGCCGCACAGCTCGTCGCGGATAGCGTCGCTCACGGGCAAACCGGCCGCTGGGGGGCCCTGCTCCGGGCCGGGGCCCTCCTGACGGGCGCGGTCTCGTCGGCCGGCATCGTGTTCTACGGCGGATTGAGCGAGCGGATCGTGTCGGAGCATCAGCACGGCAAGCGTGCCGCTCCGGTGTCGGAGGTGCTGCGCTCGCTGCCGTGGGTATCGCTGCTCGTGGCCGACGTCATCGTAATCGCGATCAGCGTCGGCCTGACCCTGCTGCTCGTGGTGCCAGGGCTGGTCGCGTTCACGCTGATCTCCCTGACCGGGCCGGTTATCGTGATGGAGCGGGCCGGCGTGGCACGCAGCCTCCTGCGGTCGGCCCGGCTGGTGTGGCCGCGGTTCTGGCTGACGGTCCGCGTGGTGACCATCCCGGTGCTGATCGAATCAGCCGCGCTGCACGCTCTCTACGTCGTCGGGCTGCCGCACCCGTTCCTGGCCGGCGCCGCCTACGAGGCCGCACTCGGCGTCACGATCGGGGCGCTGGTCGGCCTGGCCGAGGCGACGCTCGCCATCGACCTCGTCAGCCTCAGCCCGCGGCCAGCGCCTTTGCCTTGAGCGATTCGTACTCGGACTGGTTGATGGCGCCGCTGTCCAGCAGCTGCTTGGCCTTCGCGATCTCCTCCGTCGAGCTGGCCGGTGCGACCGATCGGATGTGGTCGTCCAGCTGCTGCTGAACGGCCTGCTGCTCTCTGACCGCGCGGTCGGTCATGCCGTCGTGGTTGACGAGCAGGTAGATGAACACGCCCAGGTAGGGAACGATGATCACAAAGATCATCCACAACACCTTTTCGAACCCGCTGGCATCCCGCCGCCGAAACAGATCCGAAAAGACCGTGACCAGCAGCCAGAACCAGATGATCCAGGCAAAGAACACCGCCATCGTCCAGAGCACGTCCAGGAACGATGGGTAACTGGTGAGCAGCGTCATGTTCGAACTCCTCCCGCCGCACACAGCCGGCGCGCCACGACCGCCATCCCGACACCGGGAGACTGCCGGATTTCCAGGGGAATCACGCTAGATTCGCAGGTCCGACCGCCACGCGCAAGCCGCACCCAGACTCGACGATCGCGGCCGCCCGGTCGGCTAGATCAGCTCCTCCGACTCCACGCGCGGGTGCTGCCGTCGCCGCTGCTCGTCGAGCATCTGGGCTTTCCAGTGGCGGATCGCGTCTCCAAGCTCGAGGTAGGCGTCGTCGGCATGAGCGGCCGGGATGAACGGCTCGCCCGCGTCGAAGTAGAAGTTCGCACCGGCGGCTGTGATCGCGTCGCCGAGCGCGACCAGCAGCCGGCTGGCCGCGTCGTCGACGGCCGTCACCGGGTCGTCCGCGACGAACCACACGTCCCGCTGGTCGAGCGTCAGGAGATGTTGAGCCGCCTCGAGCCTGTTGTCGAGTCGAGGGTCGTCATCCCACATGGCGATCAACGCGGCCAGCAAGCGTCGCCGGGGGTCATCGTCGTTCGCCGAGACGAGCTGTTCGAGCCGCCCCAGCAGCAACCGCATCTCAGCATCCACCTGCAAGGGTGTATGCATGTCCTGGGTGTCATCGAGTGGGCGGTCCACGGCAAGAAGCCAAGTGGTGAAGCAACGGTCAAGCTAGACCATCACTGCCAGTTTCATGAAAGGCCCGTGTAAGGATTCTTGTCCCGGCGCGAAGCTACGACTGCTCCGGGTCGCCGGTGGGGGCTTGCTTGGTGAGCGGGAGCGCCGCGGCCGCGCCGAGGGCGTACCCGACGAGCACGGCGGCGATAGCCTCTGCCGTTCCCGGCTTCAGGCTCATGTTCCAGGTGATGCCGAGCACGACCCCGGGATTCGCGAACATGATGATCCAAAGCGTCCGGTCACGGGCCAGCCGACGAGCTCGTGCGTCCAGCGGGCCGGCCTCGTTTTCGTCCAGCGCGTGCTTGAGCGCCTTGGCACGCGGGCCTGCAACGAGCGGGCCCTGCAGCGTCACCAGCGCGAGGCCGGCGATTGAAACGGCGATCCAGGAGGTGCTCCACGTCCACCGGTCGTTCGTCAAATACGCGCCGGTTGCGAAGAGTCCCAGGATCGCGGGCGGAAATACCCAACCGGTCTGGTCGGCGAGCGTGGCCCACGGCGTCGCCTCGATCAGCGACGCAGCCGCACGCAGCCGCACGTAGCACACCCCAACCACTGTGATGCCTCCGACCAGCACGAACACCGACAGCAGGTGCAGATACAGAACGACGTCGTAGGCATCCATGGCGCCAGCTGCGCGTCAGGTCGCCACGGCGGCCGCTGCGAAGCCTTGGAGGATGCCGGGCCACCCTGAATCGAAGTGGCCGCGCATCTGATCCATGCCGTCACCGTATGCGTCGAGCCCGCGGTGTTCGAGCTCGACCCGAGTGCGGTCGGTGCCTTCGGGGATGAATCGAACCTCGACCTCGGTGACGAGGTCTGCATCGTAGGCCCACTCACCTGTGATCTGCCAGGCGAGCACCAATCGCGAAGGCGGGTCCCACACAAGCACCTTGCCCCAATCGCACTGGGTGCCGTCGACGTCGCGCTCGTACCAGCGGCCTCCCTCGCGGCCTTCGATCACGGCCTCTTCGAGCTCAGCGCCGCCGATGTGGAATTCGCGTGGCCACCAGCGGTCGTGCCCGCTGGTGAAGGTCGCGAACGCATTCTCCTGCGACGTATCGACGGTGATCGAGTGGCGAACGGCGGCGCCTTGTGCAGGGGGCATCAGGTCTCCTTGTGTTGGTGAT
>DATIOK010000019.1:0-1847 GCA_035473255.1 Gaiellales bacterium
AGACCGCCGCCCAGATCCGCAAGTGGCGCCCGCCGGAGCCCTACAAGGGCAAGGGCATCAGGTATGCGGACGAGCACGTTGTCAGGAAGGTCGGTAAGCGCGCATGAGCGTTCAGACGAAGGAACAGGCACGGCAGCGGCGGCATCGCCGGGTGCGTGCGAAGCTGTCGGGGACGGCGGCGCGGCCGCGCCTGGCCGTGTACCGCTCAAACGCGCGCATCTACGCACAGCTGATCGATGACGAGGCCGGCCACACGCTGGCGGCGGCGTCCAGCGGCGAGAAGCAGCTGGTCAAGACGTCGCGCGCCGACGCGCCGGCCGCCGTCGGCAAGCTGATCGCCGAGCGCGCGAAGGCGGCCGGCGTCGAAACTGTCGTGTTCGATCGCGGCGGCTATCTCTACCACGGCAGGGTGAAGGCGCTCGCAGACGCCGCCCGCGAAGGGGGACTCGAGTTTTGATGGCTCGAAACGAACGTGACACCCGCGAGCTCCAGGAGCGCGTGGTCAAGATCAACCGCGTGGCCAAGGTGGTGAAGGGCGGCCGTCGCTTCTCGTTCACCGCGCTGGTGGTGGTGGGCGACGAGGTCGACCGCGTCGGCGTCGGCTACGGCAAGGCCAACGAGGTGCCCTCGGCGATCGCCAAGGCGGTCGAGGACGCCAAGAAGAACATGTTCCAGGTGCCCAAGTACAAGACCACGATCACGCATCAGACGGTCGGGCGCTACGGCGCCGGTCGCGTGATGCTGAAGCCGGCCAGCGAGGGCACCGGCGTGATCGCCGGCGCCGGCGTGCGCGCCGTGCTGGAGCTGGGCGGGGTGCGCGACATCCTGGCCAAGTCGCTGGGCACGGCCAATCCGATCAACCTGCTGATGGCGACAGTGGACGGGCTCAAGAACCTGAAGCGGCCGGAGGAGGTGGCGAAGCTCCGGGGCAAGACGGTGGCCGAGGTGATCAAGCCCCACTCCGAGGTGGTCGCCGAGAAGGCCGCCGCTGTCGAAGCTGCCGCCGTCGCCGCCGTTGCGGCGGCCGAGGGCGCGTGAAGATGGCCAAGCTTCGCATCACCCAGGTGCGCAGCACCATCCGCACCCGGCCCGAGCACCGTGGCACGATGCGGGCGCTGGGGCTGCGCAAGATCAACCAGTCGTCGGTCCACGAGGACTCGCCCGTGCTGCAGGGAATGCTGCGCAAGGTGGCCTCGCTCGTGAAGGTCGAGAACGATGAGTGAACTGAACCTGCACACACTGAAGCCGGCCGAGGGTAGCCACCGCGAGCGCAAGCGGGTTGGCCGCGGCCACGGCTCGGGCAGCGGCAAGACCTCCGGGCGCGGCCAGAAGGGCCAGAAGTCGCGGTCGGGCAGCCACAGCATGCGGCCGGGCTTCGAGGGCGGGCAGATGCCGCTGTACATGCGGCTGGGCAAGCTGCGTGGCCCCAACCACAGAAAGTCGATGCCGATGGGCCCGTTCCGCACCCACACCACGCCGGTGAACGTGCGCGAGCTGGCGCGGTTCGACGCCGGCACCGAGGTCACCCCGGAGCTGCTCAAGCAGGCCGGCGTCGTGCGCTCCCTGAAGCACCCGATCAAGGTGCTCGGAAGCGGCGAGCTGACGGTCAAGCTGACCGTCCACGCGCATCGCTTCTCGGCGAAGGCGGTCGAGCTGATCGAGGCCGCCGGCGGCAGCGTTGTGCTGGTCGGCCCCCAGCCCGACCCAGACGCCAAGCCCAAGAAGCGGCGGGCCAAGGCGCCCGCGGCCGCCGACGCGCAGGAGCAGGAGCAGCCCGAGGCCGAGGCAGCGCCCAAGCCGAAGCAGAAGAAGGCGCCCAAGGCCGAGCCCGAGGCTGCGGCAGAGGC
>DATIOK010000020.1:0-1808 GCA_035473255.1 Gaiellales bacterium
TCGCTGCGGTGCAGGTACTCGTTCACCGGGATCCGGAAGCGGCGGACCTGATCCTCGTGAGGCAGGAACCAGGGCACGAGATCCGCGCTGTGCTCGCTCGACTCGGTCGGGAAGTAGCCAAACCGCTTGAACATCTCCACCCGGACCCGCCGCCCCAGCCCGTCGGGGTCGTCCTGCACGATCTGCCGGAGCCGCGGGTAGAGGTCCTGGCCGCCGTGCTCCAGCCGCAGGATCCACGACTGGTGGTTGATCCCGCCGGCCAGGTAGGCGATCTCGCCAAAGGGCACATTGAGCAGCTCCGCGAGCTGCTGCGCGGTGTTCTCCGGCGACATGCACACGCCGACGACACGCTGGTGGGGGGTACCGGCGTAGATCGCCCACACCAGCGCCGCCATCGGGTTCGTGTAGTTGTAGAGCCAGGCGCCGGGCGCGACCTCGTGCAGGTCGCGCGCCAGGCCGAGCAGCGCCGGGATCGTGCAGAGGGCCCGGAAGATGCTCCCGATGCCCAGCGTGTCGGCCATCGTCTGCCGGACGCCGTGCCGCCCCGGGATCTCGAAGTCGAGCCGCAGTCCCTCGTGCCCACCGACCCGGATCATGCTGATCACGTGGTCCGCTCCCTCGAGCGCTGCCCGGCGGTCCAGGTACGGCTCGATCGCGGCCGGCGCGCCCAGTGCCCCCGCGGTCCAGCGCGCGATGGCCGCCGCGGTTTCGAGGCGCTCGCTGTCGGTATCGAACAGCGCGATCGTGGACCCGGCGAGCTCGTCGAAGCCGAGGATGTCGGCCAGCAGCTCCTTGGTGAACTCGGCGCTGCCGGCCCCGTTGAGCACGATCTTCGTCATCAGGCCTCCAGGTGGGGCAGGACGTGCTCCGCCCACAGGTCCAGCTGCGCCGCCGATGGCTCCAGGGTGTGCAGGATCAGGTACTCGATGCCGATGGCCATCCTCGCCCGCAGCTTGTCCACGATCTCCGACGGCGTGCCCGTCAGGTACACCTGCTCGAAATACTCGAACGGCCGGCCGTCTCCCATGATCGCCGTGAAGGCGCGCCGCTGCTCGGCGAGGGCCTTCGCGCGGTCCTCGGTGGGAACCAGATGGAGGAAGTTCTCGTGCGCGGCCGTGAACGTGTTCAGATCGCGGCCCGCCGCCGCCAGCGCGGGGCGGATCTCGGCGAGGTCTTCGGAGATCTGCGACGGCAGGGACGTGGGCCGCGCGATCCATCCGTCGGAGGCGGCGATCCGACGGAGAACCGCCGGGGCCAGCACCGGCCGCTCCGGGGAGGCCGCGTGCGGGAGCTGCCGGCCGCCCGCGGTCCACAGGCGGAGCGGCGAGCGCATCGCCGGGCCGACCGCGACGTCCCGTAGCTGGTAGTACCGGCCCTCGTAGGTCACGGTCTCGCCCGCGAGCAGCTGGCGCAAGATCGCGATCGACTCGTCGGTCCGGCCGCCCCGCTCCGCCCGCCGCTGCCCGACGGCCTGGAACTCCCGGTCATCCCAGCCCGTTCCCACGCCCAGGATGTAGCGCTCGTCGGCGAGGGCCTGGAGCGTGGCTACCTGCTTGGCGAGGACGACCGGGTGGCGGGTCGGCAGGACAAGGACCGAGGTGCCCAGGCGCAGCCGCGACGTCGCCGACGCCACATAGGTGAGCGAGACGATCGGGTCGAGCCACGGGACCGCATAGAACCTGCTCTGGTGCAGCAGGTGATCGGTCGCCCATACGGAGTCGAACCCCAGGTCCTCGGCGCGCCGGGCGAACGCCGCCAGCTCGTCCCCGGTGCGCCCGCCGGCCCCGGCGAACGTGGGCAGGAACACG
>DATIOK010000021.1:0-2521 GCA_035473255.1 Gaiellales bacterium
CGAGAGCGCGATCACGTTCGCGAAGATCGACCCGGTCACGACCTCGGAGCGCTCGGCCTTGAGCTCGCTGGTCGACACCCCGCGCTCGACCACGGCCGACTGCACGTAGAGCTGCATAAACGGCGTGATGGTGGTGCCGGCGGTCGCGATGAACAGGAACAGATACGCGTGTGAGGCGTGCAGGCTGGGGGCGATGATCGCTCCTCCGACGTGGCCCCATTCGGGGCGCGCCAGCACGGCGGCGATCGGGTAGGCGAAGAACGGGATCGTCATCAGCACGAACACCCGCTCCGCCACGCGATAGGAGCCGCGCATCAGGAGCAGCCAGACAGCGGACGCAGCGATCGGCACCGATACCTGGACGGGCACCCCGGCCAGGCCCAGCGCGGCGCCGATGCCGACGAACTCGGAGACGCAGATGCCGACGTTCGCGATCAGCACCGAGACGGTCGCGAACAGCGACCAGCGCACGCCGTACTCCTCCCTGATCAGCTCGGCCAGCCCCTTGCCGGTGACCGCGCCCATCCGCGCGGCCATCTCCTGCACCACGATCAGCGAGATGGTGATAACCACCATCATCCACAGCAGGTCGTAGCCGTAGGTGGCGCCGACAGTAGAGTAGGTGGCGATGCCGCCCGCGTCGTTGCCCGCGTTGGCGGCGATCAGGCCCGGCCCCAGGAAGGCGAGAGCGGCCAGGACGCGGTTGCGACGGCGGCTAGCCCGGCGGCGCGGGCGTAGGCGGGCGCCGCCGGCGATCAGCCGGCCGGGAAGCGCCTTGGCGGCGGATACTCGGCCCGCCATCCACGGCCACCGGGATCTGCGTCGCTGTCATGGGCTGAGCCTACCTACTCGCCGCCGAACAGGTCGAACTTTCGCCGCCAGCCACGCGGCAGCACCAGCTCCAGTACGTCGTCTACTGTGACAACACCTATCAGCTCACCCTTGGCTCCGGTCACGGCCACGATGGTGAGGTCATAGTCGGTCATCAGCCGTGCGATCTCCTCGACCTCGGTGTCGGGAGAGACAACGCGCGGCTTGACGATGGCCAGGTCGGCCAGAACGGCGTCGTCCTCGGCGCGGATCAGGTCGGCCAGCCTGATCTCGCCCTGCAGGCGGCGATGCAGGTTCATGGTGAAGATCGAGGTGAGCGAGTTGGGCTTCACCTGATCGCGCCTGATCCGCCCCACCGCCTCCCGTTTGGTGGCGGTCGCATACAGGCAGATGAAGTCGGGGCTCATCAGCCCGCCGGCGGTGGCCGGGTCGTATCCGGCCAGCGCGCGCACCCGCCGGGCCTGCAGCGGCGGCAGCAGCTCCAGGATCCGACGGCGCCGCTCCTCGTCCAGCTCTTCCAGCATGTCCACGGCGTCGTCTGACTCCATCCGCGCCAGCACGCCCGCCACCTCGGCGTCGGTGCGCTCCTCGATGAACTCGCGCTGGTGCTGGGTGTCGAGCTCCTCGAACACGTCGGCCTCCAGCTCCTCGTCGGCCAGAGCGGACATGATCTCCTCGCCCTCGCGGTGCGATGCCGCCTCGACCAGGTCGGCGAGCTGGGCCGGGTGCAGCCGCGCCAGCTTGGGGTGCGGCACTCGCAGCCGCACGGTGGGGACGTGCCCGGTGAACGGCTCGACGCTGGCCCAGTCCAGGAACCGTCCCAGCTGCACGCGCGGTGCCAGCCGCCGCGGCAGCACCCGTCGCGTCAGCCCGCGCAGCCCGGTGTCCACACCGACAACGCGGTACCAGCCGTCCACGCGGGCAAGCTCGATCTCGTTCGTCCGCACCAGGCGCGCGCCCTCGACGTTGATCAGCTGTCGGTCGAGCACGTCCTGCTTGAGCAGCACCTCCTCAGGGCGCCGCTCGAAAGGCCGCAGGTCGAGCCTGACCTCGCTCAGCGCCACGTATCCGTGGCCGATCTCGCGGACAACCTCCGCGGGGACGAACACGCGGCGCCCGGCCACCGTCGCCAGCACGCCGCTGACGACCGGATAGTCGGCGCCCAGCCGCACGACCACGTCGTCGACTCGGCCCAGCTGGCCGCCGGCGCCGTCGCGCAGCACTCCGCCGGTGATCAGCGAGAGGTGCAGGATCGGCAGGCTCTCCGTTGCAGCCATGCGGAAACCGTACTCGCCGCGGGCGTTCAGCCCAGCAGGTAGGAGCCGGAGAAGGCCAGCCGCTCCACCGGCCGCGCCCGCATCCGCTCGCCGTCCAGGCGCACCTCGCGCGCGGTTGCGTCCACGGTCACCTTGCCGGTGCGGGTGTTCCGCACCATGTCCGCGGCCGTCAGGTCGCGGCAGCTGTGCACCCGCGCCCGCCGGCGTCGCGTCGGCAACTCCTCCTCCATCGAGGCGCCGGCCAGGAACGCCAGCGACGTCTGCGCCGGTGCCGACCCTCTCGCAGCGAACTGCGGCCCCACGGTCACCGGCTCAACCATCATCGTCGAGCCGTCGCCGTCACCGGACGATCCCCAGGCCGGCATCCCCGCCTTCAGGATCAGCTCCGGCCGCACCGCGAACAGCTCGGGCGC
>DATIOK010000022.1:0-6623 GCA_035473255.1 Gaiellales bacterium
GGGCGCTCGAGCAGGCAAGCAGGGGGTAGCCCCAAGTTCGTAGGACAGTTCAGTGCCCATCCGTGCTCCATGGGTGCTTACTGCACTCCGTGTACGTGGGAATCGGCTTGGATAAAAGGCTGCGGGGGCAGGGACTCGAACCCCGACTACCTGATCCAGAGTCCGGCCTCGGCACACACTTCTATGCCGCATGGTTAAGCCGAAATCGAGTGGTCTGGCCGGAACGGCGGACAGCAAAGTTCCGGTAAGTTGACAGCATGGTTAGGCGGGTGTCTGGAGCGTTAAATCGACCGTTTGGTATAAGTCGGGGGCTTCAGAACGCCGGGTCAGTGGCGCAGGCAGAGTGCGGATAGGTCGACGCCCGCATACGCTGGCGGGAAGTGGATGCATCCAAGCCGTGTTGAGAATAGGGCAGGGTCTCCGCGCTGGTCTAGCACGACCCACGGGACGAGAGCGTGGATGCCACGCGCGATGGCGCTATAGGCGCGCAGGCGGGCCGCGCCGGTCAGGTGCCCCGCACGGTCGTCGGCGCGCTGCCAGCGTGCTGCGTCGAAGCCGTAGGGGTTGAGCGTGGGGTCGCGCGCGAAGAAGAACACCGGTAACAGGTCGGCCGGATCCCAGAAGTCGAACTGCCAGCCGTAGATGCGCATGTCGCCGCCTTTGGCGCCGTACTGGTCGGGCACGCGGCGGATCACGACATGTAGCCCGATGCGGGCGAGGTCGTCGCGGATCACGCTCGCGTACTCGCCGTACAGTGGGTAGGACGCCCCGATCAGCAGCGTCACGGTCGCGTGGCGGTGGTGGAGCAGGGCTCGGGCTTGTGCAAGATCGGCCACGGTCGGCGGCCCCGGCGCCGGAGAGGCCGGCGTCATCATTGCCGCCGGGAGATACTGGTCGGCCGCAATGCCGCCGCTCAGCGCGGCGATGGCCGGGCGGTCGATCGCGAGTTCGACCGCCCTGCGGGCCGACAGGTGGGAGAGCAGCCCACTCGAGGTGTTCATCTCGAGCCAGTCGAGCCCCGGCACGGGGATCGAGACGTACCAGGGCTTGTCCGCCGGCTGGTGGGCGTTGCCGAACGCGTGCGCGATCGCGCCGCCGGGCGCGAGCACACCGTAGTCCGGAAAGCTCTCAGACTCGTAGTCGAGCGTGCCCGCCTGGACGCGGTTCGCGGCCGGCCCGGTGTCGATGCCGACGTCGTAGACGATGGCATTGAGCCGATGGGGGCGCGGCCCGTGGTAGTTCGGGTTGCGTGGCAGCACGGTCTGCCACCCGATGTTCTGGTAGGCGATGTAGTACGGGCCGGCCGAAGGGATCGGGTGCTGCTGGAAGTCGACGCCCGACAGCGGCGTGCCGATCGGCTCAGCGCCAAAGAAGGGCATGGCGAGCAGGCTGACGAGATCGGGCACCGGCCGCGTCGTTTCGATCTCGAGCGTGTTGCCGTGCACCTGGAGTCCGCTCAGATGCGTCGACCTTCCGGTCACGAAAGCGTGCTGACCGACGATCTGCCAGGGGCATTGCCCGTACGCGCTGGGACCGCAGACGCCGAGGAACGCCTCCGCTGGTGCCCTTCCGTTCTCGAGCTTTGGCGAGAGTGCGCGCTCGAGCGTGTAGCGCATCGACTCGGCGGTGACGGGCGCATTGGACGGCGGCGAGAAGCGATATCCCGCCCTGATCACGATCGAGTAGATCCAGATCCCGCCCTGGTGGGTGACCGTGGGATAGGTGGTGGCGATCTCCGGCACCGGCTCGGATGGGTTCGCGCCGGGCCAGTCGGGATAGTTGTAGAGCTTCGCCTGCGTCGCGTACTCGAGCTCCCAACTACGTGGCGAGTACGCGTTGCCGGGGTCATTCTGGTCGAGCCAGTCCTCGCGCAGCACGACGTGGGCCACAGGTCCGTGGATCGTGGCGGCGACGTCCGGCGGGCGCGGCGCGATGGCCACGAACACCTGGCCACTGGGCGTCACCGTCAGGCCGTTGGGCGCGTTCCCGGTGGGAAAGCTGCGGCTGCCCGATCCGATCGGGTTGACCTGCGTCACGGTGCCGCCGCGGGTGTTGCCCACCCACACGCTGTGCGCGCCGTACGCGAGCGCTCCCGACCCGTCGCCGGTATGTACGTAGGCGACCTGTGAGCCGTTCTGCTCGCTGAAGCGGTATACGCCGGCGTCGGAGTCAACCACGAGCCAGAGGAACCCTGCCGCGGGCAGCACGTCGGCGATCCAGGGGTGGATGTGCGACGACCAGGCCGGGCTGCCCGAGCGTGGATCGATCCGCTGGAAGTCGCCGGCCTGCTGGTCGACCGCGTACAGGGCGCCGTCGCCGAAACGCAGCAGGCTGACGCCGTTGGCCCCGTAGCGCCGCTCGAGCTTCCCGTTGGCCGGATCGATGCGCGCGATCGTCGAGCCGCCGCTTTGCGCCACCCAGAGCGACCCCGCGCCGTACGCGATCGCCGTGCCCTTTGGGTCACCGCCCTGCAGCCCCGACCGCGGCAGCGCGATCCGGCTGGTCGAGCCGTACTGCGCGTCGACGCGAGTCACGTACGGCTTGTCGGCGGAGTTCACCCAGACAGCACCCCCGCCGACCGTCCAGCCGGCGTCGTTACCGACCGCGACGGGCGTCTCGATCTGACGCGTGTTGGGATTGATCTTGGCGAGCGATCCGCCCGCATCGAGCGACCAGATGGCGCCGTTGTAGTACTGCTCGGCGTAGCTGTCGACCCCGGTCGGGACGCCCCCCACGTAGTGCCCACTCGTGTCGAACACTGCGACCGAGCGCAGGCTCGAAAGCTGCGCGCCGGCACCGCCGCGCAGCGCCAGGCCGGCTGCGGCCGCGGCTGCGATGATGACCGCCGCCGCAGCGACCACCGCCGGCCACCGACGGCCATGCAGCCGGCGGCGGATCGTACGCAGCCGGGCGACGGTCCGCTCCTGCGACACCACCTCGACCACCCGCACGGGCTGCTCGATCCCCTTCAGCCGCTCCATGCGACCCTGGATGTATCGGATGCCATCCACCTTGCGTGCCAGGTGGACGACCGCTTCGCTCGCGAGCACCTCCCCCGGCTCGGCCAGCGAGCAAAGGCGCGCCGACATGTTGAGCGCTCCGCCACGGTAGCCCTTGCCGACCGGCACCGCCTCGCCGGCATCCAGTCCGACCCCGACCCCACGTGCCATGTCCTCGCCGTCCACCGCGCCCTGCAGCGCGACCGCCGCGCGTAACGCGTTCCGGGCCGATTCGAACACCACCAGCGCCTCGTCGCCGCGCAGCTCGATCAGCCGGCCCTCGTGCGCCCGCACGACCGTGCCGACGATCTCTGCGAAGGTCGAGGCGAGCCGGGCTGCGGCCTCGTCGCCGTGCTGCTGCGTGTAGCGCGTGTAACCGCGTACGTCGGCGATCAGGAACGTGCGCAGCTGCGCGACCCCGGTCTCCCGCTCGATCTCCCCGCCGCCCGCCACCGCGGCCGCGTCCGCGATCAGCTGCGTCGCGCTGCGCGGCCGCTGGTCGGGATCCTTAGCCATACCGCGCGCGATCACGGCGTCCAGGCTCTCAGGCAGTTCTGGCCGCAGCGCCGTCACCGACGGCGGCGGCTGCTTCAGGTGGGCGAACACGACCGCCAGGTCAGAATCCCGCTCGAACGGCGGGCGGCCCGCCAGCGCCTCGAACAGCACGCAGGCGAGCGCGTACGTATCGACGCGGCCATCCAGCTCCTCACCCTGGATCTGCTCCGGAGCGACGTAGTCGACAGTGCCCGAGAAGATGCCCTCCCGGCTGAGGCTGTTCACCGTGGCGGCGTGCTTGGCAAGGCCGAAGTCGGCGAGATAGGAGCGGTCCTCGCGCCCGACCAGGATGTTCCCCGGTTTGACATCGCGGTGGATCAGCCCGCCGTCGTGCGCCGCGTCCAGCGCATCGGCGACGGGCGCCAGCAGCCGGATCGCCCGGTCAAGGTCGAGCCGCCCCTCCCGCTCAAGCAGGCCACGCAGATCACCGCCCTCCACGTACCGCATGGCCAGGTACAGCAAGCCATCGGCCTCGCCGGCGCCATAGATAGGGACGATGCTGGCGTGCTCGAGCGTCGCGGCGACGCGGCTCTCGCGCAGGAACCTGGCGCGGAAGCGCTCGTCGCGCGACAGGTCGGCGGGCAGCACCTTGAGAGCCACGGGGCGGTCGAGGTGCTCGTCACGGGCGAGGTACACAGTCCCGGTCGCGCCCCGACCGAGCTCCCGCTCAATCCGATAGCCCGAAAGCACCGCACCGATCGGCAGCTCAAGCGACATTGGTTACATATACCCCACAGGCGGTCGGCGCCGCGTCCTTCGCCCACAAGCCCGTCGAAGCCCCAACCCCCCGTCCAGCCACACCACCACTCCGCCGCGGGAACCTATGGTTGAGCGGATCCGCCGCGCTCGGCCACCTTCCGTGCCTTCACGGTGGGTCGCTAGGCCGCTCCCAGACTCAAAGACCACCGGAAAACTCGCGGAAAGCCCTTTTGGTCGCCGTCGCGGCCAAGGACGATCGTGGCGTCCAGCGTGTCCCAGACCAGATCCAGCGCCGCGTAGCTCGTGGAATCAATCATCTAACCCTCGGGCACCAGCGGACGCGTGTCGAAGTACTCGCGGAGCCGCGTGATCTCCCCGTCGCGCGTCTCGACCACCATCGCGAACTCGAAGTCGAGTCGCCCCTCGCCGCTCGTCTGCTCGCACAGGAAGCCGGCCTCACAGATCGCGACATCGCCCTCGCCGGCCAGGTGCTTGATGGGGATGCGCAGGCCGCGGATCTCGTCCAGGCCGCCGCGCACGGTGGCCTCGATCGCCTCGCGCCCGACCTGGGTCTCGGTGAAGAACGGGCTGTCGTAGCCGCCGTCGTCCGCGAACAGCGCGGCGACGGCGGCCGCGTCGTCGCATTCCCACGCCTCGAACACCGCGACTATGGCCTGCCGTGCGTCCATCCGTTCCTCCCTGGGCGATGTGGGGACGCATTGTAGGGTCGCCCGATGCAGATCGACCTGGGAACGCTGGTCGTGATCGTCGCGCTGGCCGCGGCCTCGCCGCTGATCGTCGACCTGGTGCCGCGCATCGTGCCGCCGGTGGTGGTGGTCGAGATCCTGGTCGGGATCATCGTCGGCCCGCCGATCCTGAACCTGATCCACGTGACCGGCCTGGCGCAGGTGCTCGCCGACTTCGGACTGGCCTTCCTGTTCTTCCTGGCCGGCTTCGAGCTCGACCTCAACCAGCTGCGCGGCATGCCGGCACGGCTGGCCCTGACCGGCTGGGGCGTGTCGGTGGCGCTGGCGCTGGTCGTGGCAGGGCTGCTGGAGGCACTCGACGTGGTCGAGAGCACCCTGTTCGTGGGCGTGGCGCTGACCACCACCGCGCTCGGCACGCTCGCGCCGATCCTGCGGGACAACGGCGACGGGGAGGGACGATTCGGCGCGCTGGTGGCCGCCGCCGGCGCCTTCGGCGAGGTCGGCCCCATCATCCTGATCTCGCTGCTCCTGAGCGGGACCTCCAACCGCGGCATCTCGGCGCTGCTGCTCGTGGCCTTCGGCCTGGTGACGGGCGCGGCCGCCTTCGCCGCGCCGCGGCTGAAACCGGTGCGCATCCTGCAGGTGCTCGAGGAGACGATGGAGCGCACCGGCCAGTTCGCGGTGCGCCTGGCGCTGCTGGTCCTGATCAGCCTCGTCTACCTCAGCTCGCGGCTGCATCTCGACCTCGTGCTGGGCGCCTTCTCGGCCGGCCTGCTGGCCTCGATCGCCTGCGGGCCGCGCGCCAAGCAGCTGATGCAGCCGCGCCTGGACGCGGTCGGCTTCGGCGTGTTCATCCCCATCTTCTTCATCGTCACCGGCATGCAGTTCGACCT
Source organism: Gaiellales bacterium (assembly GCA_035473255.1). Classification (GTDB taxonomy): domain Bacteria; phylum Actinomycetota; class Thermoleophilia; order Gaiellales; family JAICJC01; genus JAICYJ01. The sequence goes on from DATIOK010000022.1 coordinate 5,854, forward strand.
GACCGCGATCACCAGCAGCGTCTCGGGCATGCTCAAGGTGCCCCTGTTCCTGGCCATGTTCCTGGTGGTGCGCGGACTCCCCTCCCTGGTCATCTACCGCCACTCGCTGGCGGCGCGCGACCGGGTTGCGCTCGGCCTCTACGCCAGCACGGCGCTGCCGCTTGTGGTTGCCGTCACCTCGCTGGGGGTCAAGGACGGCCAGATGCGGGCCAGCACGGCGGCCGGCCTGGTCGGCGCCGCCATGGTGTCGGTGATGGTGTTCCCGCTGTCGGCGAACGCGATCCGCCGGCGCGGAGGCGCGGCCGAGACACCCACCTAGATGATTGATCGATATCTCCGTGATGTCCAAGGCGCAAGGCATAGCCTTGCGCCGGTCGGGAGGGATCTGCGATCACGCAGGTCACGACCGGGCGAGAACCGAGTCTCGCGCAGGTGCAAGTCGCAACGACTTGCACCGGTCATGAGCGATCTGCGATCACGCAGATCGCGAACGGCAGGGAGCGTCAATACCGGGTCGTATTGGCGCGACCGAGGACCAGGTGCAAGGCCAACGGCCTTGCACCGAGCGGGAGCGATCTGCGATTACGCAGATCGCGGACGGAGACGACGGTTCGCAGCCGTAGCCACCCCGGCCGCCGCTGACCTCAGGCCGGCCGCAGCGGCCAGGCTCGCGAGAGATACCGATCAACCATCTATAGCCCGATCGGCACGTACCGCGCGAGCTGCTTCTGGTGGCCCGCGATCACCTGGAACGCCTGCACCATCTGGCT
>DATIOK010000023.1:0-24496 GCA_035473255.1 Gaiellales bacterium
GCCGACGTGAACGGGCACGACCAGCTCGACGGCCGCACCGCCGCGGTCACGGTGTTCGTGTTCATCGGCCTCTACCTGCTGCTGGTGCTCGAGGCCGAGCGCATGCAGGCCAGCCGGCGCTACGCGGCCGAGGTGGTGGCGCTAGCCGCCTGCCTGGGCGGAGGCTTCCTGGCGATGCTCGGCTCGCAGAGCCTGCGCGAGTTCTTCGCACTGGCCGTGCCTGGCCCGTGGTCGGTGATAGTGATCGTGACCGTGTCCGTGGCCGCCGCCTGGTTGCTGGGCAAGCTGGGGCTGTCCCCCTACAGGTTCAGCACGGTGCCCGACCCGGCGGCCAAGGCCGAGCGCAGCACGTAGTCGGCGATCACGAGGTCGGCGGCCCCGTTGCCCAGGTTCTGGCACACCACCAGCCCGCTCGGACGCGGCTGCTGGATCGCCGTTCCGCAGTAGCCGTCCGGGGCGCGGTAGCCGGGGAAGCGGCCTGCATCGCGGTATCTCAGCAGCTGCTCGACATCGTCGGCGTAGAGCGCGCCCTGCGCTGCCAGGTCAGCTCCGACCGAGGTGCCGTAGTCCAGCGGCAGCAGCAGCGCGTCGACCCGGATCCAGGCCGGATCGAGCAGCAGCCCGGGAACGCCGATCGGCAGCGCGGTGACCACCACCGCCGCCTCCAGCACCGCCTCTCGCGCCGACCCCACCAGCGTCAGCCGCACGCCCGGCGTGTGCTCGGCGGCCCACTCCCGCAGCTCGGCGGCCGCCTCGTCACGCCGCGCGAACACGGTCACCCGGTCACGGCCGATCGCCGCCAGCATGGTCAGGTGCGTCCGCGCCTGCAGGCCCGCGCCGGTGATGGCGACGTGGCCGGGCGCGGCCGGCGCGAGCGCGTCGATGCATGCGCCGGACACGGCGGCCGTGCGTGCACCCGTCAGGGCCGCCGCTCCCATCACCGCAGTTGGCAGCCCCGTCTGCGGGTTGGACAACACGACCAGGCCGTTCACTATGGGCAGGCCCCGCGCGGGGTTGCCGGCGTATACGGCCACCCACTTCAGTCCCAGCAGGTCGCCGTCGCGGAGGTATGCGGGCATGGCATTTGCGAAGCCGTCGCTGCGCGGATGCACCGCCGGCTTGGGCGGCAGCTCGGCCGATCCGTCGGCCAGAGCCGCCATCGCGTCGCGCACCAGTGCGATCGCCTCGCGTGGCGGAGGCAGGTGGTCCTGCACCTCCCGCTCCGACAGGTGCAGCAGGGTAGCGCTGGAGCTCTTGGGCACCGGGGTCAGCCTACACTGCGCAGGTCGTGCGCAAGGCGCCGGAACGGGCCGTCCACGCCAAGCAGGTCGGACTCCGAGCCGCGCTGGATCACGTTGCCGTGATCGACCACCAGGATCTCGTCGGCGCGCCGTACCGTCGCCAGGCGGTGGGCGATGATCACCGAGGTGCGGCCGCGGAGTAGCCGGTCGAGCGCCCGCTCGATCTGGATCTCGGTTGGCCGGTCGATGTTCGAGGTGGCCTCGTCCAGGATCAGGATGCGCGGGTCGGCCAGCAGCGCCCGTGCGATCGAGATCAGCTGGCGCTCGCCCGCCGACAGCCCGGCGCCGCCCTCGCGCACCACGTGGTCGAGGCCGCCGTGCAGCCGTGCCGCGATCCGGTCGACCCCGACCGCCGCCGCGGTGTCGCGCACCTGCTCGTCGGTGGCGTCCGGCCGCGCGAAGCGGATGTTGTCGGCGATCGTGCCCGAGAACAGGAACGGATCCTGCAGCACCACTCCCAGCTGCCGGCGGTAGCTGCGCAGCTGCACGTCGCGCACGTCGATGCCGTCGACCCGCACGGCTCCCTCGACCGGATCGTAGAACCGCGCGATCAGCTTGGCCACGGTCGACTTGCCGCCTCCTGACTGGCCCACCAGGGCGAGGCAGCCGCCCGCCTTGACCTCGGCAGCGACGCCGTGCAGCACCTCGTTGTCGCCGTAGGCAAAGCGGATCCGGTCGAGCTGCAGGCGGCCGTCGATCTGCGGCATCGGGCCGGCGCCGGGCCGGTCACCGATGTCGCTCTCGGCGTCCAGCACTGAGCTGATCTTGACCATCGCGGCCGCAGCCGACTGCATCTGGCTGTAGACGTCGGACAGCTCCTGCAGCGGCTGGAACACCAGCTGCAGCAGGTACATGGCGGTGATCAGCGTCCCGATGCTGATGTCCCCGTCCACGTACAGGTGTGCGCCCAGCAGCAGCACGGCGGTGGTGGAGATCAGCCCCAAGAGCTCGATCGACGGGAAGAAGAACGAGAGCAGCGTCTGCGTGCGGACGTTGGCCCGGCGGTTCTCCTCGTTCAGCAGGTCGAACTCGTCCTGGAAGGCGCGCTCGCGGTTGAACGCCTGCACGATCGCCATGCCCGCCACCGACTCGGCCATGTGCGCGGTGACCGCGGCGATCCGGTTTCGGACCTCCAGCTGGGCCACCGAAGACGTGCGCTGGAACCAGCGCGTCAGCAGCAGCGCCGGCGGCAGCACGATGAACGAGATCATGCCCAGCCGCCAATCGACGATGAAGACCACCACGATCGCGGTCGGCAGCAGCACGACGTTGGCCGCCAGCGTCGGCAGGCCCTGCGACAGCGCGTCCGACAGGGCATCCACGTCGCTGGTCAGACGGGCGATGATCCAGCCCGCGCGCTGCTCGGAGAAGTACCGCAGCGACAGCGAGGTGAGGTGCTCGAACAGGTCGCGGCGCAGACCCAGCACGATTCCCTGGCCGACTCCCGCCAGGCCCCGGATGAGGATGGCGCTCAGTACCCAGCCGATCGCGCCGACCAGGATGTAGATCACGACCACCACGGTCAGGTACTCGCTGTTCGAGTCGCCGATGCCGTTGTCGATCGCGGCGCGCACGAGCAGCCACCCGCCCGTCTGGCAGACCGCCTGGCCGGTCGCGACCAGCACCAGCACGAACACGGCCAACCGGCGGCCCTGCAGGTAGGTGGTGAGGCGGCTGAGCCCGCTGCGATGGCTATGCCGCACGCGTCTCGTCTCCGAACAGCGCCGTGAAGTCCCCACCCGCCACGGCCAGCTCCGCCGGCGTGCCCTGCTCGACGAGCTTGCCGTCCCGCAGCACCACCGCCCGGTCTGCGAGTACCACTGTGGACAGCCGCTGGGTTGCGACCAGCACCGTGCGCCCGCGCAGCGCCGGCCCGACGGTGCGCAGCAGCGTGCGCTCGGTCTCGGTGTCCACCGCCGACAGCGGATCGTCCATCAGGATCGCGCCCGACTCGGCCAGCAGCGCCCGCGCCAGCGCCACTCGCTGCCTCTGGCCGCCGGACAGGTTCACCCCGCGCTCGCCGATCATGGTGTCGTAGCCGTCCGGCAGGTCGTCCACGAACGCCGCTACTCCGGCCGCCTCGCTGGCCGCCAGCACCTCGTCCCAGCCGGCATCAGGGCAGCCGATCATGAGGTTGTCGCGCAGCGGGATCGAGAACAGGATCGGCCGCTGGGTCACGATCGACATGGCCGACCGCACGTCCTCGAGCCGCAGGTCGCGCAGGTCGGTGCCGCCCAGCAGCACCCGTCCTTCGGTCGGGTCGTAGAGCCGCGCGGCCAGGTTCAGGAGCGAGGTCTTGCCCGATCCGGTGGCGCCGCACACGGCCACGATCTCGCCTGCCTCGACCTCCAGGTCGACGCCGGTCAGCACCTCGTCCTCGTCGGCGTACGCGAAGTGCGCGTTCTGGAAGCTGATCGGCTGCGGGCCGGCCGGCGCCGGCAGCGGCTGGGCCGGCTCGGGAAGGCGATCGATGCCCTCGATCCATGCGAAGCTGCGACCGGCCGAGGCCAGGGCCCGCTGCGCCAGGTTCGTGATCCAGCCCAGCGACTCCAGCGGCCACGCCAGCTGCAGCAGGATGGTGTTGAACAGGACAAACTGGCCGATCGTGAGATCGCCGTTGATCACGTCGCGGCCGCCGAAGAAGACCACCGCCGCGATCGAGAGTGTAGGCAGGAAGAACAGCCCGGGCAGGTGCTGGGCCTCGACGCCGGCCTGTTCGAGCACCACGTCGCGAACGCTCTCGGCCTTCTCGCCGAAGCGGCCCCGCACGTCGTCCTCGCGGCCGAACGCCTGCACCATCTCGATGCCGACGACCGCCTCGTCGGCGGCCTCGGTGACGTCGCCCTTACGCTGCTGCACGCGGCGTGAGATCGGCATCACGCGGTGGGCGAACAGCCAGGCCAGCAGGCCGATCAGCGGCAGCGAGAGCCCGGTGTAGATGGTCAACCGCAGGTTCACGAAGCCGAGCAGGATGGCCGCGCCCACGATCATCATCGCGCTCTGCGCGCCCTGCACCATGCCCCAGCCGATGAAGTAGCGGATCGGATACAGGTCGTTGGTCGCGCGCGACACCACCTGGCCGGTAGCGTGACGGTCGAAGAACGCGCGCGGGAAGTCCAGGTAGGCCGAGTACAGCAGCTCTCGCACGCGGGCCTCGATGTGGACGCCGATCCGCGAGGTCGCGTAACGGCGGATGAAGTTGACGCAGAAGCGCAGCAGGCCCAGCACGAACGCCGCCGCCACGTAGGGCGTCAGCTTGGATAGGTCCTTGGGCACGATCGCGTTGTCGATGGCGCGCTGAAGCAGCGTCGGGATCGCCAACGACAACGCCGTGTATGCGAAGGCGCAAACGAGGCCGAGCGCGACCGACCGCCACTCCCCACGCCACAGCGTGAGCAGTCGTCGGAGCGTCGGCCACATCGGAAGATCGGGAGGATCCACGTGTGACACGCCAGCCAACAGGCTAGCCGAGCGTGGTCATTATCGCCGTCGGATCCCCGGCCAGTTGCCCGAGCAGCCAACGCGATCTACCGCTTAACCGTTGCGAGGGCTACGGAGCGGTCAACGCTCCATCGCCCTCGCGAGTCGTTACTGGTTAGGCGGCGTCCTGCATGCCGCTCAGCTCCGGCAGCCTGGCCAGCTGTGTTAGCGCCTCCTGCTCGAGCTGGCGGACGCGCTCGCGCGTCAGCCCGACCTCACGGCCCACTGCCTCGAGCAGCATCGGCTCACCGCCGCCGAGCCCGTAGCGAAGCTCGATGATGCGGCGCGTGCGCGGCGTCAGCCGTGCCAGCGCGCGCTCGAGCGTCTCGTTTCGCATGCGCTCGCCAACGGTCTCCGTCACGTCCTCACCGGAGGTGTCGGCGATCATGTCGCCCAGCTCGGTGTCGCCCTCGTCGCCGGTCGGCCGCTGCAGCGAGATGGTCTGCAGGCGGGTCTGATCGGCGTCGCGCACCTCGGCCACGCTCAGCTTGGCCTCCTTGGCGACCTCCTCGTCGCTGGGCTCGCGGCCCAGCTTGGCCTCCAGCGTGCGGCGGGCGCGATCGATCTTGCGGATGCGATCGTGCACGTGCACCGGAACCCGGATGGTGCGGCTCTGGTTGGCGACCGCGCGCTGCACGGCCTGCCGGATCCACCAGGTTGCGTAGGTGGAGAACTTGAGGTTGCGGCGCCACTCGAACTTCTCGACCGCGCGCACCAGCCCGATCGTGCCCTCCTGGATCAGGTCCAGGAAGCCAACGCCGTGGCCACGGTATTTCTTGGCGATCGACACGACCAGCCGCAGGTTGGCCTCGACCATGCGGCGCTTCGCGGCCTCGTCTCCGGCCTCGATGCGCTGAGCGAGCACCTGCTCCTCGTGCTTGGTGAGCAGCGGCGTGCGGCCGATCTGCGCCAGGTACAGGTCGAGTCCGTCGATGCTGGCGGGGGCGTACCAGGCAGGCGCGGCCTCCGCGGGCTCACCGGCGTCCGGTGCGTCGATTTCGCGCACCGACACGACGTCGACCCCGAGCTCGGTCAGCTCGGCGCGAATCGCGTCCGTATCTTCATCTGTCAGGTCGAGCTCTGCCACGACGGCGGTCAGCTCGTCTTCCGTGAGCTCCCCGGCGTCCTGTGCACGCTCGACCAACTGCCGCAGCTGCGGCTCCTGAGTCAACATCCGTAGTACCCCTTCTTGCATTTGCACCCGAATCCGCCATCTTCCGCGGAGGTGCCGTTGTGAAATGTCCTGGTTGAAGGGCTTGGGCGTGCCGTTTTCTTGAGATTCGGCCCTGATGCGTGCCCTTCGCAATGGTTAACGGCGCTCCTGCTACCGTTATTCCCGGCTGCACTGTTTTATATGCGGCCGGCATTAGAGCGCTCTTAATCAGCAGCAGCCCTGTTTGTACCGGCAGGCCGTGCAGTGCCAGGAGGCCTTGACCCAGATCATCTCGCCGCCGCAGCGCGGGCACGAGCTGTCCGATGTGGTGCTGGCGGCGGTGCGAAGGCCGGCGGTACAGCGGGATGTGGGCTGGACGGAGGCGATCGGGCGACGGTAGCGCGCGGCCCGGATGATCAGCCGACTATCGTGGCAACGATGCGGGTGGACACCGTCGATCCGACAGAATACGCCGCGCTGGGAGATCTCACCGTGCGCGCCTACCGGGCGCTGCCGGGACACGCCCTCTCGCCGGAGTATGCCGCCGTGCTCGCCGACGTGGCCGGGCGGGCGCGTCAGGCGGAGGTGATGGTGGTGCGCGACGAGGACGGGTCACTGCTGGGCGGGGTCACGTACGTGGCCGACGAGGACAACCCCTACGCCGAGTTCGAGGGCGCGGACGCGGCGGCGTTTCGCATGCTTGCCGTCGATCCGGCGGCGCAGGGCCGCGGCGTCGGCAGGGCGATGGTGCAGGCCTGCATCGACCGCGCTCGCCGCGACGGAAAGCGCCGGCTGACGCTGATGACCACCGGATCGATGGATGCCGCTCACCACCTGTACGGGCGCCTGGGGTTCCGTCGCACCCCCGGGTCGGACATGATCGTCGATGACGGGTTGCGGTTGATGGCCTACGAGCTTGATCTGGAGGAGGTGGGGGATGGCGACTGTGGTGAGTGACTTTCCGCGCGCGGTGCGCGTGATCGAGAACACCTGGATCACGCTGTCTGACGGCACCCGACTGGCCGCCAAGATCTGGCTGCCCGAGGACGCCGAGGACGAGCCGGTGCCCGGGGTGCTCGAGTTGTTGCCCTACCGCAAGCGCGACGGCACCGCTGCGCGGGATCAGCTGCTGTACCCGTACCTGGCCGGCCATGGCTACGCCGGGGTGCGCGTCGACCTGCGCGGCCACGGCGACTCCGAGGGTTTGCCCGAGGACGAGTACACCCCTCAGGAGCAGGCCGACGGGGCCGAGGTGATCGCCTGGATCGCCGAGCAGCCTTGGTGCACCGGGGCGGTGGGGATGCACGGAATCTCGTGGGGTGGCTTCAACAGCCTCCAGATCGCCGCCCTGCGACCGCCGGCGCTGAGAGCGATCATCACGCTCTGCTCGACCGACGACCGCTACAGCGACGACGTGCACTACAAGGGCGGGCTGGTGCTGGGTCTGGACATGCTGCACTGGGCCACCTACATGCTGCTGGCGAATGCCGAGCCGCCCGATCCCGAGATGGTGGGCGCGGATCGCTGGCGCGATCTGTGGCTGGGCCGCATCGACGCATCGCAGCCGCTGGCCGAGATCTGGCTGGAGCACCAGCGCCGCGACGCCTACTGGAAGCAGGGCTCGGTGATCGAGGACCACTCGGCGATCACGGCCGCGGTCTACGCCGTCGGCGGCTGGCAGGACGGCTACACCAATGCCGTCCCGCGGCTGCTCGAAGGCCTCAGCTGCCCCCGCAAGGGGCTGATCGGGCCGTGGGGCCACGCCTGGCCGCAGAACGCCACGCCGTTGCCCGCGATCGGCTTCCTGCGGGAATGCCTGCGCTGGTGGGACCACTGGCTGAAGGGGATCGACAACGGCATCATGCAGGAGCCGATGCTGCGCGCATGGGTGCAGGACTCGGTGCGACCGGCGACCACGCATCACGAGCGGCCGGGCCGGTTCGTCAGCGCCGACGCCTGGCCGCCGCCGGTCTCTGTGCGCGACCTGCATATGGGGGATCGCGTGCTGCTGGACGAGCCGGGGCCCGAGGCGGAGTTCAAGATCCTGGGGCGCCAGACCTGCGGGCTGGACGGCGGCGCCTGGTGCGGAGAGGGGGAGACGGCCGACGACCCCGACGACCAGCGCGCCGAGGACGGCATGTCGCTGACGTTTGACTCGGCGCCGCTGGAACGCGACCTGCACGTGCTGGGCTTCCCGCAGGTGCGGCTGACGCTTTCGTCCGACCGGCCGCTGGCGCTGGCCTGCGTGCGCCTCTGCGAGGTGTTCCCCGACGGGGCCTCCAAGTTGGTCACCCGGCAGATCCTGAACCTCTGCCACCGCGAATCGAACGAGCATCCGTCGCCGCTGGTGCCGGGGCAGGCCGAGCAGCTCGTGGTCGAGCTCGACGCGATCGGGCACGTGCTGGCGGCCGGAAACCGGGTGCGCCTCGCGATCTCGCCCACCTACTGGCCGTGGGCGTGGCCGTCGCCCGAGCCGGTCACGCTGACCGTCGTCGCCGGCCCCGGACCGCTGGTCGAGTTGCCGGAGATCGACGCCGGCGCCGGAGACAGCGGCACACCGTTCGGCCCGCCGGAGATCTCGGAGGCGCTGCCGATGGAGACGCTGGCAGAGGGACAGACCGGGCGCACGATCGTGCGGAACGTCCAGACCGGCCGCACCGACATGCGCTACCTGTGGGACTCGGGTGGGCACGGCGTCTACCCGCACGGCATGCGTGAGCTGGCCGAGAACGAGGCCGTCTATTCGATCACGGAGGGCGAACCGCTGTCGGCAGAGGTGGCCTGCCATCAGGCGATCGAGTACCAGCGCGGTGACCACCACGTGCGGGTCGAAGCGCGCGGGCGCATGACCTGCGATCACGACAGCTTCCTGCTGGAGCACTGGCTCGTCGCCACGGAGGCCGGCCGCGAGGTGCGTTCGCGCGCCTGGTCGAAGCGGATCCCCCGCGACCTCGTGTGACTGGCCGGCCGTAGCCCCGTGGCATTGGCACTCGAGATGGGGCTTGACCGGGAGGGCGACCGCACGATCCGGGACCTCTGGTCGCGGCTCGAGCAGCTGGGTGTACCTTCGCTCAAGGCCCATGTGCCGAGCATCCGCCCGCACGTGTCGCTGGCCGTCACCGACGACGCTGACGGCCTCCGGCAGCACGCTCCCGGCCTCGCGCTGCGCGGCATCGAGATCGACATCGAGATGGCCGCCGCGTCGCTGTTCCCCGCAGATCCGCCGCTGCTGGTGCTGGCCGTCGCTCCATCACCCGAGCTGGTCGCCGTGCATGTACGCGTCGACGCGACACTGGCCGCGGCCGGAGTCGACGTCTGGCCGCACTACCGGCCTGGCACCTGGCTTCCTCACTGCACGCTCTCGATGGGGGTGCCCGCCGAAGTCGTCGACGACGCGTTGGCCGCCTGCCTGGACTCTCCGTTGCCGGTGCGCGCCCGTCTCCGCGCTGCCGCGCTTACCGACTCCGTCACCGGAGCGACCACGCCGCTGTGACGCGGCTGACCGCCTACGTCTCGGCTCTGGTCGCGCTCGACCTGGCGCTGTTCTCGGCGATCGTGCCGCTGCTGCCGCAGCTGTCCGACCGGCTCGACCTGACCAAGGTGCAGTCGGGCGTGCTGCTCGGCGCCTACAGCGGAGCGGTGCTGGTCACGGCGGTGCCGCTCGGCCACCTGGCCGACCGCGTGGGCATGCGCAACGTGAACGTGGCCGGATCGCTGCTGATGTGTGCGGCCACCGCGGCCTTCGCGGTTGGGAGCTCCTTCGAGGTGCTGTTTGCCGCCCGCGTCGCCCAGGGCGTCGCCTCGGCCGTGGCCTGGAGCGCCGGCCTGGCGTGGCTGGCCGCTCGCACCCCCGAGCACCGGCGCGGCGCCGGCATCTCGATCGCCAACGCGTCGGCCACCGGCGGAATGATCGCGGGCCCGGTGCTGGGCGGTGTGGTGGCCGGCGCCATCGGCACCCGCAGCACCTTCCTGGCGCTGGCGGCATGCTCGCTGCTGCTGGCCGTTTGGGGCGCGTTCGAGCCGGATGCGCGCGCCCCCGCGGAACGCGAGTCGAGCTTCCTACCGGCGCTGCGGGCGGCCGCCGCCGAGCGGCTGATCGCGGTCAGCTTCATCCTGATCCTGCTGGTGGCGGTGATAGGCGGCACGCTGCAGGTGCTGATGCCCCTGCACCTGGGCGACGAGGGCGTCACCCAGTCCGCGCTGGGGTTCCTGTACGCGGGCGGCGCCGCGCTGGGGGCGGTCGCGATCACCACCACCGGTCGGCTGGGCGACCGCATCGGGCGGCTGCCGCTGGCCCGCGCCGCCTGCCTGGCGACGGGCGGCGCGGTGGCGGTGCTGTTGCTGCCGCTGGGGACCGATCTGTTCGCGTTCATGCTGGTGGCGATCATCCCGATCCAGTCGGTGCTGTACGGCGTCGGCTACCCGCTGGGCGCCGACGGGGCCGACCGGGCAGGGCTCGGGCACGGGCTGGTGCTGGGGCTGATCAACGTGATCTGGGGCGCCGGCGCGGTGGTGGGGCCGGTGCTGGGCGCGGCCGTCGCAACCCACGCCGGCGACCGCACGGCCTACGCGCTGCTGGTGGTGCTCAGCTTCGCCGCCGCGGCGGCCGTCGGCCAGGTGGCGCGCAGCATGCGGGCCGCCGAACCAACGATCTCCTAAGCCTCGACGTCGTAGCCGGCCGCCTTCGCAGCCGCGCCCACGCAGGCCTCGTCCTGTTCGGCCGTGCCCCCGCTGGCGCCGATGCCGCCCACCAGCTGGCCGTCGCGGTACAGCGGCAGCCCGCCCGCGTAGACGACCACCCTCGGATTGGTGCTGGGGTAGCTCCAGTCCACGCCCCCGGGCTGCGTCGATTCCATGAACTCGCCGGTGCGCATGCCCCACAGCACGGCCGTGTAGGCCTTGTCCGCCGCAAGCGCGGGGGCACCCAGCGGCGTGCCGTCCATGCGCTGGCTGGCGATCAGATGGCCACCCGCGTCGACCACCGCCGCGGCCAGCGCCAGGCCCTCTTCGGCGGCCGCCTCGCGAGCGCCGGCCAACATCGCCAGCGCGCTGTCGAGCGTCGGGCTGTGTGAGGGGATCAGGTCGGCCATCGCGGCGATTCTACGCTGACGCAATCCGTCTGTCGGCCCACCGCCGACCGACCTCGGCCGAGAGCACCAGCACCATCGACAGCGCCACCACGATTGCGCCGATCGCGATCACCTGCGGCTCGAGCGTCGGAGTGCGGGTCCCCGAGTAGAGGAACACCGGGTAGGTGGGGGATCCGGGAGGTGCGATGAACGAGGCGATCGCGAACTCGTCGAACGAGATCGTGAAGGCGATGATCACGCTCGCGACCAGCGCCGGCGCCAGCAGCGGTAGCGTCACCAGCGTGAAGGCCTTGGTTGGGTTCGCGCCCAGGTCGCGGGCGGCCTCGACGATCGACGCGTCCAGCGTGCGCAGCCGCGGCAGCACCACCAGCAGCGAGTAGGGCAGCGAGATCGCGATGTGGCCGACCAGCACCGCGCTCAGCGATGACTGGTAGCCGAGCTGGTGCAGCACGATCACCATGCCGATCGCAAGCACGATGTAGGGCACCACCAGCGGCAGCAGCAACAGCGTCGTCCACAGCGGCCGCAGGAACAGGTGCCGGCGCGCCAGCGCCACCGCCGCCATGGTGCCGAGCGCCGTCGCCGCCAGGCCGTCTAGGAGACCGATCATGGCGCTGCGCCGAAGCGCCGACGTGAGGTCGGAGTTGGCGAAGGCGGTGTGGAACCACTTGGTGGTGAACCCGGCCCACGGCAGCGCCTGGATGTAGCTGTTCTCGAAGGAGAACACCACGAGCACGACCAGCGGCGCGTACAGGAACAGCACCAGCAGCGTGAAGTAGCTGCTCAGCCCGATCCTGCCCAGCCTGCCCACGGCGCTGGTCACGTGGCCGCGTCCTCGAGGTCGGTGCTCAGGTAGCGCCCGAACAGCAGCAGCATCACCAGGACGATCGCCACCAGCCACAGCGCCAACACCGCGCCGTAGTTCCAGTTGGGCGTGTCTGTGAAGAACGACTGGATCGAGTTGCCGAACATGAAGCTGCTGGGGCCGCCCACCAACAGCGGCGTGATGAACTCACCCGTGGTCGGGATCAGCACGAACACGAAGCCCGCGATCACACCCGGGATGCTGAGCGGCAAGGTGACGCGCAGGAATGCAGTCAGCCGTGACGCGCCCAGGTCGTGCGCGGCCTCGATCAGCGAGCGGTCCATCGTGTCCAGCACCACGAACATCGGCACAGCCACGAACGGCACCCACGAGTAGAACAGCACCAGCCCGACCGAGAACTTCGAGTAGATCAGCCACGGAATGCCGTCGCCGTGCGGCCGCAGGCCAAGCTGCCACAGCAGCGAGTTGATCACGCCGTGGTTGTTCAGGATCACCTGCCAGGCGATCACGCGCAGCAGGTAGCTGGTGAAGAACGGCGCCAGCAGCAGCATCAGCAGCGCGTAGCGCCGCTTGCCGGCCACGAAGGCCAGGAAGTAGGCAAGCGGATAGGCGGCCACCACGGTAACGACCGACACCACCAGCGTGATCGTCATCGAGATCTTGAAGCGGTCCCAGAACGGGTTGGAGCCGGGCGGAAGGAAGTCCTTCCAGTTCGCCGTCGAGAAGGCCGTCGGCACGCCCAGCAGGTTGGTCTTGAGGTTGACGCTGTAGAGGCCGATCAGCACGATCGGCGCGACCAGCACCGCCAGCACCCACACCGTCGGCGGCAATATCAGCAGGCCGGAGCCCGGTCGCAGAAACGACGCCGAACGACGCTCGCGCGACCCGGCGGCGCTCATGTGCGGTTCAGCGGGAAGCGCAGCTCGCTACGCAGCTGTGACCTTCTCCCATGCGGTCTGAACCGCGACCTCGTTCGGCTCCCAGCTCTGCAGGTGCACCTTGCTGGTGTCGGAGAGCACGTTGGGGTCCCCGATCGAGAGCGACTTGGCGACCTGCTGGTCGGCGATCTCGCTACCCTTGACGGTCGCGTCGGCGCTGCCGTAGTAGAAGGTGTTGGTCAGCGACAGGGCCGCGGCGTGGTTGATGTACGACTCCACGTACTTGTGTGCGTGGTAGTAGTTGGCCGTGTCCTTGCCGAGCATGAACCCGCAGTACCAGCCGAGCCGGCCCTGAGTTGGCTGCATGAAGTTGAACGGAATCGGTGGCTTGTGCTCGCGCCCGTACACCCACTGATCCTGCCAGCTGTAGGCGATCCAGATGTCGCCGTTGGTGAGCGCCGGCTGCAGGTTCGTGTACTCGCTCGCCCATAGGAACTTGTTCAGCGGCTTCTGCTCGATCAGCGACTGGGTGGCCTGGTCGAGCTGGTCGTTGGTGAGGTTGTCCATCTGCGGGAAGCCGAGCTTCAGCGCGGCGATCTCGAAGTTGGTGGTGGCGCCGTTCCACATCGAGATGCGGTCCTTGTACTTCGGGTTCCAGAACAGCTCCCAGCCGGTTGCATCGGCCGGGTCGACCATGTCGGTGCGGTAGATGACGCTGCCGTATCCCCAGTCCCACGGGATCGCGTACTGCTGACCGTTGAACTGGCCGCCCTTGACCAGCGCCGGGTTGAGGTTGGCGAAGCTGGGCAGCAGGCTGGTGTCCCAGGGCTGGACGAAGCCGCCGTCGACGTAATCCCTGAAGTTCTCGGCGCATGGGTGCAACACGTCGAACTTCTTGCCGGTGCGGACGCTGTTGATGGCCGAGCTGTCGTTCTGGATGAGGCTATAGGTGAGCCCGCTTGCGCCGAACTCGTCGGTGTAATCCTTGCCGAACACCACGGTCTTGTAGGTCTGCGCCTTGGTGCCGGCCGCCTGATACCCATCCCATTCGAGGATGGTCATGTTGCCGGGCTCCTGGCCGATCTTCGGGCGCGACGAACTTGCCGACGAGCCGCCTGAGCTGGAGGAGCCACAGCCGGAGAGAATCACCCCGGCGCCAAGACTGGCGGTACCTGCCAGAAAACCGCGTCGATCCATCGACCGCATGAGAACCCTCCGTTCGGTGTCCAGGTGCGCGAATATACCGGTACGGTGAAAGGGATGTCTAGACCGGATGTGATGCCGCTTGCCTGGCTCGTGGCCGTTCTGCTGGCGGCGTCGGCATGCGGCAGCGGATCGGGTGCGTCGTCGTCCTCGCAGCCACCGCCGGCGGTGCTGCCGGCTTCGGCGGTGCCCTACCTGCCCAGCACCGCCCAGGTGCTGGACGCCTCGTCGCTGGCTCACCAGGACGCCCTGCCGGCGGTGGCGGGCAAGCTTTCGGGCTGGGGGTTCCGAAGCGCGGCTCAGCGCACCTTCCAGGGCCAGTCGAAGCACCTGCAGATCGTGATCTCGCGCACCGTCCAGTTCGACTCGCCGGCCGGCGCCCGCGCCTACCTGAACTTCATCCGCGCCAACGCCAACACGGTGTACGGCGTCTCGACCCAGCAGCCGCAGTCCAACCGCGGGCGCAGCGGCGTGGTGGTGCACCCGCAGGCCTGCGCCTGCCACATGGCCGCGGCCACATTCATGGGGCTGCTGCAGGACGGGTCGCGGGTCAGCTACCTGTCACTGACCGGGCCCAAGGCCAGCGCCTCGTTGCTGCAGCAGCTCGAGACGCTCGCGCCCTGATGCGGATCCTGCTGCTCTCCAACATGTACCCGAGCCGCGAGCGGCCCGAGTACGGCGTGTTCGTCCAGCGCCTGGCCGAGGCGCTGCGCGCACGCGGCCACGAGCTGGACGAGGCCGTGCTCGAGTCAGGCGCACGCGGGCGGCTTCGCACGCCGCTCGCCTACCTGCAGCTGCTCGGGCGCACGCGCCGGCTGGTGCACCGGCGCCAACCGGATGTGATCTACGCCCATTACCTTGTACCGACCGGGTTGGTGGCGATGGCGGCGGGTGCGCCATTCGTGATCACGGCGCACGGGCAGGATGTCGCCAACGTCGGCACGGTGCCGCTGGTGGGCGGGCTGACGCGCCGCGTGGTGAGCCGCGCGGCGGCGGTGATCTGCGTGTCGGAGTACCTGGCGCTGCGGCTGCCGGGCCATCCCCGGCGGATCGAGGTGATCGACTGCGGAGTGGACACCGAGACCTTCGTGACGTCACCTCGCGCCGAGGGCGAAGGGCCGCGCTACCTGGTGGCGGGCAGCCTCACCGAGCGCAAGAACCTGGGCCGGCTGATGGAAGCCTTCGGGCGGCTCGGCTCGGGCACCCTGACCGTGGCCGGGGCTGGGCCGCTGGAGGCGGAGCTGCGGGCTGCGGCGCCGGAGCGGGTCACGTTCCTGGGTCGGGTGGAGCCGAGCCGGATGCCCCAGCTCTATCGCGCGTGCGACGTCTACTGCCAGCCTAGTCTGGTGGAGCCGCAGGGCCAGGCGCTGCTGGAGGCACTGGCGAGCGGACGGCCGGTGGTGGCGACCAGGGTGGGCGGGCCGCAGGAGTACGTCACGGCTGCCTGCGGCGTCCTGGTCGATCCGCTCGATGTCGCGGCCATCGCCGAGGGGATGCGGGCCGCGGCCGAGCTTCCGGTGCCGTGCCCGGCGGCGGCGGAGGTGGCGCAGCGCCACTCGATCGCGCGCTCCGCCGAGCTGGTGGAGCAGCTGATCGGGGAGGTAACCTCCGGAGGCGATGGTTGAACCCGGACTGCTGGTGGTGAGCGGGCTCGGCGCGGGTGCCGCGCTGATCGCCGGTGTGCGCACGCGCAGGCCGTCGTCGCGGCCGGCCGGCCGCCTCGATCCGGCCGACGTCGGGCTCCGGGAGTTCCCCGCCGCGGCGCGTTCGTGCAGTACTCGGCGCCCGCCAGCCCGGCCTGCCGCGTCTCCCTCAACCGGCTTGCGGCCACCGTTGCGATGCACCACGCCGACGCGATCGTGATCGAGCTGCACGGCCGCGCGGGAGACCACGGGCGGGCGGTTCCGACGGTCCTCTACGTCGACAGCAGCGGCGAGGTGGTGCAGCGGTGGACGGGGCCGCCCGAGCGCGCTGAGCTGGCCGAGCTGTTGGCCTAGGCAGCCGAGCCGCCGCCGGGGCCGAGCTGGTCGATGCTCTCCAGCCGGCGCTCGATGAATGGCCGGAAGCGCGCCTCGATGCCGGCCTCTTCGGCCAGACGCAGGGCCTGCTCGAACGTGCCGCGGGCCTTCGCGTACTTGTCGTCTCCGCCCTGTTTGAGCCGGTTGTCGCCGACGATGATCAGCTTCTGCACCCGCTCTGCGGCCTGGTCGGGATCGATCTCCGGCATGGCATGAGCATAGTGCTGCACCCCCGCCCCGGTACGCTTACGGTGTGGCGACCCAGATCCGGCTGACAGAGCTTTCTCACGGCGCCGGCTGCGCATGCAAGCTGCCGGCCGGCTCGCTGTCGCAGGTGCTGGCGGGACTGCCGGCGGCCGCACGGCCGCCGCAGCTGCTGGTCGGAAACGAGTCGCTGGACGACGCGGCGGTCTGGCGCGTGTCCGACGAGCTGGCGGTGGTCACCACCATCGACTTCTTCACGCCGCTGGTCGACGACCCGTACACGTTCGGGCGGATCGCCGCCACCAACGCCATCTCCGACATCTACGCGATGGGTGCGACGCCGGCGTTCGCGCTGAACGTTGTGGCCTTCCCGAAGGCGCTGCCGATGGAGCTGCTCGGCGAGATCCTGCGGGGCGGGGCGGAGGTGGCGGAAGCGGCGGGAGTGGCGATCGCCGGCGGCCACTCGATCGACGACCCTGAGCCCAAGTACGGGATGGCGGTGACCGGGTTCGCGCACCCCGACCGGATCTGGACGAACACGGGCGGCCGGCCGGGCGATGTGCTGGTGTTCAGCAAGCGGATCGGCACGGGGATCGTGGCCACGGCGATCAAGCGCGAGCAGGCAGAGCCGAGCGTGGTGGAGGCGGCGGTGGAATCGATGATGACGCTGAACGACCGGGCCGCGGCGCAGCTGCGGGAGCTTGCGCCGAGCGCGGTCACCGACGTGACCGGGTTCGGGCTGGTCGGGCACGCCCGCGAGCTGGCGGCCGGGTCGGGCACGCAGGCACGGCTGCGGATGGAGGCGGTGCCGCTGCTGCCGGGCGTGCGCGAGCTGGCCGAGAGCGGGGTGGTGCCGGGCGGCACACGCGTCAACCTACAGGCCGCTGACGCCTACGCCACGTTCGGCGAGCACCTGGACGAGGTGGAGCGGCTGATCGCCTGTGACGCGCAGACATCGGGCGGGCTGCTGGCCGCGGTTTCGCCGGCCGACGCGGAGCGGCTGGGGTGGCCCGTCGTGGGCGAGCTGGGCGGCGGGGCGCCCGGAACCGTGTTGGTAGACTGAGATCGATGGCGTTTCTGTTCTCGTTCACGCAGATGATCCTGGCAGCGTTGCTGATCGTGCTGGTGCTGATGCACTCCGGCAAGGATGCCGGGCTGTCGGGCATGTTCAACCCCGGCCAGAGCAGCTTCGGCGGCACCGCCGTGATGGAGCGGAACCTGAACCGACTCACCGTCCTGGTGGCGATCCTGTTTGCGGCGAACGGGATCGTGCTCGGATTCCTGCTGTAGACTCAGTCGGCCCTCGCGCTGGTGGCGGAATTGGTAGACGCGCAAGGTTGAGGGCCTTGTGACCTGAATGGGTCGTGGAGGTTCAAGTCCTCTCCAGCGCATGCCCCGGAAGCCGCTTGGTTAGGCGGCTTTCGGCGTTTCTAGGGCCGACCCGGCCGCTGTCCCAAACGGGCCGATGTAGCAGTCGATGTAGCAGCCCCCCCACCGACGCGGCCTCCCAACGGATGTGCGCCCAAACGGGGGAAGGACGGCTCCGACGGGTCAACGAACGGGGTGGGCCGGCCGATACCAGCGCCATGAAGAGCACCTCCCCCGCCACGGCCGGCCATCAACCAGCCGAGCCGCTGATCATCGCGGCACACCTGGCCAAGCGCTTGGCGATCAGCCAGGCATGGGTCTACCAGGCCGTCAAGGATGGCCGCCTGCCCCATCGGAGGCTGGGCAGCCTGGACGGGCAGGTGCGCTTCTTCCCGTCGGAGATCGACACCCGGCTGGACGAGCAGCGTTTGGCGTGGGCACCCGCGGGCCGCCGCTAACCGCGTTGACGCGCGGGTAAACGACCAGGTCATCGAGAGTGGCAGTGTCGACCACTGTCTTGTGAACCTGGCGAGGCGGGCTCCGGGACCAGATGATGACGCCCCGCCACCCGTCGCCGCGATCCAGAAGATCGCCTACACGGCAACCAACCGCTCGGTTCAGCCTTCCGATTCTCCTGACGTTCACTGGGCGCTTGGACGAAGACCTACCGAAGAGATTGGCGAAGACCGTTCGAGGAGCAATTCCCCAACCAGTACACGCTGCATCGCTTCCTCGCGGGCCTGCCCGGCCACCCACCGGCTTGGCCTTAACCGAACACCATGTAGACGTGAATAGCCCAGGGCTTGAAGGTTGTCTTGATGGATCGGTCAACCACGACCTGGGTTCGTCCCGAGGGGTAGAGGGTGGCCGTCGTCGGCCACCGGGGAAGTCCGGATATGACGGCCCGGTGAAAATGCGACGATCTGTTTTCGGCGAGGATCCACACCTGGCCTTTGGTGGTCGTGCGGCTGATCACCTTGATCGTGGCCTGGTTGCTGTCCAGCCCGATGCCGGTGCCGGGTGCGAGCAGGGCCGGGTAGAGTGGGCTGGTGGGAGCGAGCTGTCGGATCAGCGGCGCGAGTTGCTGCCAGTATGTCCAGTTCCACCCGAGCGCCCGGTCGGCCGGGGTGAAGCAGTGCGGATTGTCCCCGCCGAAGAAGAACAATGCGCGTGCGCCGTGCATGATCGCGTCGTAGGCCATGAACCGCATCTGGCGGGTCGTAGGCAGGACGAATCCACCCGTGCCCCGGTGATCCCAGCTCTTGCTGCTACAGATCGCCAGCGTGGTGGAAACGACGTGGCGGGGAGTGATCGAGGCCATCAGCGCTGTCCGGTTCCCGACCGCAACCAGGGAGGGGCGTGGATGCTTGAAGATGATCGGGTAGACGTCGATTCCGTGCACGTCGGTGATGGCGCTGTAGGGCGCCAGTTGTGCGGCTGTTCCCCGCGGCGCCTCGATGAGGACCGTCAGATGTTGAGGATCCAGGCTGTGGGTGGTCTGATATGCGTAGGCGAGGCTGGAGGCGCTATAGCCGCTGTGGAACGGTTCGTCGCTACCCTTCCAGAGGCCCAGACCTGCGTCGGGCGCGAGGCCGGTGACGACCTGCTGGAGGGCCTGGTCATATACCGTTCCTGGCGTTGCCCGCGCCAACCGCCCCAGGGACACCCATGTCATCGCGTTGCGATTGGCCGCGGCCACATCCCATTGATGGGCATACTGAATCTGGCTCACTACTGTGTTGTCCCCGGCGCCCCATGACCTGTCTGGTGGGACGACCCGAAAGATGCGAACGCCGGCCGACGCCACGACGTCTAATCCATTGTGGCCGTCAGGGGCGAGAGCGCCAATCCCGGGCGGATCTGACAGTCCAATCGGAAACGCGCGGATGCCGTTGATCGTCAGCACGCCGCGCGCGGTGAGGCCGACCGTGGCAGCAACCGCTGGCTCGCCCCCGCCGAGGGCCAGACCGGCCGCGAGGATTGCAGCAAGCAGGGCGTACGTGCGTCGGCAAGTGGAATGTCGGATCCCAGAAGCCATCGGCTGTCGGCGCAAACTTGGGCGGGGCTCGTCAGTTGGCACGTGTTAACAAGTGTCAGTGGTGGGTTGTGAGTTCGAGCACGGCGCATTGGGTGCCGGCGGCTGTGAGGCCGCCGACTATCACGATGCGCGATCCTTGTGGGACGGGGGTTGCGTCTGAGAGTGGGTGGGGGAGGTAGCCAGCGATGCGGACTTGCTGGGTGGTGGGGTTGATGGCGACGATGCGGGCTGTTTGTGAGTGAGGCCGTAAGCGCTGTTTACCGACGCGGATGGTATGCATCAAGTTGCCGGACCGGGTGTCGATCACGCTGGCGGTGCCGTCGTAGCGGTTGGATGCCCAGAGCTGGTTGCCGTAGGCGGAGACCTGAAGCATGTCTGGGCTGCTCCCCACGTCCCAGGTTGCGATCACCCGGTGGTGCGTACAGCTGATCACGCTGATGGTTCCTTCCTGCGATTCGGTTAGCCAGATAGAGAGGTTGGTCAGATCAGAGTGGCGCTGCTGGCTGCGGCTCCGCCCGCGAGCTGAAGCGCGATCAGCGCCACCAATGGCGAGAAGTCGAGGCCGCCGATTGGCGGCACGAACCGCCGAAACAGGAGCAAGTATGGGGACGTCAGAGACTCGACCACGTTGCGGATCGGCGCAAGCCAACGTGAGTACGGGAGATGCAGCCACGAGAAGACAACGGCGGCGATAATCACCAACGTGTAGACGAAAACGAGACTCTGGATGAAGTGAGCAAGAGCCATCACGATCCAACCATGCCACGAGATCATGTGACCTCGGTTGGTTGCGCCGCGAAGGCGAAACCCACAGCGCGCTTTCGAGACGTAGCCGGCCCGACTCGGGAAGCCCCCTAAGGCTCTGGAGGGCCACGGCGCGGCCACGGCGCAGTTCAAGGCGCGGGCCGCGGGTCTCTCATCGAACGCCAACGGTCGTGGCGCATGATCTGGCGGCCCGGCGTCCGAAGGGAGTCGCATGTTATGGACTGGGCGCGACCGGTTAGCGGGATTCGGCGCGGTGTGGTGCGGGACGAGGTTGTGACCGCTGGTGTTGACACGAGCACCCGGCTAGGCTGGACATCCTTTTCGCCGATTGGACGGTGTCGCGCGGCGCTCGCCGTTGTTGTGATGTTTGCGACGGTGGGGAAGCTTGTGCTGGCAGCCCGCACGTTTGGCACCGGGGACGTGGCTAGGTGGGGGGCGTTCGCCCGCGGCGTCGCTCATGCGGGCCCGGTGGGTGTGTATCGATTGCATTTCCGAGCTGTGCCGCTCTTCAGTCATCATCATCACCTCCACCACCATCATCACTACTGGCTGTATAATCACCCGCCGCTAATCGGTTACATGCTCTCATTGGTCAACGCCGCGACGCAGCGCGGAGTCTCGTTTCCTCTTGCTATCAGGGTTCCGGCGATTTCAGCCGACGTGGTGACATGTTTCCTTGTGCTGGAGCTGCTTCGGACGCGACGATCGCTCGCGGAGGCCTTCGCCGCCGCAACCTTGGTTGCACTTAGCCCGATCCTTCTGGTCATCTCAGGCTATCACGGCAATACTGACCCGGTCTTCATCATGCTTTCCCTGTTGAGCGTGTACCTGCTTGTCGACCGGCGAACCCCGGGGCTAGCCGGTTTGTCGATCGCGATCGCGCTCGGTGTGAAGATCGTGCCGGTAGTCATTGTGCCAACTCTGCTCGTATTCGCCATCCGAGCGGGAGGGCGTGTCGCGTTACGGTTCGTGCTTTCCATAGGAGCCCTCATCGCGCTGACATGGGCACCTGTCGTCACGCAGGTGTGGCAGCCCTTTCGCCACGATGTCCTGGACTATGGCGGTACCGGTGGCAGACCTAGATGGGGTCTCGCCAAACTCGCAGCGATCATCGGGCACCCTAGTTGGGTAACCAACCATGGCACTCCAGGGCGCTACATCACCGTATTCGTCGTGACAGTCATTCCCGCTGTGCTCGTGCTTCGGCGTCCCTGGCTTGTGGTCGAGGCATCGGCGCTGGGTTTGGTCGGTCTCCTCGCTCTAACTCCCGCGTTCGGAATGCAGTACCTCGCGTGGGCAGCGGTTCCGGCGTATCTCTTGAGCTTCGGCAGTGCAACCGCGTTTAATTCCTTCGGGGGCTTCCTGCTCATAGAGATATACAACCGTGCCAGCGGTGGTTTCCCCTGGTATCACACAGAGCTTCTTAACAAGACTACGGCGGCGGAGCAATTGGCTCTTCTCGGCGTCTGGATGACTCTAGTAGTCGTGATGATCGCGGGCATCCGCCGGATCATAAGAACTCGCCGTCCGCCGCCCACGATGGTACACGCACAGAGCCGGCCGCTCGCGACTCCTCCACAGGCCGTAAGGGAGACCCTACCCAGCTCGTGACGCCAGTACGCACGTCTATGACGGCCACGTCGAGATGACATCCGCCCAGGCCACCATCAGGTGCGGATCGCCGGGGACCCGCCGCTCAGAGCACTCCTGTGACCGACGGCTGAATCGTCGCCGAACCGGGGGCGTGTCTCTGCAGCGGCGCACGGCTCAGCGTCTACCGGCACCCCGGCCGCATCACCTGCAGCGTGTGCGGCGGGCCGGATCGGCATGAGCAGCGACACACATTCACGCGGCGCAGCGAGCCGTGATATCTGGCGGCTGCTACTTCCCGGACTGGTGGTGGCAGCCTGTCTGGGTGGTGGCTGCGGCCAGATGGCGGGAGATTGCAGCGGCGGCAGCCTCAGTGACAGCACCTGTGTGAATACGCAGGTCGCGGTGCATTGGACGTACACTAGGGCTACGGCGGCGGCGTCGGCATACGACTATGCACCGATGGTCGGGGGGAGGCTCACGCAGGCACGGTGTCGAATCGTCGCTCGACTGCCGGCCTACGAAGCTAAGTCCGTCTGCAAGGGGGTGCTCGCTACTCCTAACTAAGGGACCCGGAACGACATTTTGTCGTTGGCGCTCCTTTGCAACCGCGATTCCCCGATTCGTATTCGATGGCTTTGGTCACGGCGCGACATTGCGTCGAAGACACGCGCCGATATGAGAATCTTTGGGTCCGACTTAACCTCGTAGGAGGTGGGTCACGCTTATACCAGGTCAACCACGACAACTAGCATTTCGATGAGGATCCCGGCGTGGACATCGCCGTATTGCCGATCCATCTGCCTGTGGAATGCGACTTCAAGTTCTACCCACCGAACACGCTCCTCACGGATGACGAGGTTGAGTCGCGGGCCGTCGGCATAGGTGATGAGTGTGCATGGCCGGCTTGTTTCGGCATAGCCCCGGCACCGACCAGAATGCGTCAAACTGCCCAAATCGCTTGGCGGCGATCGACGCGATCGGGCTGAACGCGTGCATCGCGGTCAAGCGCGTGTGCTGCGCGCGGTTGGACAGCCCGCTAGTCCGCCGACGGCTGTCGAATCACGATCATACGCATCGCTGCCGTGTCTTGGATCGCGTTCCTTCCCAAACGGGGACGAACTCCGGATTCGCGAAGGTGGAGACGATGACCCGGAACAAGATCGAGGTACGACAAGATTGAAGAGTTGTGGCGGGCCGCCAACGCCGACAGCCCGCGGTTTGCGCTCCTGCCGCTGTGGCACTTGCTGTTCTACCCGCCGGCGATCTTTGCCGCGGTCAGTGCGTTTATCGATGCAGGGCCCGGGGAGTGTGTGGAGCGAGCGAAACGGTTGCTGATTCATCTTGCGACGACAGAGATCCCCGTGTCGCGCGGGCTGAGGAACGTTGGTCGCAGCCGGACTCAAGGCGCGAGAGGGGCGTGAGGCGCGCCGCCAGCGGAGGGGACACGGCGTAGAGGCGTAGTCGCCAAGGCTTGGGCGCCGTTTCGGGCGCTATCGATGCGCCGCCTCCAAGCCGTGTCTGCATCCGCGGTGGCTGGCTGGGTGGTCTTGGTGATCTGCTTTCGCTCGCGGCTGATCGAGATCCGCTTCGGCTTGGTCTCCTCGGGCTTGGGAACATGCACGCTGAGCACGCCGTCGTGGTAGTCGGCGCGAACGTCATCGCCGCGCACATTGGGCTGAAGCGTGAAGCTGCGCACGAACCTGCCAGTCCACCGCTCCGAGCGGTAGCGGCGCGTGGCCTCGTCCTTGGGCTGGCGCTCCCCGGTGATCACCAACTGGCCGTCAACCGCCTCCACGGACAGATTCTCTGACTGGCATCCCGGAACGTCCAGCTCGATCACCACGTCATCCTCGGTCTCATAGATATCTGCCGGCGGCAGCCAGCCGCGCGAGCTCTGGCCCTGGTTGGCCAGCAACCGGCCGAACGCGCGATCCATGTCCTCGCCCATCACCTGCAACTCGGCCAGCAAGGGGTCGCCTCGAAACACGGCCATGATGGTGTACCTCCTCTCCTGGTGTTCTGTCTCTACCAGTAGGGGTAAGCACCACCGGCCGGGTGTCAACGCCCGGGGATGGCCGCGCTGCGAAGCTTGGTCAGGGCGCGCTGCTCGATCTGGCGGACACGCTCTGCCGACATCCCCAAGCGCCGGCCGACCTGGCGCAGTGACAACGCTTCCGACTCCGCACCAAGCCGCCACTGCAACACCTGGCGTTCCCGCTCCGTCAGCGTCGAAAGCAGCGTCCGCACGCTGTCGCCCGCCGCTTGGGTGAGAACCTCGTCGTAGGCCTGTTCAGACAACGGGTCGCCGATCAGATCGCCCAGCCGGTCAACCGTGTCCTCATCGCCCTGGTACGGCGCGTCCAGCGACGCGGCTGGCCGCTCCGCCCGCAACACGTCATCGAGCCGGCCCGGCGTCCATCCCAGCTCTCGCTCCAGGTCCAACGTCGAGGCCTCACGTCCCTGGCTGGAAAGGATCTCGCCGCGCGCCTCTCGCAGCTGGTGGATATCCCACAAGACGTGCGTTGGCAGCCGTACCGAACGCGACTGCTCCGCGATCGCCTGCTGCATCGCCTGGCGCA